>NZ_JBLWZP010000003.1:0-420181 GCF_048266365.1 Galbibacter sp. | reverse complement strand
CTATGTGTTGCGCTATTGCTCATCTAGCTTCAGGTTTAAAACCCAATCCATCGCTATGCGTGGTTGGGTAGTTTATTGACAAATTATGGTAGTGCCTGAACTCCTCCTCGTTCTTATGTCAGAAAGTTATGCTGCTTGAGAAAGCGTCTGTTATTTTATTTGTGGACGATATTTAAATGGACTCTTATGTGAAGGATATAAATATTTTTTTAAATAGGGGAAAAGCGGTACGTATATTTGCATTGGAGGTTAAAAATAATTTTAAAACAACTTTTTTCGTATTCCGCACTTGACATCCTTAATAGTTTGTAGCTTAATTATTAATGAAGTACTGGATTCATAAATATCTTTATTTTTTAGCCAATTATAAACTACGAAATAAATTTGTTTAGCTAATAATAATTTGCTTTTGAAGTGTATTTGGTGTAATTTTACACCAAATGTTAACAATTATGGCTAGACAAAGTATATCATTTACTGAACCAAATGATAAATGGTTAAAAACTCAACTAGAAAACCAGGAATATTCAAGTAAAAGTGAGCTAATAAATGACTTAGTTCGCCAGGCTAGAAAACAACAGGTTCAAGTTGATTGGATACGCACTAAACTAGAGAAGGCTGAGAATAGTGGATTCACAAAAGACAGCAAAGAAGAAATTCTAGCGCTATCAAAGTCAATGCTGAATGGCTAAATATCGATTAAGTAACGAAGCCAAAAATGATTTAATCCGGATTCACCAATATGGTGTTAAAAAATTCGGCATGACTCAAGCCGACAGGTATTACAACTCCTTTTTCGAATATTTTGACATTATTGCTGATCGACCTTTCTCTTTTAAATCAGTTAATTATCTAAAAAGAGATTATAGACAATGTGTTTGTGGTGCAGATAGTATTTACTTTAAGGTAAATGAAAATGTAATAGAAATTATGGCTATTATTGGAAGACAAGATTTGGCTGAAAAACTTTAAATTTCCTGCTATCCAGGAGTTTTAATCAATGATGAGATAGATACAATTCCTAATTTAAACCAGAGAGAATTGGCAAAGGAATTAGATGTGAAACCCTCATTCTACGTATTGATCATAACTCCGAAATAACCTCTTATATCGGTTTAGTCATTGCGTGGAAAACCTCTTGAACTTGAATGCCACTCCCGTCGGTTGTGAATTAAGTAAATGGTTTATTTTTTGTTCTTTTTCCAAACTAATAGTTTGCATATTAAGATATCTTTAAACTTTATACTATCCAAAGGATGAAACATTCATAAAGAGTATGGTATTAGAAAGTATCCATTCAATATTTCTGGAAGATAAATGTTGCCAAATGATTTTTGGAAAAAGGATGACTTAAAGGCTTGATTACTACTAATTTCACGACTGTTACTCGATTGCGCAAAGTTATTTTTTATTTTCCAATATTTCTTAAAGTTTTTTCGGATTTTGTCTATTGTCTCAAAAAGATGTAATGATAATTTCTTTGTCAGCAACTTTATAGTAAATGCTGAAATTACTCATTGAAGCAACTCTTACATCTTTAAAATCAGTCACTTTATAAATCATAGGTTTATTGGCAATCTGTTTTGTTCTTTCAGAGACGAGTTTTTTTGAATAAGTGTTGGTTTATTTCGCTTAACCCAATCCATCGCTATGCGTGGTTGGGTAGTTTATTAATTGGCTTAAGGTGGGAAATATGCTCTCCGGTTCAACAGCCAAGAAGCTATGAACCTGAGTTATTAGTGGGTAGTGTTTTGTCAATTTATTCGTTTCCTATATACTCAACCAGTGGTGAAACCCTGCTCCATAATTATACCTGGGTAGCTTCTGTCTTTATTACTTACTTTTTCCTTTTATTGGCATTACTGCTGATAAACATCTCATTGCGCTCTTCCGATATAATAGCTAAGAATCGATCATAATGTTTTAGGACATCTGAAATCAATTCATTTTTTGTGAAATAGTGGATGTCATAACCTTCTCTTGAATCTCCGAAATACGCTTTCGGGAAGTACGTTTTACTTTCTTCAATATCAGGATGGTTTTCTTCATTTAGCAAATATTCAGATAGCAGTTTCGACTCATTTTTAACACCGTAAACAAAATTGTTAACGATATCGTATTGAATTTCAATCTCAATTCTCGTTGGATCCTTGTAAGTATTGAGCTTCGTCTCGATTCCATTATTGGAAAATTCTTGTTGCAATTCAGTAAAGGCAGTTTTTACTGTGGTCTCAATGTAATGATCCACAGAAGGACGGCTTTTATACGATACAATTCGCTTTAGACGTTCTTTCCAAAACCCGCCTGACCAAGGTATGGCAGTTTCAGAAAAATCGCGCTCATAATAGTTTCCGTCAATGGTTAAGGCCTTTACAAGACTAACCATAAAGAGCAACATAATTATAGAGAAGGGCAAAGCGGTAATTAATGTCATGCTCTGAAGAGCATCTAAGCCACCGGCGTTTAACAAAAATAACGATACTAATGCAAGTAAGATGCCCCAAAGAAAAACTTGCCATTTTGGGGATTTTTTAGCATTTTTTGTGGCAATATTGTTCATTACAAATATCCCTGAATCTGCTGATGTTACAAAGAAAATAACGATGATCAGCACAACTGCGAAACTGGCAACAGTGGAGAGTGGAAGGTATTCTAAAAACCGAAACATGAGCGCATCAGGATCAGAAGACAATGCACTCAGCATACCGTCTGCTTTGTTTCTGTCGAACCAAATAGCGCTGTTACCGAAAACAGTCATCCAAAAGAAGTTAAATACACTGGGAATAATTAAAACTGCTGCTATAAACTCCCGGATGGTCCTTCCTTTTGAAATTTTGGCAATAAACAAACCCACATAAGGAGACCAAGAAATCCACCAAGCCCAATAAAGTATTGTCCAGTCATAAAACCAGGGTAGGGATTCCGGTTCATAAACATGAGTGCCAAAGGTGAGACTGAAAAAGTTGGTAATATAATTTCCGAGGCCTTCAGTAAAACTGCCGATCAGATAAACCGTGGGACCGACAAGCAGCACAAAAAGCAGCAGTGCGATCACAAGTGTAATATTGATCCGGCTTAATATTTTGATTCCTTTATCCACTCCTGTTACCGCTGAGGCAATGGAGAGTGAAACCAACACAGCAACGATCAAGATTTGGTAAATAAAACTTGTATCCGGAACGATATTAAGTGTATTTAATCCGGAATTGACCTGTACAACTCCAAAGCCTAGTGTAGTAGTGATCCCGAAAAAGGTGCTGCAGAGTGCAAAAACATCAATTGCATCCCCCCATTTTCCATAAATTTTATCTTTTAGCAGTGGGTAAAATCCACTACGCAACGAAAGTGGAAGTCTGTAACGGTAAGCAAAGTACGATAAGGAAAGTCCTATAATGGCATAAATAGCCCAAGCGTGTATACCCCAGTGAAAAAAGCTGTAAAGCTGGGCATTCTTCTCCTGGTTGACATAGCTATGTAACCCAAAGACATCAGAGGCATAATGCTGCATGGGTTCAGCGACACCAAAGTACATTAATCCAATACCCATTCCGGCGGCAAACAACATAGAAATCCATGAAAAAAAGGAATGCTCGGGTTTACTGTCGTTTTTTCCCAATCGTATTTTCCCATACTTACTGAACATAAGGTATATCAGGAAGATAACGAATATCGTAACGGCCCAGATATAAATCCAGTTCAAATTGACAAAGATGAAGTTCTGAATCTTGTTCAAGAGACCTTCGGTAACTTCGGGAAAAAAAATAGCTGTTAATGATACTCCTATGATGAAAATTAAACTAGGTACTGTAACTCCCTTTTTTAACGAGGTTTTAAACATAGATTTAGTTTTTCTTTGGATTTTGGTTATTTACTGTATGTTTTTGCAACTTAACCGAAAAATTTCTATCCAACAAATTTAATTCCTTGAACCTTATCTACTTTTGATCATAAATTTCTTGATATTTGGGTTGTTTGTCCGGGTTAATATGATAGAACAGGTAGGTTCCGGTATTGACAGAATCCGAGATTTAATAAAATCTGCTAAACTCCCCGAGCCTGAGTTTAAAACCGATGGGATGTTTACCGTGGTATTCCACAGTACTGTGGAAGAAACTGTGGAAGAAACTGTGGAGAAAACTCCCGTCGAAATAATTCTTTCAAAAATGGAAGAAAGCCCCAAGATTACAATCAAATCGGTTCGGGTAAAGTTCGGACAAAGTTCGGAGAAAATAGTTTTGCTGATATAATATAATAAAAGTATTACTACTACTGAAATGGCAGATATAATTAAAATTTCAACACGTGCTATTGAAAAACAATTGCACAAATTGAAACGTGAAGGAGTAATAGATAGAATAGGATCTGATAAAGGTGGCTACTGGAAAGTTAACCTATAGTATTCCGTTAAGCTCCTTGTCGTATTTCTTTCGTTGCTTTGCCATTTTATAAAAATAGAGTTTTTGAGCTTAATTATAACTGCGAGCTAATTTAGGAATTCCAAACTCTGCCAAAATTCTACTTTTGATGAGTTGGTATCCCGCAAACAAAGACTCATAAACCAAAAAAGACTTGTCCCTAAGGCTAATTTATTAGGGGAGTACGTTGCTTACTGTTGCTCTATGGGAACTTCTTCTATTTTAGTTTCGGATTCACCGTAAAATGGAAGGAGCAAATTGCTCTTCGCAAATCGACCTCCCAAATCTTCTGCCTCGGGTGTCTTTACCAGTACCATATTCCAACTGCCGTTGATGCCAATATAAAGTTCGTAATCTTCAAGATTTAAAAAATAACTCAAGCAATCCTCTACCGAATAGACAATCTCTTTTCGGGTAGAGGTATAGGTGTTCTTAAAATCATTTACTTGCAGTAAAACTAATAACTTGTTACCGTCAGTTTCAGAATAATAGCCGATTTCATCTGTGTCTATACCCTCTATACTTGGATCCATACAGGCTTTGAGCTGATAGGAAATCGCGTCAGTAATACTGTCTGGTTGTACAACGGTCTTCTCAAGGTCTTCATGTAAATAAACTGCCCTAGGATCCACTTCGATTTTAGGTTCATTGGTACTCCAGAAAATAAGACTTACAATAAAGAATATGCCTAATACTAATAGTAACCCACCAAATATTAAACAGCCGCAACCATGCCAAATCGGTCTTTTGGGAGGTTGGAGCTGGTTGTTTTTGATTAACGTATCTTTTAAATCTTCCGGGAGCTCATGATCCGCATAGGTCTTTTTACAATGTGAACACTCCAGAAAGGTAGTCTTTGAAATGGGAAGGAACGGAATCCAGAAAATATGGAAATACTTCCCGTAAGTAGTAGCCACAAAGCTGTTTTTACTCTGACAATACGGGCACTCTGTACCACCGCTTATTTTCTTCTCGCCAATCTTCGATCCCCGTATTCCGAAAAATATAAACATAATCTTTTATGATTTTTATGCGATAAATTACTCCTTTTTCTCAGTGAGGGAGATTTCAGTCAGCCCATCTTCAGAAATAAAAGTTTTATAATAGGGCTCCAGCTCCTTTGGCTTTACGACTATAGGGGTTTCACTGAATTCGGTATTGCTCTGAGGCTTTACATCCTGAGAATTTTTAGCCATCGCAACACTTTTTGAAATATAATAAGTTCCGTTCTCTATCCTTTGAATTTTAAACCAGCCGAATTCGAGATTCATGCCAAGGAAATTTCCTTTTTCCTTATATACTTCAATTCGACCTAAGTAAATATCGCCTTCAGCCACCCTTGCTTTTTCCGCTAATTCCTGTTGATACTGCCGTTTTTTGGCAGGCGCCTGTAAGGCCTCTATCATAATATATCCAAATATTCCAATGGTAAACAAAAGGAATATCCAGCCTACAATGGTTATTTTAAACCGTCCTTTATGCGGCGGTAAATTATCCAACTCTTTCTGAGCAAAGGATTTCATTTGGTCTGTCCACTTTCTTCTGGAAATTACCTTGCCCGTTGCAGCATCAAGATACTGGGGATAAACTCTTTTGTTCTGAGTCACCCAAAATGCTGAACGACCCTCGCGCTGAAATAAGTTGAGTATCATTTGATTGCCGGGACCATTTGGGTTTCTCAAATGATTAGCGTCCACTTGTTTTACACTGATGTCAGTTATACTAATCCACATATCTTGTTGTTTTTTAGGGTAATATAATATTTTTTAAATTAAATTTTAATTCTTTGATAGCCGTATCTACCTCTGTAATAATCTGAATATAACATCCCTTTGTTGGCGGTTCTACTAAATGAAATTGGTATAAGTTGTCAACTGAAGAATAGCCTGAGCTTATTGATTTACCTTCAGCATTGAATATAGCAAAGCTGAAATACGCATCCTTGATATTTTTGTTGGATTGAAACGTTATTGTGTATGCAAATCGATTGTCTGATAAATCAAACATGTCATTAAATAATTGACGTGTATATTCAATTTCCCTTTGCTCTTCCTCACTTATTTCACCCACTTCTATTTTACGTTTTTCGACTTCAGAATCTATCAGCTTCTCCATTTCGGCTTTTAAATTTATAAGTTCATCTGTGTCTATATAGACAAATTCGGAGTCCGGATAAATATTTTCCAGGAGATTTTTGCCCGGGCGACTCAAAACGTCGCGGATGATCACCATACCTTTATTCTTTTCGGTTGGATTAAAATAAAGTAGGCTTCCTTGCATATCTATTTTTGTGGCGTTACGCGCAGGAGCCTCTAGTTTTATTTCTAATTTTTTATCATCCTGGTAGCGGTTGTCATAGTAGAAATTGCTACTAATCAATACTAAGGAATTTGACTTGTTATCAACTGCCTTGATCTCTTTTACCTTGATCAGGTGATTTTTGTCTAAAGTTATTCCGTTTACCATTGCCGTTAGGGTTATGGTACTGATACTGTCGGTATGATACATTATCCGACTTTTGCCATAATACCGATCTTCATCTATACTTTGCAAAAAGAGGTTAAACTCCTGAGAGCAAACGGCGCCGCTTACCAAGAAAACCATAACAAATAATACTATATTAGATAATTTCATAATCATGGCATCTTAATATTACTAAATTGAAACGGTATTTCCTTTAGAGCCGCTTTGGTCTTAACGTGGATTTCTAACTTCCAATCCGGTAACGGTTCCTTTGAAAGACCTATTCGATAACGATTACCGGAATTTGAATAATTGCTGCTCATTGGTTTCCCGTCGCCATTGTATACTGTTATTTTATTAATGATCTTATCGGGGTCTTCTATATAAAAATTCAGCTCCAGTTCGGGATTATTGTTTTGGAAATAGAACATATCGCTAAAAAACACATCAGTTTCTTCCATGGTCTTCCCAATACCTACTTCCTGTTGTATTCTTTTAATTTCAGGATAATAATCCTCAGTGCCATATACCTTTTTTATTTCATTGTAGTTAATCAATATGAGTTTCAGGGGAGGCAAAACCGCCAGCAGGTTTTCATTAGTATGATTTATGAAATCATGCAGAATTACCTTTGAATTGAGCTTTTCTGATATCGTAAAATATTCCAGTATGCCTTCTAATTTTTCAATTTCTGTGACATCACCTCTAGGCGCTTTAAAACCGATGCTTAGTTCCTTGTCCTCTTGAAAATAACCTCCGTAAGGGTATCCTCTAAAATGTTCTAATACCCTGCCTGTATTGTCTACTGCAAGGATTGAATCTTTAACCTGAACAAGGTGGTCGGCATCGAGTTCCAAGCTGTCGATCGCTACAATAATGCTTATTTTGTTTTCACCATGTCCAGTGTGCCTTTGTTCATTTACCTGAACTATTTTAAAAGATACATCTTGAGCTAGTCCAAATTGTATCGATGTGAAAATTAAAAAGCTGATTAAAAGTATGTTTTTCATTGTTCTTTTTTGATGAGCTTGTAAGCGCCTAAAACTAAATGGCATATGTACTCCCGTTTTTGCATGAGAACTCTTAAAACAAATATAGAAGTAGCCTGCGGTTCCAACAACGGATAGCTGTACTAATGGCGACTACAAATCCTTGAAAAACATCTACAAAGCGTCTACATAATAAGGATACTTGGTTAAATGATGCCTGAGACAATCATATATATATAGTATTGCGCAGGATACTATTGAGACATTAAAATTGCTGTTGCCTTAGTTTTTTTGATAATTTTACCAGTTCACTGTCCTAATATTAAATTCAAAAATCCAATGATTCAGCACCCTTTAAGAACTCATATTCAAGAACTCGTTGTATTAACAGATCAGGAGTTTGCTTTTGTATTGGAGTATTTTCAATCGAGGATATTTAAAAAACATCAAATTGTTCTTCATCAGGGTGACAGTGCAAATCATGAATATTTTGTAGTGAAAGGACTTATGAAAGTGTCAAGGCCGGATCCTGACGGGAAAGAACACATCTTACAGTTCGCAATGGAGAATTGGTGGATCACGGACGCGGAGGCGTTCTACAACCATTCCCCTTCAAAGCTTGTCATTGATTGTATGGAAGACACCCATACCTTAGTAATTAGCTTGGCGCATAAAGAAAAGATAAGTCGAGAATTACCCAAAATGCAAGAGTTTTTCCATAAAAAGACCACCGAAGGTTATATTGATCTTCAAAAGCGCATTCTTTGTTTTTTAAGCAGTAATGCTAATGATCGCTATCACAATCTTCTGACCGTTTACCCGGGTTTAATACAGAGAGTACCCAAAGCTATGATTGCTTCTTATCTGGGTGTAACTCGAGAAACCTTAAGCAGGCTTACAAAGCAACACTCCTAAAATGTGACATTTCTCACACCAAATCTTTGACAAATGTCCTGTTGGACACTCCATAGTATGTTGAACTTTGTCTTGTAAAGTATCACAAAAAACAACAATTATGGAGTACAGAAATTTAGGGAATTCAGGTTTGAAGGTACCGGTATTGAGTCTAGGAACCGCCACTTTTGGGGGGACTAATGAATTTTTCAAGCGCTGGGGACAAACCCGGGAAAAGGAAGCGACAAGACTTATTGATATTTGTTTGGAACACGGGATTAATTTTTTTGATACCGCTAATGTCTATTCTCTAGGGGATTCAGAAATTGTGCTGGGCAAAGCATTAAAAGGCCGGAGAGATCAAAGTATTATTTCTACAAAAGCGACTTTTCAGATGGGGGAGGGACCTAATGAAAGCGGCTCTTCGCGTTATCATTTAATGAATGCACTGGAGGCTAGTCTTAGACGACTGGATACGGATTATATTGATCTTTATTTTATGCATGGTTTTGATAACAATACGCCCATAGAAGAAACGCTTAGAACACTGAATACCATGGTTGAAAGTGGAAAGGTGCGATATATAGGGTGTTCTAACTTTGCTGCCTGGCAACTTATGAAGTCTCTTTCTATCTCCGAGAAGTACAATTTGGAAAAATACATTGTCTACCAGGGCAGCTATTCTTTAATCAGCAGAGATGTGGAACAGGAAGTACTTCCGCTTTTAAAAGATCAAAACGCAGGATTTATGGCATGGAGTCCGCTGGGATGGGGTAGACTGACAGGAAAAATAAAACGTGGGATGGAAGTTAAAGAAGGCAGAATTAAATCCGGTGGAGCGCTTGGAGCTCCTCCTGTGGATGATGAGCTGCTTTACGATATCGTGGAGCAATTAGAGCGTATCGGAGGGGAATTGGATAAATCCATTGCACAAATCGCCATCAATTGGTTGCTTCAAAATAAACAAGTCTCTAATGTGGTCATCGGTGCCAGAGATGAAAGACAACTGATCTCAAATATTGAAGCTGTGGGATGGAATTTATCGGAGAAGCACCTAAACCAGCTTAACGAAGTTTCCAGGCAATCCCTTATCTATCCACATTGGGTAGGGGAGCGGTAATGCCAAAGGTTCTGGGATGTTCAGTATTGACAGAGAAAGCATTATAGATACTTTAGAGCGTGTTTTAAAGCGTGAAAAAGAAGAACATCAAGAAATCTCTATGGAACACAAAAAAGAATTGGACAATCGTTTAGAAAGCTATAAAAACAATCCCAATGATGTTTTGGATTGGAAAGACCGAGTTAAGCTCGATTTTTCGACCACTCCTTCGGGGGTACCCCTGAAGGGGTGAAATAGCGGACAGAGTCCATTTGACACTCCCAAAGGGACGCAAAATCAATAATCCAAAACCACTTATTATTGGAACACCGAACTTGCCTGCCGGTATAAATAACAAAAGCCCTGATTAAGGGACTTTTGTCTTTTGCTTTTCTAATCTATTTTAACCCAGTTTTTTTCAAAAACTTCCTTGTCTATAACTTCATAATCGAATTTTTTTTTGAAGTCATTATAAGTCAAGCTATTATCAATCCAATAACCGTAGTTTTTTTTATAAGGCATTTTTAAAATTACTTCGCTCTCTGAATTTAATCCTATTTCTCTATTTGGAATAGCACTTTCATTATCAAACTCCAATAACCAATTAGATACTAAAAAGATTTTATCTTCAAAATCAGGATTTGCAATTGGAATGAAAAAGGATAGTATTTTATCTAAAATTTTACCCTTTCTATTTTCTTTAGAATCAACTATATCTGTTTTTATATTTAAATACATTGGTGTCCGGTTAAAAAATAATCGGATCAGACATTTTACATCCTGACCAGGTATGTCTATTTTGGGTTACGACACAAAAAAATAAGACATGGGCAAAAATACGTATTTTACCGGACAGCCGATTTTTTAATCAGCTAATAAAGCTCATTGACAAATCTGTGCCTGTTCAAACACAGGATTGGCACCGCTTTCGCCAGCCACCATTGCTCCAATTCTACAGGCATAATCAAGAGCATGTTGTGGGTTTTCTTCTCTTAATAATTTAACCAGTACGGATTGTAATCCGGACAATGTGTGTTTCATCGATTTTAATGGGTTTTAATCCAATGCTTTAGCGGTTAGTGTTAAAGTTTTTATTATGTTTAAGGTTCATTTATCTTAAAGAACCCTCTTAATCTAGCTGCTGCTTTTTTCTAAAAAATGAAAAAAACTACGGTCAAATATCGGATTACTGTACTTCTTTTTGGTATACTTCTGATAGTACTTTTTAACCGTTGTCAAAAGACTTCTCATAAATCCGATCAGAGTTACACAGCTACAGAGGCCAAAGCCGCTATGCTTTTTTCCAAAGCTAAAACAAATCGCTCTGATTCCACTGTTATATACTTAAATGAGGCTTTAGGGCTTGTTGATAAGCTGGAGCAGGATTCTATTGCAGGGAAGTATCTTGAGAAGATTACCGCTCAAGCGATATTGTTAAAGGACTCCGTTCTTTTTAGTAAGGCTAATGCCAAAGCTATGGCACTTGCGATAAAGACTGGGGATTCGTTAAGAATGGGACATGCGCATTGGAACTATGGTATTTGGTATCTTAATGAGGAACGCTTTGACAGTGCGTATTATCAGTATGATAAAGCCCAACATCATTTTGAAAACCAAGGACATTTATATTATGCCGGAAAGATACATTATAATAAAGCCTCTATCCTTTGTCGAAACAAACATTATACAGGAGCTGAAGTGGAAGTGTTTAGGGCGTTAAAGTTATTTGAGCCCAATAAAAACTACAAACAGCTTTACCTGTGTTATAATCTTCTAGGGATCATCTATAACGAATTAAAGGAATATGAAAATGCAATTGATGCTTATACCAAAGGTTTAGGGTATTTAAAAAATGTGAAAGATCCCGGTCTTTTTCGTGACCACACCCTAAACAATGTCGGAGTCCTCTATCATAAGTCCGGAGACTATCAGAAGGCTGTTTCTTATTTTGATAAGGCACTGGAGAATCCAGGGGTACAAAAAACGGATAAGGCTCTTTATGCCCGATTATTAGATAATAGAGCTTATAGCCGACTAAAGCTTAAAGATACCACGGGACTTTACACCGAGTATAATCGGGCTTTAAAGATCAGGGATAGTTTGGAATCCAAACTGGGAGTGATAACAAGTAAGCATCACTTGGCTTGGTACCGTGCTTATGCAGGAGATACCCTAAGGACAATCCAATTAGCCAAGGAATCGTATCAATTGGCAAAGTCGATTCAAAGCAATAGTGATGTGCTTGATAACTTAGAATTGCTGGCTGCAATTGATCCTGTGAATGTCGTGGGGTATCAAAAAGAACAGATTTCTTTAATTAATAAATTACGTAATCACGAGCGCCAGACCCGTAATAAGTTTATGGCGATCCAATATGAGGCTCAGAAATATAAACAACAGACTGCGAAGCTTTCTGTAATAAATAACAAGAGACTCAATCTTATAGGGTTTTTGCTTTTCTTACTGGTCTTTTTATTTATCTGTTATCGACAGCATGTTCGATACAAGCAGTTACAGTTAGAAACTGCCCAGCAGAAAGCTGCTAATGATTCATATCTATCATTATACAAACAATTGGAGAAATATGGAGAGGGTAGGGATGAGGAGCGTCTTCGAACCTCCCAGGAGCTTCATGAAGGATTGCTTCCTGAATTTTATGCTGTTCGGATGGATCTGGAAGATTTAAGTCTCGAAGGGGATGCTGAAAGTTTAACACGCTATAGAAAATGCATTGAAGAACTCAAACATATTTATAAAGGGATACGGGGTGTCTCTCATACTTTAAGAGCCAGCAGAATTTTTACATCTGTAAACTTCACAGCTATTATTGTAGATCTCGCAAAAGAAAGGGCTGTCACCGGAAAATTTAAGCTTATTATAGATACCGATTTAAATATTGATTGGTCGAAATATGAGAGGCTTACTAAAATGGATCTTTACTATTATATCAATGAAGCATTACAAAATTGTATTGTACACGCTAAAGCTACCAAGGTTACATTAAAACTCAAAATTCAGGGGCAGTCCCTGGTGGTAATCGTTGCAGATAATGGAGTAGGGATGTCAAAAGTGAGCTCCAAAGGTATCGGTCTTAAAAATATGCAATCTCGCATTGATAAATTAAAAGGAAAATTCACTATTGAATCTACCCAGGGTAAAGGAACTAAGCTAGTTATGACCATTCCTTACCCAACTTCAAATAGCCTAAACCCAAACCTTTCATGAAAAAACATTACAAAACACTCATTGTAGAAGATCATGTCTCCACCGCAAATGGAATAGCAGGTTTCCTTGACGAAATTAGTAATTCTACTGGTACCGAATTTACTACCCGAATTGCTTATAATTTGGTTGATGCTTTAACTGCATTAAAAACAAAACCGTCCTTTGATTTGGTATTTTTGGATATAAAGCTGAAACCACAACCGGAAATTGGAATGAACTCCGGGGAGGATCTAGGAAGTGAGATACGTAAAAGATATCCTAAAACCCTTATAATAGTTTCCACAATTCATGACGAACCCTTCTATATAGAGAATATTATGAAGAATGTTACTCCCGAAGGTTTTTTTGTGAAAGGCGATTTGGATCCTAAATGTTTTGTCAGTGCTATTAAAACTGTACTCGATGATAGTCCTTATTTAAGTAAAACCGTTGTAAAATATGTATCCCATAAGTTCAAGACTGAAATTACCATTAACAGTTTAGATCGACAATTACTTTTCGAAATGGAGAAGGGTTTTACCATGAAGGAAATTGCAGATAATCTTTTTTTCTCTAGGTCTACTGTTACAAAAATGAAGAAAAAACTAAAAATTACTTTAGGAGTAGAAGGCGGCAGTAATAAGGATTTATTGGATAAAGCTCGTGAAATGGGCTTTATATGAAACATAACAACTTTTTGTTGTACGGGAAATCAAGTATTACTCACTAATTAATTTACATAAATCGGTTCTCCATTTTTTATCAATCCAAGTCTTAATTGTATCCGATTGTACGGGCTCAATCGCCTAAGTTCAAAGACTATAAAAAATTTATGCATTCAGATGTGATACATATAATGATGAAGGCGAATATTCCTTATCGTGTAACGGCATAATAATACATTCCCACTCAATACAACCAAAACAAATAAAATGAAAACTATACAAGAGTTAAACCCGTCTAACGATGATCTTCTGAAGTTTAAGCACAACTATCAGCCATTGCTAACAACAAAATTGGATAATATTAATACTGACTTTGACCAAGAAGTGATAAATGAAATCGACTCTAAATCGGAAATAATGTTAATTTATCTTTTTAAGTGAATAGATGGAGAATAAAGTACAATTTTTATTGTTTGTATAAATAAGGTGATCCCGGAATGCAATACCTATGACAAATGAATTATAAAAAAATCCTTTCTTTACTTATTGTGTTTTCTAACGTTATCTATGGTCAAGAAATAGAATCCAATTTGAAAAAACTTGAAACGTTAGATTGGGACATTATGTATTGCGGAAGAACTATAATTGAAGAAAAGGAACCTTGCACTTTAAGTATAGCGGGGGTGCGTCCATGTGTCATCGGCCACACACCGGAAGCGAATAGCGCCCTCCAAGCGAACTGGGTTTCTATCGGATTGGAAATGACAATGCTGCCGTTTCCCATACGAAAATATGACCTGGAGCTGGATGCGTTTGTTAAACGATTTACAGCGACAATGGCCCGGAGGTTTGACCAGACAGGGATCTATTTTACAGTTGAAAGTCAATTGGATATAAGCTTTGAAGGAATGCCCACGCTGGATACGGAAAAATTATGGGTATTTGATTATGCCCGTATTCCCCAAGGACTGGCAGCACATTACCTTGCTCCTCCCCATACGCATCGGATTAAGGTAACCGCAGATGGATTGGAAGCCTGGCATTCGGACAAATGGGAGAAGAACCAATAATCCCCAAGATACGTACAGGAATCAGGGATACCATAGTTTATACCTTCAAATGCCCTTTGCGAATCAGGATCACAAATAAATGTATCAATGAGGCGGCCTTGAATTGCTTTTTTAATTTGAAAAGCTCCTTCTCAATCGCACTTAAGCTATTGGGCGTAATCTCCCGCTGTTTTAAATATTCAGACACTTCTGGCTGAGTGTAGCCTTTTGCCATTTGCCTTGCAACTAATTTCTGTATCCTGGTCATTATACTAGTGTAACTCCTGTTTTTTTATTATAGTATGGGTTCCCGTAAACCAGAGGCGTTTTTTTGAAGTAATTTGGACATTTTAAATAAACTTACACATCTTTACCATATATGATAAAGTATGTGAATGTGGTGAACATAATAATTAATTCTAAAGTCTATTACTAAAAATGATGAGCATTCAAGAGATAGATGCAGAGATTACAAAACAACTTGCCCGCCTAAAAGAAAGTGTTAATAAAACAGAACTTCTTCAGGTTTGTGAATTTAAGCTTTGCAATTCGCATAAGGAAATTCCTTGGGATCGACTCAGGCACAAAGGAATTTATCTAATAGAAATAAAAAACTCCGAGAAATTTGATTCTTTTGAATCTTGGATTGAGGCCTTTAAACAAGAATGGGAAAGTGAGGACTATCTTAAGAAATTTACGCCAAATACTAAGAAGAAAAGAATTGCAGCTCATATGCAAAATAATATCCAAGACTGGATACCTATATACATTGGAAAATCGAGAAATGTTGAAAAAAGGATTTATGAACACATTTATAAGGAACTAAACAAAACCACTTTTGCACTTAAACTAATGGCAAGGCCTCATTTAAGGGATCAAATTTTTAGAATTAAAGTTTTGGAAGTGGAGGTAGAGAATTATGATGCCATTGTTCCAAAAATTGAATGGCAATTACGAAATCGGATAAATCCAATTATTGGGAGACAATAAGTGGATATATAAAAGTTCAACACGGACTCCTTTTATAAGCGCTCTCTCTTACTTATTTAAGAGTTGATTTATTCACAACATAGCTATTTCAATCTTTTTTATAAAACGTTTAAATACCTTCTACATGAAAATCCGTGTAATAAATAATACCAGTATTCAATACAATTTAATTGTAGATGAATTGCCAATGGTACCTACCTTCATTCCTCCAGAAGCATTTATGAATGAAGTAATTCGTTTTATTAAAAGATGCCCGATAGATCTCATTCAGATTGGCAGCCCATTAAATTTTTTTGAATTGACAAAGAGGTTGGCCTGGAATAATGGATATGATTTGAACATAATAAATATCCGTGATTTTGAGCTTATCGCTCCATGGGTATTGGAATTAAAACAAATTCAACTGTTCTTTTTGGATAGTGAAAAAAAGAGCCATCATAAGCTCTTCGATAGTTTGACTGCAACATCCAACAATTTGTTCTTTTATTACTTCTATGGAAAAGAATCCGCTCCAAAGCACCACCGAATTATTGAAAGCCCGGAGGATTTCATTTCAAAGATAATATTTCAGCAAGAGCAGTTGTTTCAAGAAATGAATATCCAGGATCTGAAAATAAATTTGGATATGGAAATTGCGTATAAAGACTTTAACGAAAATTTTTTCTTTCTGCCAACGGATGGAAACTACCGTATCATTAATAATTTAATCGGAAATTTCGGAGAAACACTATTTCAGGAAGATAATGCCGAAATAAAGAAAAAGTTTTTTGAAGAATTTCAAAAAGCAAATACTAAGAAGGATTCTTTTGAGAGACAAAACCGTTTTATCCCTCAAATCAAGAAAATTGATAGGTTTACAATGCTTTGCTATGAGAAAGACCTTGTTGAAAAAGTGAGCCCTATTGAAACTATTTTGGCGCCACTAATTTTGATTTTACCATTTCATAATCCGGATTTAAGAAAAATATATAATGATGCAGATGTAATAAAAACCATTCAAGTGGAGCAAACTTCCAATTATCTTCATGTAGTTGATCCAAAACAGGACATTCCCCATGAGATGTATACTACAGGGATGCATATCATAAAACATCGGATAGACTACTTGGATGATGTAGCATTTTTACATGCATCATTTTCATTTAGCCCGATGATAAGATTTCCAATGAAAGGAAAATCTATCTATCGGGAATTATCTTTTTTTAGAACAAAGGCCTTTCCCAATATGATGGTATCCAAAAATCGAAAAAAGCTCAAACAAACCATATATAAATTTGGTAAGGCATTGAAGAGACAAGTATTGTCGCAGGAATTGGGAAATTTAATAAAGAATAGAAACGGGCAAATTATTTGTATTTCTGATTTGCCTATAGAGTGGCTGTTAATCAATGAGATTCCATTTTCCTTTACTCACGATATTGCAAGGCTTCCGGAAACTTCTTTACATGGATTAATATCTTTTTATACCAATAATAACATCTCAAGATATTCCATACCGGAAAATGTTATGGAAAAGACTCTGGTGATAATGGGAACGGAAGAAGAGGCTTTTAAAATCTGGCAAGATCAGGTTTTTGAATTATCCAGAACGAAGAAATTTGTTATTCGAAGATGTAAAACAGTTGAAGAGGTAAAAAATAGTGTTGATGAAATAAGGCCGGATATTTTGATATTTGATTGTCATGGAGGATATGATAAAAATACACGATCGACTTATTTATGTATGGGGGATGAAAAATTAGATGGTAATTATGTTGTTGAAAATAAAATTTTTGCCCCTATTATATTTTTATCTGCCTGTGGAACAGCACCTACTTATGGTACTATAAATCCGATAGCGAATGCTTTTTTTGAAGTAGGTGCTATTTCGGTAACTTCTACATATTTACCCATTAGTGTAAACTCGGGTTCTGTGTTGTATCTAAGACTTTTAAATAACTTAGAATTTGCCGCTAACAATGTCATTCATAAAAACTGGTTGGAATTCGTTTGCCATCTTATCAGGTCGTCATCCGTTAATGATGCCTATAAAGGGGCTTGGTTTAAATTGAAGGGATCAGAAAAAGCCGGATTGAATGAGTCAAATACGCACTCCCTGACCCAATTGTTACAATTTTCCGAACGACCCAATGTATATAAACAACTTAATGAAACCATTGTAAGAGGGACAAAAGATAAGAAAGACTATTTTGCAGAGATCATTCCGGAGTACTTACTTTATAGTAACTTAGGTCGGGGAGATTTAATTTTATTTGAAAACTGGGAAAAAGCACATAAAGAGAAGAACCTGTAATGTTTTAAGAAAGACCAGAATTGTATTTTTATTGAGTTAATAACGAAATATTTAATGAAGTTTATATCATACATGTTCTAGGCTTCCCTTCCTATGAGCAACTACTCTCAATCACCAGTCTTAAACCATTCCTTAATTATACAGATGTTAACCCTCATTTTCTTCCCCAATATTGGCTGGGTAGCTTCCGAAAAGAGTTGTGATTTTCCTTAATGCCATTTCACCATGGGTTAAGTGCTTTTATGGGAAACCATACTTTTTTAAGTGGTCTTTTAGGTATATTTGAAAATCAAGGAATAAATAAAATTATGTACCTATCTAATCTTAAACTATGGAACTTCAGGAAATTTGGTGAAGATTCCAGTATTGACCTGGATAAACCATCTTTGAATTTGAACTTCAATGATGGTATCAATGTTTTAATTGGTGAAAACGATTCAGGAAAAAGTGCAATAATTGATGCTATTAAACTGGCATTAAAAACCCATAGTTATGATTGGTTGCGATTGGATTGGAACGATTTTTTTGATAATTCTACCCGATTGCGAATTGAATTACGTTTCGAAAATTTTAAGGATGATGAAGCCAAAAATTTTACCGAGTGGCTGGGGTGGGAGGGTGAACATGGAGAAGAAAAACCCTTTTTAAGGTTGATTTATGATGCTACAAGGAACCTTGAAGATCATTATATCTACCCAACTGAAATCAAAGCAGGTGTTGACGAAACAGGATATCAATTAACGGCAGAAGCAAGGGAATACTTAAAAACAACCTATCTTAAACCCTTGCGGGATGCCAAGTCCGAATTAATACCTAGAAAAAACTCTAGATTAACTCAAATTCTTCAAGGCCATGAAGCTTTTAAAGGCAGAGATCAGGATCACTTATTGGTCCAGCTCTTTAAAGAATTCAATGAACATGTCGAAAAATATTTCGAGGGTACTGATAAAGATAATAAACCTCTTACCGGGGGTGATCTAAAAGGAAAGGAGTTAAAAAATAACATAGATAAATTTGTTAAAGCTTTTTATTCCAAGGATAAAGAATCAAATTTTGGGGTCCTCGGCAATAATCTTAAAAATATTTTGGAGAAATTGGAATTATCAATTAAGGATGAACTGAATCCTGGATTAGGAACTTTAAACAGGTTGTTCATGGCTTCTGAATTACTGCATCTTCAAAAGGAAAACTGGAACGGTTTAAGATTAGGGTTGATTGAGGAATTAGAAGCCCACTTACATCCCCAAGCTCAAATGCAAATTATCGAAGCTTTACAAAAAGAAAAAAATATACAACTTATTCTTACTACGCACAGCCCTAACCTGGCATCAAAGCTAAACCTGGAAAACTTAATTATCTGTAACAATTGTAATGCTTTCCCTATGGGAAATTCCTATACCAAATTGGATGCAGACAATTATAAATTCCTGGAAAAATTTCTCGATACTACAAAATCAAATCTCTTCTTTGCCAAAGGAGTCATACTAGTAGAAGGATGGGCTGAGGAAATACTGATCCCAAGTATCGCCAAAGCTATTGGAGTGAACCTGACGGAAAATGGGGTGTCGGTTGTCAATATTGGAAATACAGGTTTTGACCATTATTCAAAAATATATTTGAGAAATGAAGAACCCTATATGTCAATTCCTGTTGCTGTAATTACGGATTCGGATGTAAAAGAATATGAAAAGAATGTTGATGATTATATAAGACGGGATGTCGATCAAGTTCAACGAGAAACCCAGGAACGAGTTGAAACAATAAGGGCTAAAGCAGAGCAAGCTGTACACTATTATGTCGCCCCAAATTGGACCTTAGAATATTCATTGTTTAAATCTCCCAGCCTATCTGAAACGTTTCAGAGTGAAGTAAAAGCAATTCATACAATGACAGATTGGGATTCTGATTTTGAAAAAGAACTGGCAATTAAATTGCTAAATAAAGGATTAAAGAAAACCAAAATAGCCTATCAATTGGCAAATGCAATAGATGATGACCTGAAAAAACCTGAAATAGAAAGAACCATAACTCTTGATGAAATAGATCAAACCGATAGTGTCTTTTATATTGTTAATGCCATAAACTATGCCGCAGGAAATTAATATAACTGAAGAAGACATACGTTATTCTGAAAGGATACTTCTTCCTGATGGGGAGAGGTTTGATGATGAGAGGATATCATTTATACGAAACCTTAATACACTAGATTTACAAGCAGTGCCAGGAAGTGGTAAAACGACCACACTTTTAGCAAAATTATTAATCCTTGAAAAATATATGCCACTATCGAATGGAAGTGGCATATTAGTGATCTCTCATACCAATGCCGCTGTTGACGAAATTAAAGAACGAATAGGAAGGTTTTGTCCTAAACTGTTTTCATATCCGAACTTTTTTGGAACCATCCAAAGTTTCGTGGACACATTTCTGGCAATTCCTTTTTATACCAATAAATTTGGGAAGCAGCCTACGAGAATTGATTCGGGAATTTACAATGAAAGATTAGCGCAAATTCTCTCTGATATATGGAAATATAGATTTGGTGTTCCAAATAATGACTTTAAAAAAATTTTATACCTGAAAAATGTTGATGAATCGTTGTTTTACAATTATCGTTTTGGATTTAATAGAGATAATGAGATTGTTTTAAAAAAAGCATTGAACGGTGCAGATTTAAGTATTACCAAGCCGCGCCATGGTCGTAATTACACTGACTATACAGAAGAAGAAAAGAAAGTTTTGTACAAGTGGTTTTTTACCCTGAAAATGGTTTTATTGAAAGATCGTGAAGTATTACATTATGACGATGCGTATTTCCTGGCAAATTGTGCAATCTTAAAATATCCCAAAATAAAAGAATTATTGCAGCTTCGGTTTAAATACATCTTTGTTGATGAAATGCAAGATATGGATGTTCATCAATATGAGTTAATTGAAAACATATTTTACTGCGGGGGAAATACGCATTCAATTATTCAAAGAATTGGTGATAAGAACCAAGCCATATATAATGGCGGTACCGTGCATCTAGATACTATATGGGCTGAAAGGGAAACAATATTGTATATTAATGGTAGCCATAGATTGAGCCCTAAAATTGCAGCACTAGTTCAGAATCTTGCTTTGTCGCCAAATCCGGTTGAAGGTCGAAATAAAAATCCCGATGGCTCTGAAATAGGAATTAAACCGACTATTTTTATTTATCAGGATGATTCAATATCTGAAGTAATTCCGGCTTTTGCAGAAAGAATAGAAACCCTTTCAGAAGAGAGATTGATTCCTTTAAATCCATCCAGTAAATTTAAGGCAATTGCATGGCGAAAAGAACATGAGGATACTGACAAGGTTGCGCTTAGTGATTTTTGGACCGGTTTTTCAAATGCTACTCTTACTAAATCTATTGACTTTAATGTATTGGAAGATTATGTCTTGTTCTATGATAAAGAGAAAAAAACTTTAGAATCTGTTCGTAAAAACATTTTAAATGCTTTTTTAAAAATTTTGCGATTGGAAAATATTAAGAATGATCATGGAAGAGTGTATACGAAAAGAAAATTAATTCATTTCTTGAAATCTCTTGAAGATGATGAATATGATAGGTTTAAACTAAACCTATACCAGTGGTCATTAGGTTGCATTAAAGGAAAGGCCTCCAATGTTATTTCCCAGATTAGAGATTACATTCCTGTGTTTCTTTCAATATTCGAAAAGGAGATTTCAACATCTTCGGAGTTTATTCAAAGGCCTTCCGAAATTACAGAGGCTGATCTTCCGGTAGTTTCAAAAGACAACATATTTGAAATGAATGATATAACGGTAGAAGTAGGGACCATTCATTCGGCAAAAGGACAAACTCATACGGCTACTCTCTATCTAGAAACCTATTTTCAAAAAGATGGGAAAGGAGTAAATGCCAAATCTTATGAGTCACAAAGATTAGCAGATCAAATATTAGGTAAGCCATTGAAATCTAAGATAGGGGCAAGGGTAAAACAATCCGCAAAGATGGCATATGTAGGATTTTCAAGACCAACGCACTTGTTATGTTTTGCAGTCCATAAAAATAGATTTGATTCTTATTTAGCAAAAATAGACACGGATTTATGGGATATTGTGCAAGTAAAGTCTCCCATTTAATTGAGTGCTATTGAATCCCTTCAAAGGAATTTTTACGCCATTCCTGAGGAAGGATTTCATTTTTATAATAGCTATGGGCCAGGTAACGTAAAAAAGACATTCCTTGATCGTCCGTTCTGTACCTAGGTAATACATCTTGTTTGGAGATTGTGAATTCTTTAAATTTTTGAAAATCGGGGTCATCTACCCAAAAAGTTGTCTCATCTGGTTTACGCTCTATGCTTTCTATATAATATTCTTTATGCAGATTTTTTTCAAAGAATAAAAGTTCAACATCATTATTTTCAAAAGTGATCGAAGGAATCTGGAGACTTAGTTCCCTGGGAATATATTGAAATAAAATATCAAAAAGACTTTGGTAATTTAAAACAGCACTTATTTCCAGTAAGAAGGCAATTAGAATAGAAGAGGAATCACAATAAACCTTTGGTTTTTTATTTGTGGCTACTGCTTCTACTACAGCATCCAAATTATTATGAAGTTCGGGGAAACGATCGTATATTCTTTTCTCCCTTATAATACTGAAAACCAATTCTATAAAATACTTGCCTAAGAATTGCATGTCTTTTTCTCGCAATGTTTCTTTATTGGCGAAAAACAAAAACAATTGCATTATTGGAATGGAATGATTATCAATAATAGGACAATGAAATCCTGGATTTTGCTCGACAACTTCAATAATAAGATCTTTTTGTTTCTGATGCAAGTCATTATTATATTTTGAAATACCACGGGAATTCGGAGCATGTTGTTGTAGCCTACAATAGTATATCATGTCATCTAGATAATCAAAACAACGTAAAGGATAACCTATTCTTTCAAAAAAAGCACCATTCTCGGCATACAACCCATTTGCAATGCGTGCTATTGGAAGTGTTTTGTCAAAATATGCGTTTAAGATATTCTTTTGAATAGATAACAATTGATTATACCGACTAATAACTGATTTTTTCTTTTCATGTTTGTGCTTTAATATCCAATGCCATGTTTGCAAAACCAGGAATTTTGAGCCTTCCTTTGCAACGTTTAAATTACGGTTCTCCTTACTATAATGAAATAATAGGGTTTCCAAAAGTGTTAATGTGGCGAATAGTTTTTCAAATGCTCTGCCTTTAAAGGAAGTGACCTTTTCCAATTGAAGGCCAATCAGGGCCTTGAAATCTTTTAAATCATAATTCGGAATATCCATAAAGGCCAGGGTTTTTTTGAACAACCTGTTACTCTCCACATCCATTAACAAATACTCATTAAACAGATATTTGCTGAACAGCTCCGTTAGCCTATAAATATCCCAGCGCTCAAAAGTGTTTTTATTATCCTTAAATAATTCCCTTATAAAACCTTCAAAAGTGGGACGCACATTCGGTTTTATTATGCCATTATGAACCAGTACGATTTTAATGGGGAGATCATTAAACTCTGGGATAGAAGAATCATGGAATACGGTGTCCTTTGCCTCTATAATGGATTCTCTGATGCCATCCACACTAGCGTAATTTTTGTCCGTGATATTTCGGTCTGTATATCCCTTTAGTTCAAAATACCACCGGTGTTTTACCCCCTGATGGTCTTTGCCAATAGCGATGACATCTTTACCATATTGGTTTTGCCCTTTGGATTCCTTAGCCGTTTGGATGATACGGAATCCCATCTGCTGTAATAACATAGGGAAAAGATAATCTAGCTCTTGATCCTCTTTTAACGTACTTAGATACTCTTCAACAAAAATAGTACTATGATTCATGTTTAATTAGTGTTTCTATTGCTTTAAAATCTTTTTTATCCCAATCAGTTCGATTGGTCGTTGCGAGTTCTAAATCCCATTTGTTAGGATCAATCAAATAAAAACGAGAAATAATTAAATTACTTCCGTAATTTCCTAACGGAGTGATTTCTTTTCTTCCACTTAATTTCCATCCACCTCCTTTGGCTAGTTTAGTCTTACTTCCTCCGGTAAATGCTCCCAGGAAGCTATTTTTATCAATACCTTCATGTAACATTTCACTAAAATTCTTTCCGAAAGTTTGGTTAAAACTGCGTAAAAGCTCGGGATGTGTTTCCCATGGATCGAATTCTTTAATGCCATGTTTTATGTCTATATTTTCTTTGTAATAGTCTTCCATATAGCTTTGTATCCGGGACAATATTTGTTGATGTTCCGAATCCGTTGTATCTAAATGTTTTTCCAAAACCTCAATTAGGTGGCCACCATAATGCTCGGTATATTCTTCTAATTTCCAGATAAGACTCCCACGTACAGTTTCTGATGAACTTTGCAATAGGGGAAGTAGGGTAGGAATCACGGAGTGGGGTTCGCGATATCTTTCCGTTAAACTCACCCATAACTTATACAGAGTTAAAGGTGGAAAATCCAACAGGTCACAAGAGAAACTGTAAGCGGTTTGTAAAGAAAGATGTTCCACAATATCTTGTGCAATGAATCGAAAGGCTGCCTTATCATCGGTCAGCAAACGAACTAACATTTTATCGAATTCTTTTAGGTCTACATCCTGAACAATACTCTTAAGTGCTTTGGGAAACTTTTTAAAAGGGGTCGCAGTCGCAGTCGCTTTTAAGAAACATTTGTGTAAGCCGACGGATTTATGATGCCAAAAGAGTTGTTGTATAAAGTGGCTGTAGTTTTCCAAATCAAAATAGGGTTGCGAAATAATCCCGGTAAGTAGATTTTTGATTTGTGATAAATACATCACGTCTAATCTGGATAAGCTTGCTAAAATAGTCCTAGATCCATCCTCTCTGTTAATGTTTTCATTGATTCGAGTAAAACATGACTCCACATAAGATTTCTTGCCTGGAAAAGAATCGGCATTAATAATGGCAAATAACAGTAGTAATATATGAGGAAGGAGGGGAGTGTCGGACTTATAATGATCATAAATTTGAAGAAATAATTGAGCTTCCTTTTTCGTTATGTTATCAATATTTGTAAGTCCGCCAAATATATTATGTGTGTGTTTTTTTAAAGCCAACAAGGGTTCTAAGTGTTTTTCATAAAACCCATACCCGATACTGTCATATAATACCGGAGTGAGAATCAAAATGGTATGACAATCATCGACCTTTTCTTTGGTTATCTTTTCAAAGAGTTTTATTCCAAAATCATTGTCAATCAAACATTTTTTTTTAATGCCCTGATATATAGGAGTTAAAAATATATATAATCCTTTTTCCGGATTATTCAAGGTCTCCAAATGATCCATGTTAACCTTGAATATATCAATGTCTATATGAAGTTCAGGCAATAATTCCCCATAAGCTTCACAAAAAGCATTTAGCTCTATATTTTCCTTATTGCGATTCTTTATAAATTTGTGAAAGTCCTCGTTAAATTCTTTATAGGATTGAAATATAATTATTTTCCATAATTGCTTTTTTACTATACTTAGCAAAGAACGTTGATGGTAGGTTTCTATCTCAGATTCTACTTTACACATAAAAGAAAAACTCGATTCAAAGTCTTTAGAGATTTTAAAGTCAAATTTTTGTTTAAATTTCAAGTATAGGCTATAGGCAACAGCTAAAGGATCTTTAATAGTATATATCTTCTCCTTAATATCTAGGGTCTCTGTATCCAATACAATATGGTCAACATCTATATCAGTTATTGAAAGCCCTCCTTTTTTTTCCTTGATTAGTCCCTTTGTATACTCGTCTAAAGCAATTAATAAATCTTTTTTTTGTAGAAGTTCTGTATATGATTGATTGAAAGATGTTTCAGTTGATTTTTTATTTCCGGATTTTGACATAACCTATGTTTGATTGGATAATTAGTGCTTGTCTATATCAATATTACGCAGATATTTAATTTTTTCAAATAACCTGTTTTAATTAGCCCTTTTTAAACGATGTCATCCCAAGCCAGGTTTAATCCTGATATGGGGTGGCAATTGGGTTTGGGGACCATCTTTTCTCGCATGGCACGCTTGTCTTCAAAATGTCGGGAAATCTCCTGGGTCTTTTCGATATAGTCGTCGGAGCCATCTTCCCTTTGGTGATAAAATATTTGTATGGATTTACACTTTTTGTGCTCAAAGATATGTTTTAACATCACCCGGTCCGAAAGCCCACAGGAATGCCCGATAATATATACCTGGTACTGATCCGAATCCAAAAAGCGCAATAACTGATGGTAATTATCCGTCTTAAAATATCCGAAAGATTTGATATGCTGGAATAACGTATTATCATTGAGCTTTTCCATTACGCTGTAATGCTCGTCCGTTTCATCTCCATAGCCAAAAATAAGGGGGTTGTGTAGTTTATTTAGCTCCCCATGGATATGGTTAATAGCCACCTGGACATCGAGGTTATCCGGACAGGCACAATGCGAACCATAATAGGTAAAGGTGGGCGTGTAGTTAAAATTTAAAATATGGACCTGCTCCGGAAACTTCTGCTCCTCGGTGAGGGACAACCGGCCTTGCTCACTGGTGGAAAATTCACCCTTGATCTTCGACCAAAAGTTAATACCTCTGACCCCCAAATTATCGGGGATGTGCTTCGGCATGATAGCTGAAAGATACATTTCCAATTGAATTTTTAAATAATCCAATTCCGTGTTCAATATGCCAATTTCGGCTTTGGAGTTCTCATCATATACCCGGTTCCCGTGCTTGTCAAACTGGTTTAAAATAGTAAGTAAAGACTGGTAATATGCGCCCTCTACATCAACCCATTTTAAGTTTCGTGTCATCAAAGCATCAATCATGGTCTTGAGAATGGAAGTGTAGCTGAACTCTTTACCAGAAGGAGTTTTGGAAGTGATCACCTCAGGAAAAGAGAGTGTAAGTCCATGTTGTTCGAAAAATGCTGTTAAGGCATCAAAACTATCAATTTTATGAACCTCTTGTTTGACGTAAAAAAAAGAAGCCCTATCGAAGATTTGGATGCCGAAAAGCAGGTAATCCTTATGTGTGACCGTGTGCTCATGCCGCTGTCCTTGCTTACCCTTGACCAAATAATTAAATTCAGCATGATAAAGGGTACGTTTTATCAAATCCAGCATAAAATCACTATAACGGGTTTTCAGGCCATGGGCAAGGTCAAAGCCATTGCCGATAAGTACTAATCGGTTCACGGTGTCTCTTTTTGTCGGTTAAAGAAACAAAATTAGGGGAATTTTAATTGATGGTTTTCCGTAATGTCCCGAATAGTTATTCCCTTTTTATAAACCCTTTTCATGGGCTTTTTTAGGGCGTCTCCCTTCGGGTCGAGTCATTGCTGCAATCTTTTCCACGGGACAAAGAAGGTGAAAAATTTTTGTCCTGTTTTTTTTTGTGTGTCTAGCATGTGCACTATCTATAGGGCGTTCTTCTTGTATGATTTTTTTACCCACTTTGGCTAACGTGTTTATACAATTTGACTAGTAAATTTACCCACTTTGGGTAGCATATTTATACAGTTTGGCTCGTATTTTCAATCAGGATGTAAACCACTTTTTAAAAATCATATCCTAACTTTATCTTGTTTTAAATCAGGAAATTATAAAAGTTATGAAGTGGGGTAAAAAGTATAGCGGAATTATTATAGAGATCATAAGTGTTCTTTTTATAGTGTTGTTTGTGTATGCGGGGTTTACTAAACTTATGGAAGGGGATCGCTTTTTTAATAATCTGAATAACTCTCCCATTCTACCGGGTAATGCAACGGCTTATATTCTGAGTTGGGGAATTCCAATACTGGAGATTTTAGTGGCCTTTTTTGTGGCTTGGCCAAGAACCCAGCTCAAAGGATTGTATGCCGCCCTTGGACTTATGATTCTTTTTACGCTTTATGTGGCAGGTATTGTATTTTTTAGTCCATACACGCCTTGTTCTTGTGGTGGGATATTGACACTGTTGACTTGGCCACAGCATCTGGTTGTTAATATATGTTTTGTCTCATTAGCCATAATAGCTATACGGTTATACCACATAAGAAAATTATCAAATGTTGAACTGTATCATTACAAAGTGGAATAGGAGTAATGCGCTTATTTTAATGACTACCTACTTAGTGAATTAAAAATTTAAACCTAATTTTTTAGGTGTCAAGATATTTGTTGGCCAACAAGTACAGGTAAATCGAGCTGAAACCTGAACCAAGAAAGGCATTTAGTGCTAACCCTTAAATTTTTTTATTATGAAGCAATTTAAGTTTATTATTCCGATGTTGGCCTTCGTATTGGCCATCGGTATGTCGTTTGCTGTTGAGCATAAGGCTACTGGAGATCTCGTTCTGGAAATCAATGGAGTTAAGTATCACTCTCCGGTTGATTGTCAGGGGCAAGGAGAGGACTGTACTGCATGGATTTCAAAAGATGGCGATGTACAGGAAATCCAAGTTAAGAGAGAGACATCTCCAGGGGTATATGAAGAAGCATTTACCAGTGTGCCAAACACTACGGTATATGCATTTTCTTCTTTGATCCCGGTAACCCCGTAAATAGTAATTTAAACCATTAATTGGCTATTTGTGGAGGGAGACACTCAGGTTAAATTTCGTATTTGACCTGAGTGTCTTACTACCTTCCTATTTGAAATTTCTATGGTATTGATTCATTTTCCTTATGATTGCGGAAGGCAAACTCATATTGGTGCTTTTTATTGAGGTATTTTGTAGCCACTTTTTTAATATCTTCCACAGTTAATGACCTGGCATATTGCATTACCTTTTCTTTTAGTTTTGGGCTGGATGAATACCTGCCCAAAAAAAGCGGATCCTCTAAAATTATATTCTTTGTCTCCATGTTTAATCCATGATTTTTGATATCCTTTATTATGGTTTTGCATTCTGATCGTATCCATTCAAATTCATCATCCAAGGCATCCACATGAACCGTAAGGCTATACAATTCATCTGAATTAGAATATCTCCCAGTCAAAGTTTCTTGGTATACACTTGCTCCTCTTATAAATCGCAGTTCACCATCGATCATAGAACGTAAATTTATATTGATAATATCCATTACAACACGGTCTTTCCAATTTTCTTTTGAAATCGGAAAAATATAAGTTAACATATATGGTAGGGTGTAAAGTGTGTAACCTGCCTTCATCTTATTCACATAAAACGTGTGGTAAATTGGTCCTTTGGGTAATGTAACATCATTTTCATTAGTCGAACAAGGAGTATCTGAATTAGTGGGTAAGTTTCCAAGGTATTTTTGCAATAAGGGTAAAACCTGCTCTTTTTTGTAGCTGCCTCTAATGACAAAAGTAAATTGTGAAGCATTACCAAAAACAGCCCGATAACATTCCATGGCGTGCTCGTAGTCTAAGTATTGTGTTTGATGAAATTGCTCTGTACTTATTGGATTGGAAGAGTTTCTATAAGCTTCAAAGTTTAAAAACGCTGCGATTGCATTAGTCATATCAGTTCTTGGGGATGCACCACCAATAATTTTACCGAAATAACGATCTGTTATTTTATTTTTCCATTTCTCAAACGCCAAAGAATCTTTCCTCGGCACAGTGAAATACAAATAAACCAGTTGCAGGTACTTTTCCAAATCCTCCAAACTTGCCCTTGTACTTACCGTTGAGCCATTTTGCTGAATGCGTAAATGTACAGGTGGTTCCTCATTCAAAGAAAATTCTTTTCCTAATTTGTTTCTTATTGCTTCTCTATCAAAGTCTCCTGCACCACTTAGTTTAACAATTTCCGGGGCACCGATAGCAGCATAATAATCAGATTTTGGAAAGCAGGAAGCGCCCTTCGGACTGGTACCAGTAATGGAAATCCTACTTGTTGAATTCTCTCCCGGTTCCTTAATATCCAGCAGTAATTTCACTCCATTGTCTAGCTGTAGAATATCTAGCCCGGTATCAGGATCTATTCCTGTTTTTCGGTAGTCCACCTCTTTGAAACGTTCCACTTCTTTTTCACTCATTAATACAGAAACTTTATCACCTACAGGAGCCAATACCGCTAGATCAATCTTACTTCCAGTGTCAATAGGCTTTTTTATTGCTTCTTTGATCCACCCTCGCACCTGTTTTTCCGTATAGTCTATTGCGGAGTGTCCTGCAGATGCTGTGATATAGATATCGTCAGGCATTACTGAAAAATTATCCTGTAAATAGCTATTGATGTCTTCTAAGGAAAAGTTTTCCATCCACCCTTTGGTAATTGCTTTTTTCTGCGCTGGCAGAATCTCTCCATAGACAAAATGATTTTCCAGCTCACCTTCCCAGTACGCTGTACTGGCAGTGTCTTTAGAAGTGATGCCATTTAGCATCCACTGTTTTTGCTCATCCCACTCCTTCTGTGTAAAGCCATCTTTTTGAAGTTGCTGTAGTACGCTGGCTACCCGCTGGAGGTTTTTCCGTTCGGTTCCCGGTTTGTTCTCTATTTCAGGCAGTCTGAGAAAGGGATGGTCTCTATCCGGAAATTTGATATCAATGATTCCTCCTTTTTTGGTTGTCCATGAAGGGACTCCTTTTTCCTTGAGTCGCTGGTAAACCATTCCATACATAGCCTTATACAGTTGTTCGTTAAGCCATTTTTCTTTGGTATCTAAGACTGTATCGAATTTTTTAACTCGGAAAAACAAGGAAATTTTAGAATTCTCCTTATTCCAAGCTGAGATCCGATTTAATTCTATCCGCTGCACGGTCTTAAACCTTCGAGGTGCGGAATGATAAAAAATACGCCTGTCAAAATTACCACCTTCCCCTGCTGCTTTTGGAAGCTTACTATAAAGAGTAATAAGTTGTTGTTCTAGGCTGTCTATATCCTGGATGTTGCCAGTGATCATCAAGCCCATACGATCCGGACGGTACCAACGGTGGTAAAATTCCCGGACGGAAGGCACGGATATACCTCCCATGTCATAATGGGTGAGCCAATTTGTATACGGGGTTTTTCCGTCAGCATCAAAAAATATGGCGGCATCCCTGAGACTTTTATTAATGCGCTGGTCTAAGCCGAATCCTCCTGCCTTATAAAAAACTTCCTGCCTTACACAACGAGCCTCACGTATAACAAGTGTATCTTCCAGTTCCATGTTGGCGATATTGGCAAACCACTGCAGACGATCCGTTAAAGCTAGAGAATCATCACCTTGAACACTACTCCAATATGGCGTATAGATACTAGATGTCCCAGCAAAAGTAGTACTGCCTGATTTTTTAAATGTTAAATCATTTTGTAAATGAGATTTTACATAACCTTCGATATATCCAAAATGCTCCAATAAATGAGCATATTGCTCTGTTTTCAATTGGCTTCCATTAAAGAAACCGACTTTCACATAAAATCGTAAACTTATTTTATCTGTATCAGAGGTTGGTTTTAAATAATAGGTAAAACCATTAGGTAAACGTCCTATTCGGATGCTTTTATCTAGGCTAAATGAGTTCTTGGAAGGTTCCTGAGCCATGGTACACGATAGCATCAGTATTAGAAGTAAGCTCACTAAAGCTTTTCGGCATAATTGCAATATAGATTTCATAGTAGAATGTATTATTAGACTAATTCCCATAGCCATCATTTTGAGTTAGAAATGGATTTTTTAAACGTTCTTCTCCCGGAATGGGATATAATGCATCGGTATCCTGCCAGGTCGGGTTGTTACTAAATTCAGGATTCACCTTACCCGTTCGTTTGAGATCCAGCCAATGATGCCCCCATTCGGCAAACAATTCTCGTTTTCGTGCTGTCATTATGGTATCCTGTAAAGCTTGCTTACTAATGTCTGGATTACTGTCAGCTATTAAATCAATACCTGCTCTTGCTCGGATTTGATCCAGATCTGAGATGGCTTCTGCCAGTTTATTTTGCATAGTACGAGCCTCAGCTCGTATCAGGTATTGTTCAGCCAGACGTATGGCTGTACTGTACTGCTGAATCTCTCCATCGTTATCAAACCAGTATTTTCCTGTAAAATAGGCATGCTCAGTTTCGGTGTTGGCTTCTCCAACCCACAATCGTCGTTTATCCATATGATCTATTGAGTTCACAAAATCATCAGCTATTGCCGTATTACCTGTTATGGTGGTACCATTAACAAGCAATACGAAATGATTGGCTTCACGGGGAACAAAATTATTCACCCCATCCGGTGCAATTTGCCAAATGGCTTCCTTACTGTTTGCCCGAAAAACATCCTCCGGGTTTGCCTCCAGATCATACAAATCAGTACGATCAATTGCTTTACTGCTAAAGCTCTCTGCATTTGACCAATCTTCTCGATAGAGATATACCCGAGCTCTAAACGCTTCGACTACACTCCGATTTACATAGTAACGTTCACCATCTTTATATTCCGTTTGTTTATTTAGCAGCAGAGCTGCCTCATCCAAATCGCTTTCAATCTGTAACCATACTTCTTCTGTAGGGTTACGAGGCGCCGTGGCATTAGTGTTATAGTCTGATGTAAGTAAAAGTGGCACATCTCCGTAAAAATTGGTCAGGTAGAAGTAGGTGAAGGCCCGTATAAATAGAACCTGTCCACGAAGGTCGTTGCGTAAATCACCATTGATATTAGCATTTTCCAATCCTTCTAGGGCTCGGTTAACCATATAAATTACATTATAGGCACTACTCCAAATATTTTGGTTGAATGCTGCATCGGTAGTGTTTATGGAAAATAATTCATGCCGGTCAAATGGTAAATAAGTATCTGTTCTTGCCAGAAGTATATCACCACTCATTGCTCCTAATAAGGAAACGCCGTAAGTGGAAAAGTTTGCCACATACAATTGATTGTAAATACCCTGAATAGCGGCTATGGTTGTTTTTTCTTTACTATAGACGTCTTCAGTTACCATCTGAAAATTGGGAGAGTCGATATCCACAAAATCTTCACAGGATTGTAGGCCAAATAAAATCGATAGCCCAATAATCCTTAAATATATTTTTATCTTCATTATATTTTGATTTAAAAGGTGAGTAGTAATCCGGTAGAGAACATGCGCAAAGGTGGTAGGGTTGCCACTCCTCCGCTTTCTACATTAAGCCCGGGGTAAGAGGTAAGTGTAAGCAGGTTCTGTGCGGTGAAAAACACATTCCACCCACTAATGCCTAATGGTCGAATCCAGGACTCCGGCATACTGTATACCAATGACACATTTTTTAGTCTCAAATACGATCCATCGATTGTATTGTAGCTGGAATAATAATAGTTTATGGACTGTGAGCTATCAATTGTACCTGGATTCAATTCTCCACTTTGCCACAAATTATATTGTTCCAAAGCATAATTTCTTGTAGAACTAGCGGGTAATGGATTAAACAAAGAAGAAGGTCTGGGCGACTGTCGTTTTACAAAATCCAGCTGCACATTTAATTTCCACTGTTTATAGGACAAACTATTACGAAGCCCCCCAAAATATTTTCTTGAACGGTTTTGAACTATAATTCTATCGGCAGCATCAATTCTGCCATTTTCATCAACATCCGTGAACTCAAATTGTCCTGACTCATTTTTTCCTATATAATCATACAGAAAAGCAATATTCAAGGGTTCTCCAACACGGTATTGGTTGGCATACGGAGTGAGTTCTATGTTTGGAAAATTCAATAACTCATTTTTCGGGAGGCTAAGGTTGAAAAAGATATTCCAACGAAAATCCTTACTTGTTATAGGTGTTGTAGAAAACTCTACTTCCCAACCTGTATTCTGCACCGTTGCTGGCAGATTTGACTGTACACTGGAAAATCCGGTCATTGCCGGTAATGTATATCCTACTAATTGATTTGAAGAACGGTTGCGATACCAACTAAGACCTATATGAATACGATCTTGTAAGAATCCAAGTTCCAAGGCGGCTTCAAGTTTTTTATTTTTTTCCCATGCAAAATTGTCATTATACAATTGGGTAGGGTATAGCCCTCCCGGGGCAATAGTTGCCTGGTAACTGTCGATGTATTGATAATCACCGATTTGATCACTTCCTGTTACACCATAGCTCCCTCTGAATTTACCAAAGCTTAGCCATGGAAACCGCTCCTTGAATAGAGATTCTTCAGTGAAAATCCAGGCGGCACCTACCGCTCCAAAATTGGAAAAGCGTTTTCCGGGGCCAAAACGGGAAGAACCGTCCCGACGACCGGTTAGGTTTAAGTAATATTTTTGTTGCCAGTTATAGCCTATTCTACCAAATACTGCTTGATATTTATATTCCTCTATCCGTCCTCCTCTACTAAAAGTAAAATCTGCAGCAGCAAGATCTCCTGACAAAGATTCATCCACAAATCCACGCCCGTATGCCAATGTAGATGTATTTTCATCGCTTTGAAAGGTAGAGCCAAGAAGCACATCCATTGTCCCTTGCAATAAATTGGTAGTATAGGTTAATTGCGGCTCTACAATCCAGGAGTTTCTTTTGGCATGATCAATTGTAGTAGCAGTAAGATTACTTCCAACACCTCGTTTTGAAGGGTTATAATACAATAAACTTAAGTTTGATACAGCTTCTCTTTTATTTGATGTATAACCCATACTGGTTTTAAAGGCTAATCCTTTCCAAATTTTGTAGGATAGGGTTAGGTTGGCAATAAGTGTATTGGTGTTGGCATTGGTCATTTTGTATTTGGAGCGCAAAGGGTTATAGATACTTGAGCTTCCCATTTTATCCCATCCTTCCCAATGCAGACTCCCATTCTCATTATATAGTTTCGGCGCAATTGGAGGGGAGTAGATTGCTCTTAAAATATCGTATGTAGGAGTTGATCGGGTTTTGTCATTCCCATAATTACCGGAAAACTGCAGGTTCCACTTTTTATTTTCAGAGGTGTGGTTGATTTTCACACCTAAGGTCAGTTTTTTATAATTAATATCTACCGGGAATACCGTCCCCTGGTCGGAGTATCCACCCGTCAGTCGAAAGGAAGTATTGCCATTTCCGCCGGATGCTGAAATATTTAAATTGGAAAATTCCGCGGTCCCACCAATGAGTTCGTCCTGCCAATCCGTATATCGTGAATTATCCCAATTTAATAAATCTCTGGCATAAAATGAATATAAAGGATGTTCCTCATCATATCCACTATTTTTTAAATAAGCTTTACGAAAAGCGACATATTGTTCAGAGTTCAATAACTTTTCTCGTCGTTCTACCTGACCAATTCCTGAGTACCATCTTGCTTGTACCTGTGTTTTCTGGGATACCGATCCTGCCCTTTTTGTGGTTATCAGAACGACACCATTAGCTCCTCTGGAACCGTATATGGCGGTAGCATCAGCATCTTTCAATACTTCTATACTCTCGATATCCGAGAGGTTTAAGGCGCTTAAGGGGTCTATTCCCACTCCATTTTGTATTAAATGTGATTGTCCTCCTAATGCTGTATGATCATTTAATGGCTCCGAATTAATCGGAACGCCATCCACTATATATAGCGGGTAATTTCCATCATCCCGTAAGCTGTTTGTTCCTCTGATTCGTATTTTCGGAGCCGCACCGGGCATGCCACTAAATTGGTCAATTTGAACACCAGCCATTCTGCCTTGAAGTGCCTCTAATGGACTTACTATGGGTTGGAGCTCTATTTCTTCAGCGGTTACCTTGGCAATGCCTCCAGTACGCTCGCGCTCCTTTACTGTGTAATACCCGGCATTAACCGTGACCGCTTCCAAGTATGTAACATCCTCTTCGAGAACCAATGAAAGCTCCTTTGAAGTTCCTACTTTAACTTCAAGTCGTTTAAATCCGATATAGCTTAATATTAAAACATCGGTAGGGGCGGCATCCACGTAAAAGTAACCCTCTTTATCTGTGAAATTGCCATAAGAAGTCCCTTTGATTTCTACGTTCACTCCGGGAATCGGAATGCCGTTGGAATCAGTGACTTGCCCCTTAACCCGATGTTGGTAATCAGCTAATTCTAAAAAATTGATGGTTTTATTATTTCCGAATAGGGAATAGGTCCCAATAGAAAAGATGAGAAGGAGTACCAATAGTATACACCTATCCCTTAAGATATGTTTATTTTGCATAATGTTGTTCTAATAGCTTGTTTTTAGTTAATTATAAGAAGTCTGCCACCTGTCAAATGCACAGAAAATCCTATCCTTGTTAGATTAAATTAGAATGATGTTTGCCGTATTTTGCCACGTATATATCTTGGACCTTTAGGGTTAAATTTTGTAGTTTTCCCCTGGATGAAGTTGATATCATCTTTCTTTCTTTTCTGTTAAAGTCGATAAAACAGAAGGTGAGAAAACTTAAATTTTAAAATTGAGATTAGCACAGCGGTTTGCGTGCTTAGTGAAGAATACGGGGAATTAATTTATTGAATACCAAAATTACAACCCCGAATTAAAATATTTTCTAAATTGGGCACTTTGGTTTTTTTGGGAAAAGCATGCGGGATACAGTAAACTTTCTGTTATACTGAGCTTTATCGATATTTGAAGCCTTATGCTTTATGTTGTTTAATAGGTTTTTCATTTTTAGACCTTGTTGTTGCAAAACCTTAGTTAAAATGAAGAAGCCAACGCTAAGAAATTTTGAGAATGCCAAATGTATATTAACAAATAGGCGTGGAACTCAACTTACCGAATCGCGGTACTGGCATACCTTGCAACGATAAGAGAGCCCACGCCATGGTCGTGAGCCTTCTACTTATCCTCTCGTTGCAATGAAAAGTGCCAGTTTTCGATTCGAGATTCTAAGCGAAAAAGCTTCTAATATCTTACTATTTGAAGTATCGCAAATATATTTATAAAATCAAATATAAGCAATTATTTTACAAACGACAAAATTTCATTTTAAACTATTTTTTATCGTCTTATCTATTTGTCAATTTGATATGTGAAGAGATATAAGAATGAAAAAATACTGTCAATCATTGGTGACAGAATCCGTGATCAAAGAAAAATTAAGGAATTAGAGATAGAAGATGTCGCTGAAATGACTGGGTTCACATACAATACAATTTCAAATATAGAGAATGGATCTGAAACATATTTCTCTTATTTTGTGGAAGTTTGCTTGGCCATTAATATCCATCCTAAGGAGATATTAGATTTCGATATCAAAATTATGCCTAGACGCAAGCTTTCTCCTCAAAGGAGAGAAAAATCTAGATTAACATATAGAATTAAAGGATATATTGAAAGTGGTTATTTTCAAACCCTAAGAGCCACAAGGGATGTAGTCACAAAGTTAAAAGCGGATTATGATTTAGATGCTGCTTCAAAAGACGTTTCATCAATTCTTGGAAGGCACTTAAAAGCAGTCAAAAAAGGAAATAGAAATTTCTACATTGAAGAATAGTATATCGACATGCATATCAAAGGACACCACCTTTTGTAGTTGGCATTTTTTTATGGTTTCCGTAGTTTGGTTTGATGCTTCTTTTTGAAAATGAAATATTTTCCCCATGAATTTCAAAATCACTTTTATATATATGTTCCCGGATATACACAAAATATTTTATAATCCCCCGAAGTTTTAGCCCTAGCAACCTCGTTTTGGATCTTAAGATCTAAGATCTATCTTTTTAATAGCTTGCCCAACGTGTAAAATTTGCACATTGTTCAGAAAAACAGGAAATTAATGCCCAAGGTAAATATTTTGTTGCTAAATTTCACAGCAATGTATGGAGCGTTATCCTAAATAACATCCAAAATGCTCGCTTTCCCCTTTAGCCTAATATTGAAAATTAATCTTTTTAAAAAAAGTACAAATGAAAATTGTAAAGGTAATTAAAGCGGTATTCTTTCTCGCTGTTATAGTTGGGACGGGTCAATTACAAGCGCAAAAAACAACAATTGGTCTCACAGCCCCTGAAGATGCTATAGTGTTATTCGACGGATCCAGAGAAAGCCTAGATAACAATTGGACGTATTGGGAGGGACCCAGACTCTCAGCTGAACCCCCTATAAAATGGAAGATCGTAAAGAATCCTGCAGGAACAGGAACAGCAGTATGTTCTAACGATCCTGCTGCAGCGAATGGAAAATATGGTGCTGCAGACATTGTAACTAAACAGAAATTTGAAGATTTCCGGCTTCATGTTGAGTTTCTAATTGAAAATAAAGGAGGTAACAGTGGGGTATACCTACAAAATCGCTACGAAATCCAAATCCTGGACGGTGATTCCACAAGTCACGGAATGGCCGCAGTGATTAATGAAAAGAGTGCATCGTATGCACCTTATAAAGGACTGGGTAAATGGAACACTTATGACATCATTTTTAGAGCTGCACGTTTTGATAATGGTGAGAAAAAGGAAGACGCCTTGGTTACCATATATTTTAACGGGGAAAAAGTGCATTCCAATGTTCCGATCACAAAGGTGTGGGGAGGAGCTTTTTCCGGATTAGACGGAGGTAATAACGATGGATTTGGCATTACTGATCAGCCAGGCGGAATAAAATTACAGGCTGAAGGTCATGATGTACTATTTAAAAATATATGGATTAAGCCACTTGTACTTGCCGAAAGTCAAACTGATATTGAGTTGTGAGGTTGAAAAGCAATCGGCATAATTAAATGACAGCTAAACTTCCGAAAATATGATATTACCTTTATTTCAAAAGCGAACTGAAATGATATTTAAATATTGTGTAACACTTGTAGCTATATTGAGTCTTAACACTATGTTTGCCCAAGAACAACCGGTACGATTGGGTATTGCCGGTCTGAGTCATGGCCATGTGGGTTGGATTTTAGGTCGTGACAATCCAGATGATATAAAACTTGTCGGCATCGTAGAGCCTAATAAAGAATTGGCAAAACGCCTATTAGACCAACATGGTCTATCCATAGATTTGATATACGATTCTATGGAAGAAATGATAGCGGCTACAAATCCTGAAGCTGTGGCAGCCTTCGGGACTATCTATGACCATCTTTCAGTTGTTGAAGCCTGCGCGCCAAAAGGTATACATGTAATGGTGGAAAAGCCATTGGCTATAAGTCTAGATCACGCTAAAAAAATGGCAGAACTTGCTAGAAAGTACAATATCCATCTACTTACAAATTATGAAACTTCATGGTACCCTACTAATGTTAAAGCCTATGAACTTTTAAATGATGGTGCTATCGGTGATTTGCGTAAGGTTATTGTTCGTGATGGTCACAGAGGCATGACAGTGGTAGGGACAGATAGTGAATTCGTACAATGGTTGACCGATCCTGCTTTGAGTGGAGGAGGAGCTCTTATGGATTTTGGCTGTTATGGAGCCAATATAATGACCTGGCTTTTACATGGAAAAAAACCAAATTCAGTGACTGCAGTAACTCAACAATTACAGCCCGAAGTCAACCCAAAAGTAGATGATGATGCGACCATTATACTGAAGTATGACGATAAAATGGCTTTACTTCAGCCTTCTTGGAACTGGACAATCGGAAGAAAGGATATGGAGTTTTATGGTACAACGGGAGTGATATATTCCGATAACCATCACCAACTCCGCATGCGGAAGGCCGAAGGATATGACGGTTTTAGTGAAGAAACTTTTCAGCTGGAGGAAAGACAGCCACCTTTTGATGATCCCTTTGCGTTATTTGCCGCTGTAGTAAGAGGAGAATTAAAATTGAAAAAATTTGATCCCTATTCTCTGGAAAATAATTTGATTACTATGGAAATTTTAGATGCCGCGTTAAAAAGTGCACATAGTGGACGTACCATCGAACTTAAAGACTAATAATTTGAGTATCTCCTTTTGGATAGATGCACAATACTGTTTGATTTTTGGCTAAATAACGATTAAAGACCAATTGATTTGGATTGAAATTGGTAGATTTTTACTTCAAAATTATTCAGAATATACGTTTTTTTCTTTTTTCTGAAAAATAATTAAGACTTGGTAATAGCCTATCCCAAGCCCTATGAAATTTACATTTATGACTATATAGCTGTATTGGGATTTTGCTATTTTTGGTGGTTAATGCTTGCTTATTGATAATTATTTTGTCTTAAAATTGCATTTTCTTTTGATTGGGTAATAATATATTTATATATTCGCATTTGTGCATACATATGAACATTTAATTATTGTTAGCGTTGGAATTAAAACTTGATCATCAAAATCCTTTACCGTTACATCTTCAAGTAGAGCAATTATTGAGAAAATTAATTGAGCTTCCTGAATATAAAAACGGAGCATTCCTTCCCAGGGAAGTGGAGTTGGCAAAGCGATTGGGAGTTTCCAGAAACACCATTCGTCAAGCCTCTAATAAATTGCATAATGAGGGATTGATTGTTCGAAAGAAAGGAGTAGGGACCAAGGTTGCGAGTAAGAATATAACCACCAATTTATCAGAGTGGCATAGTTTTACCCAGGAGATGACTTCCAAAGGAATTCCTTTTAAAAATTTGAAACTCAGTATTGAATGGGTGAAGATTGATAAGGCTATCGCTAATTTTTTCGATGTTGAAGTAGGTACGAAAATTTTAAAATTATCCAGATTGAAAGGGGACACAGAGCCTTTTGTATATTTTGAAAGTTACTTTCATCCTCGTATTGGTTTAACGGGGGAGGAGGATTTTCAAAGATCGCTATATGAAATTCTGGAAAATGACTATCATACGGTGCCAACGGTTTCTAAGGAGAAAATAAAGGCGGGCATTGCAGGTGATTTTGCAGAGCTTCTGGAAATTGACAAAACAGAACCGATATTAATCAGAGAGCGATTTGTCTCTGATCCAGGGGATAGACCCATTGAATACAATATCGGGTATTACAGAAATGATAAATTCACATATTCCATTCAAATAACACGATGAAGTACAGTATAGGAGTTGATATAGGGGGAAGTCATGTTTCATGTAGTATGTATGAACATTCCAACATATGTTTAATTGATAATACATTCACTTACCGCAAAGTAGATTCCAAAGGAACTGCTTCAGACATATTGGATACTTGGGCTCTTGCAATTTTGGAGACGGTGGAAAAATCTTTTTATTCCATTGAAGGTATCGGCATTGCAATGCCCGGGCCATTTGATTATTACAACGGCATAAGCAAGTTAGTTGATCTTGATAAGCTCAGTTCACTTTATGAAGTAAACATACGAGAAGCGCTTGCTGAGAGACTTCCATTTGAAGCTTCTCAAATTCGTTTCATCAACGATGCTTCAGCGTTTTCAATAGGGGAGTCCATTGCCGGTGAAGGTAAAAACTATTCTAAAGCAATCGCAATTACTCTTGGTACGGGTCTGGGAGCTTCATTTTTGGAAAATTCATACCCGATCATGGATAGGGACAATGTGCCTCAAGGCGGATTTCTGTACAATCAAAAACACGGGGATAAACTGGCAGATGATGTGTTTTCTACACGCGGTCTTATTGCTTATTACTATGAGATCTCCGGAGATAAGGTGAGCAATGTGAGGGAATTATATGAAAAGGCACAATTCGATACTACAGCTCTGAAATGTTTTCAGTGGTTTGGGGATGAATTGGGTAAATTTTTAGAATCCTATGTCAGGGATTTCGGTGCTGAAGTTTTAATTATCGGCGGCAATATCTCAAAGGCCTATGATTGTTTTGGTGAATGTTTACAAAGCCGGTTGCCCGGGCTGAAAATTTATGTTTCAGAGTTAGGAGAACATGCTGCAATACTAGGCAGTGCTTTGTTATTGGATGACCATTATTATCACAACATACAACCAACCTTAAAATTAATGTAATATGGAGGCTCGAAAGATGTATAAGATAGTACCCGTTATGTTATGTTACTTTGTGATGGGGTTTGTTGATATCGTTGGCGTCTCAACGGGATATGCGCAAAGGGATTTTAATCTTTCTCCCGAGCTTGCTCAACTGATACCTTCGATGGTATTCGTATGGTTTTTTATCTTATCCATTCCGGTAGGCGTCCTGCAGAATAATTACGGAAAAAGGAAGCTGTTGCTTTTAGGTGTTTTTATTACCGCTTTAGGGATGTGCGCTCCGTTTATACTATACAGCTACGGAAGCTTGTTGCTGTGCTTTGTATTGCTGGGGATCGGGAACACCATTATACAGGTGTCCGTGAACCCCCTGTTACAGGATGTTGTTTCTAAAGGTCGATTTTCCAGTTATATGAGCCTTTCACAATTTATAAAGGCAATCAGTTCTTTATTAGGACCTGTATTAGTGACATTTTTTGTAGGTTGGTTCAGTGATTGGAAATATATTCTTGTTTTTTATGGAATCACTTCGATCATATGTGGCGTATGGCTTATGATGACTCCGATTGCAGAGGTAAGGTCTGAAACAAAGGCCTCGTTTATGACGACATTAAGGCTTTTAAAAAATAAATTTATTGCCAGTATGGTCTTGGCCATTTTTCTTATAGTCGGCTTGGATGTCGGAATGAATACAAATATTCAAAATTTGCTGATACAAAAGTTTGATATCAGTTTGGAGAAAGCATCCTTAGGGATCAGCATTTACTTTTTTGCACTGATGATCAGTAGATTCTTCGGTGCTATACTGCTGTCAAAAGTCGATAATTTAAAATTTTTGTTATGGTCTTCCGTGCTAACCATTGGAGCCATAGTCTTAACAATATTTTCACCGAGCTCTTTTTTGGCGTACATTTTTATTTTCTTGGTAGGTCTGAGCTCAGGAAATCTATTTCCGTTAATCTTTTCATTAACTATAGCGAAGTTTCCGGAGCGTTCCAGTGAAATATCCGGTCTGATGATTATGGCGGTTGTAGGTGGAGCAATTATACCCCCGATTATGGGTGTTGTGAATAATTATTTTGGAGTTTCCCTAAGCTTTGTAGTTCTTTTAGCATGTGCTGTATATGTCTTAGGTTCATATTTTATAATCAAATCTAACTAACAATTATGAAGAAGTATATCATCTTAACACTGTCTTTATTTCTGATGTATTCATGTCAGACTAAAAAGGAGGATATTGTTAAAAAGAAGCAGAATACCGAAACGGATCTCAATGTACTGAGCTATGTAGATCCCAATATCGGAACGGCGCACAGTCGTTGGTTTTTCTATACCCCGGCGGCAGTTCCTTTTGGTATGGCTAAACTAGGCCCTTCCACCAATGGCTCCTACGGGAATGAACAAGGATGGGAAGCTGTCGGCTATGATGAAAGGCACCAGAGTATTGAAGGGTTTGCAGGCCTGCATGAGTTTCAGGTTGGGGGATTTTTGTTTACCGCCACAACCGGTGAGTTACAAACGACTCCAGGCAGCTTGGAACAGCCGGACCAGGGATACAGATCGCGATTCGACAAAAAAGATGAGCATGCTGAGCCTGGCTATTACAGCGTTGTCCTTAAAGACTATAACATCAAGGCAGAACTTACGGCCACCAAGAGGGTTGGATTTTTAAAATACACGTTTCCCGAGAGTGAAAAGGCTCACCTTATTTTCGACATCGGAAATCAATTAGGGGAAAGTGGAGCAGTTAAAGATGCTTCGGTCTGGTTTAATAAGGATGAAAATAGTATTGAAGGTTGGGTGATTACCTATCCTGAGTATGTAAAAAAATATCAACCGGATGGTGAAGTTCGTATGTACTTCTCAGCGGTTGTCAGTAAGGAACCTTCAGCGGTCGGAACTTTTAAAAAAGAGAATACGTTTACTGAAAGTACCTCAATAGAAGGAGAGGGTGCAGGTTTGTACCTTGAGTATTCAACCAAAGCTGATGAAACTATAGAACTAAAAACGGCATTTTCATATACTTCAGTGGAAAATGCACGATTGAATTTAAAAGAAGAAGCAGAGACGCTCAATTTTAATCAGGCTAAGCAACAAGCCGAGGAAGTTTGGAAAGAAGAATTGGGTAAAATCAGAATCACAGATTCTTCTGTTGCAAATAAAACTAAATTTTATACAGGGCTTTATCATGCCTTACTGGGAAGAGGACTTGCAAGTGACGTCAACGGGGCCTTCCCGGAGAATGACGGTACGATCGGTCAAATTCCTTTATCGGAAGAAGGTGTTCCAGCTTATAACTTTTACAATACAGATTCTGTTTGGGGAGCGTTTTGGAACCTGACCCAACTATGGACTTTGGTTTGGCCTGAGTATTACAATGATTTTATTCAAACGCACTTGGCGGTATACAAAAATTCAGGATGGACCTCGGATGGCTTGGCAAATTCAAAATTTGTTTCCGGAGTTGGGACGAACTTTGTCGGATTGGTGATTGCATCGGCATATCAAGCGGGTATAAGAGATTATGATGTGGAGCTTGCTTTTAAAGCGGCCTATGAAAATGAAACCCGTTATAAGAATAGAAATGAAGGAGCCGGAAAGACGGATCTGGGACAATTTATAAACCAGGGTTATATCAGTTATGTTCCGGGATGGGATACCAATGCGCAAGGATCCGGTTTTTCAGTATCACATACACTGGAGTATAGCTTTAGCAGTTATACGGTGGCTCAATTTGCAAAATCACTCGGAAAAGAGAAAGAATATAAGGAGCTCATGGAGCTCTCTGATAATTGGAGAAATGTATATGATAAAGAAACCGATTTTGTAAGACCAAGGTTAGCATCAGGAAAATTTTTGGAGCCATTTGATCCATTTGCACCCTGGGCAGGATTTCAGGAGGGAAATGCGTGGCAATACACATTTTATGTTCCTCATCAGCCGAGAGCACTTGTTTCTCAAATGGGTGAAGAAAAGTTTGTCAGTAGGCTTGATTCCATTTTTACCGTTTCCGAAAAAACAAAATTCGGAGGTGAAGAAATCGATGCTTTTGCAGGTGTAAAATACCTCTACAATCAAGGAAATCAGCCGAGTTTACATATTGCGTGGCTGTTTAATTTCACGGATCATCCATGGCTTACCCAGAAATGGGTTCGTAGAATTTGTGATGAATTTTACGGAACCGAGGGTATACACGGTTATGGATACGGTCAAGATGAAGATCAGGGACAATTGGGCGCCTGGTATGTCATGTCTTCATTGGGACTATTTGATGTCAAAGGTCTTACTGAAGCTGAACCTTCTTTTCAAATCGGTAGTCCCATATTTGACAAAGTGGAAATTGACAACGGTTACGGTAACACCATTACCATTGAAACTCAAAATAACGGTCCTTCCAATTATTACGTGCAATCTATGGAGATAAGCGGTAAACCACATACAGATCGCAGCATTGATTTGTCAACTCTTAAAGCGGGTGTAGACTTAAAATTAATTCTAGGTGATCAACCAAACAAAGACCTATTCGATCCATGGAAATAACATGGAGCTTGTATTCATAAACACTGTTGTGTTTTCAACCAATCTATGTTCAAACATTTGAACTTAATAATCTAAATTTATGAAAAACCAATATTTTAAATTTCTTCTGGTCTTCTTAGGGCTGGTCTTTTCAACAAACGTGCTGGCCCAAGGGGTCAGGCTATCCGGTATGGTAAGTGATCAATTCGGACCCTTGCCCGGTGCAACTGTTCTACAAAAAGGTACTGACAACGGTACCGTTACGGATTTTGACGGTAATTTCGATTTCAATTTATTAAACGAGTCTTCACAATTCATAGTAGTGAGCTATATCGGGTTTAAATCTCAGGAAATCGCCATAGTACCCGGTAAAACAAACTATGAGATTACTCTGCAGAGCGATCTTAATCAGTTGGAAGATGTTGTAGTGATCGGTTATGGCACCGAGAAACGCGCCAACTTAACCGGAGCGATAAGTTCAATAGAATCCGAAGCTCTAGAGGGAAAGCCTGTGGCGAATGCCTATGAAGCTTTACAAGGGGAATCTTCGGGATTAATCATCCAGAATACTTCCTCCAAACCCGGTTCTGTGCCGCGTATTAATATTCGAGGGGTGAGTACTATTAATGGAAATACACCCTTGATTGTTGTGGACGGGGTAATTAGTTCTTTAAACAATGTGAACCCTAATAATATTGAAAGCATAAGTGTTTTAAAGGATGCAGCTTCTTCGGCAATTTATGGTTCTAGAGCTGCAAATGGAGTTATTCTGGTTACCACCAAAAGCGGGGAGAAGGGCAAGGCAAAATTTTCCTATCAAACCATGATGGGTGTACAGCAGCCTACCAACTTTCCAAACTTTGCGAAGTCCTGGGAATACGCGACCCTTAGAAATGAAGCACTGATCAACTCCGGTATGGCACCGGCATTCACCCCCCAGGAGATTTTGGAATTCAAGCAAAACGGTCCGGATGTGAACTGGAATAGAGAGATTTATAAGGACATGGCTTTGCAGTCTACCCACAACTTTTCCCTTAGTGGTGCAAATGACGGGCTTAATTACCTGGTTTCCTTAGGTTATGTGGATCAGGAAAGTATGTTTAAAGGACCTGATTATGGATACAAAAAGTATAATGCCCGAATTAATATTGATAAAAAAGTTAATGAGAAATTTAAAATCGGCGCCAGATTGTCTTTCGCACGTAATGATATAAAAGACCATGCCTACTTTGAGCAATTTATCATAGAACCAACGATGCGTACTCCTCCTATTTACAATATCATAGATCAGGACGGAAACTATACCCTTGTGAGCGGGAGTAACAGTAATCCGCTGGCACAGCTCATGGAAGGTGGAACTACAAATACTCAAAATGATGAAGCTTTGGGAAATTTCTCTCTGGAATATGAACCTGTCAGCGGCCTTGTCATCAAGGGTGTTTTAGGTGGAAATATTGTGAGTAATAAAACCCACCAGTTTCGTAAAGCCATTGAGTTTGCGTATCCCGGTGGTGGAAATAACGAAAACTCAGTAACGGATAATTATTTCAGATCTCTTTATCTGAATCCGTACCTAACGGCTACTTATGTAAAAACATTTGCCGATAAACATGATTTGAATGTACTTGTCGGTAGTTCTACCGAGAAATTTGAAAGTGAGTTTTTTGGTGTAACGGGATTGGATATTCCTGGAAATGATCATGGTGTTATAGATAATGCCGGAGATATCCAAGGTGCCAGTGGATCCGGAGATGAGTGGTCTATTACCTCTTATTTCGGAAGAGTTGGATACACATTTGATGATAAATATATCATTAAAGGAAACATCCGCTATGATGGATCCTCAAGGTTTTCTTCCGACAAACGCTGGGGGGTATTTCCATCGGTTTCCGTGGGTTGGGTAATGAGTGAAGAGAACTTCTTCAAACCCATTGAAGATATCGTATCCTTTGCTAAAATCAGAGCTTCCTGGGGACAACTTGGAAATCAGGATATCTCTGATTTATATGGGTATCAGAGTTTAGTGAGTTCGGGTAGTAATGTATACAGCTTCGGTGGTGTAGGTGCATCGGGAGCATATTACTCGGTTTCGAATCAGAATCGAACCTGGGAAACTTCCACGATGAAAAACATCGGTCTTGATTTGTCTTTCTTTAAACGCAAATTGGACGTCACCTTTGAGGTTTTTGACAATTTAACCAATGATATTTTATTACAACTTCCTGTTCCCGCGACTTACGGTTTAGGACAGCCGTTTCAAAATGCCGGATCAGTTCGAAATAGAGGCTGGGAACTTAGTATGAATTACGGATTTGCAACGGGTGCAGTTAACCATTCATTTAATTTCAATATCTCGGACAGTCATAATAAAATAGAAGACTTAAGAGGAAGGGAGTTTATAAATGGAGGTGACGTTCATACGATACTTCGTGAAGGCTACTCCATAAACTCATATTATGCCCTTAAGTCTGACGGATATTATAATTCAGAGGCTGAAATCGCAGAAGGTCCCGCTCCGATATTCGTAAATGATGTGGATCCCGGAGATATCAGATACCTTGATCGCAACGGTGATGGAAAGATTGATTATGAAAATGATCGTTTTATCCTTGGAAATGAATTCCCCAGGTATACCTATGGAGCTACCTATGCCATGGATTGGAATGGATTTGATTTTTCGGTATTCATTCAAGGGGTCGGAAAACGGCAACAATGGTTGCGAGGTGAAATCATAGAAGCATTCCACAACAATAATGAAGGTCCTGTCTTTGAAAGACATCTGGATCGATGGACACCTGAAAACTTAGACGCTTCTTATCCCAGGTTAACTGTGGGATCGGAATCCGTGAACAATGCGGCACGTTCTGACTTTTACATCTTTAATGCACAGTATTTAAGGATTAAAAATGTGCAGTTGGGTTATACGTTACCCGCCGATGTGATGGAGAATATCGGTATGGAAAGTTTGCGTTTGTATCTCACCGGATTGAATCTTTTGACCTTTAGTCCTTTGAACGATTTAGGCGTGGATCCGGAAAATGTGGGATACAGCGGGAGAGTATATCCGGTTAATCGTGTGTTCTCCCTAGGTTTAAATATCAATTTCTAAAATAAAGAAAATGAAAAAAATTATAGCGATTATCATGTTTTTCTCGGTTTTTACCGGGTGTACATCAGATTTAGATATAGCTCCCATTGATTCAGAAAGTGAATTGACTTTTTGGGAGACCGACGAGGATGCGCGTATTTTTCTTAATTCCATGTATGCGGATCTTATGAATGCTGACAGTTATTTGTTTTTAAATGCACTTTCTGATGATGCGTATTCAAAGGGAAGGGAAGATTACAGAAATTTAGCCAGCGGAAATTACGGACCTACCAATGGTGTAGTGGGTGGTATGTGGAATTCAAGGTATGAAGCCATCAGACGAACAAACATCTTTTTCAATAATATTGATAAGGTGACCGAAATTGAAGAATCACAGAGAAGGTCTTATAAAGCTCAGGGGAGGTTTATAAGAGCACTGCACTATTTTTATTTAATTGAACTTTATGGAGATGTACCTTTTATAACTAATGAGATCAGTATAGAGGAGTCACTAACTCTGGAGCGAACCGATAAGGCAATTATACTTTCTTTTATCTATCAGGAATTGGAACTTGCCATAAGTGACCTTCCGCCTAGCTATTCGGCTGACCAAAACGGTAGAATTACAAAGGATGCCGCAATAGCTTTGAAGTCAAGAATTCATTTGTACAATAAGGAGTATGAAAAGGCTGCAAGTTTAGCTGATGGTTTGATTGGCCGGTATACGCTGTTTCCGGATTACGGGTCGCTTTTTTCCACTGAGAATGAAATGGCAGATGAAATTCTATTGAGTCTGCAATATATTCCTACGGACAGAGAGCATAACAACCAATATTCATTAATTCCGCCAAGTCTGGGAGGGTATGCTAATTTTTCTCCGCTTCAGGAACTAGTAGACAGCTATCTGACTATTGATGGTTACAGTATTGAAAGCACTGAAGCAAATTATGATCCGAACAATCCTTATCAGAATAGGGATCCTAGGTTAAGTGCTACTATTATTCATGATGACTACGCAATGACAGGATTTGACGGGAGTCAAATTACTATCGATACTTCTCCGGGTGCTAATCCTGATGGGTTAAATTTTTCTTCAAATTCCACACCAACGGGTTATTATGTACATAAATTTTTTGATCCACAGGCTCGAAATCAAACAAATTCGGGGCTGAATCTTATTCTAATTCGATATGCCGAAGTGCTACTGAATTATGCCGAGGCTAAAATAGAGTTGGGAAGTTTTAATCAACAGGACTGGGATGCCACTATCGGGGCACTTCGCGAGCGGGCCGGTTTACAAGGTCATGCACTGGAGTTTCCCGGTAATGATCAAACCACACTTAGGGCTATTGTCAGAAATGAAAGAAGAGTGGAGTTAGCTTTTGAAGCGGGTCACCGCTTTTTCGATATACGCAGATGGGAGCTTGCGGAGTCTGTTTTAACCGGTTGGGCGCATGGGATGAAAACTGATCAAGGCTCAGAAGATGATGGATATGTGAGAGTAGATTCCAGATCGTTTGATCCACAGAAACACTATTTGTGGCCTATCCCGCAAAGTGAAAGAGATATCAATTCGAATTTAACGCAAAATCCTAACTGGTAATGAAAACACTATATAAAATTTTGATGATGTTTTGTGTGCTCACAATAGTATCATCATGTGACGAAGAGGATTATAAATTAGATCCACAAGTTGTACAAATGGGAGCTCTTGAGTCTCCGGAGAATGACCAAGTTGTAACTATAAATACCTCAAGTGACGATCGGATAACTTTTTCTTGGTCACAGGCAAAAACGGCTGATGGGGGAGCGGTAACCTACCGTATTCTTTTTGATGAGCAGGGGGGTGATTTTAAGGATCCTATTTTCGCTGCGGCTTCGGATAATGGAGGCGGAGCCTCTACCTACACCGCTAGTGCGGCTCGTTTAAATGTCATTGCTGCGCAGGCAGGTATCCAGCAGCTGGAAACAGGAAGTATAAATTGGACAGTGGAAGTAACCAGCAGTTACTTGGTCGATCAATTTGATACATTTTCTACGGTGAAACTGAAAAGACCTGAAGGTCTGGCTATTTTTCCGGAGTATATGTACATATACGGAAGTGCTACAGAGGCGACTTCTATTGAAAATGCCATTGCTTTTAAGGAGATTTCAAGTGAAATGCCTAACCAGGATATTCAACCTGGGGTATTTGAATCTATTACCAAGCTTACACCCGGAGAATTCTTTATCGCAAACTCGGATAATGTAAATGCCGATGATATGAGTTATTACTATATCAATGAAGAAGGTAAAATCAGAGGCGGAGAGGAGCCTTCAAGTTTCGATATGGAAGAAGGGGTGTACAGAGTGCGGATGGATTTATCAAAAGCGACAATTTCTTTTACTGAAATATCTGATATTAAGTTATATATCATGGCAAATGAAATGGTGAAGGCCAATCTAACTTATGTTGGAAATCACACCTTTGAGGCCACTGACGGCTATTTTGAATTCTTGACACCCGGTTCGCCGGAGGCGCCTTCATGGTTAGGCTGGGAAGAAGAACGTTATCGTTTCAAGTTTATGCTGGACGATCAAGTCTCCTATATTGGTAGCTTTCATAATGATAATATGGACGGCTCTCTTGTACAAGGTTTAGATGCTTTTAACGGCAGGCCTAACGGAGGAGAACCTGATTATTACTTCAATACCTATTTCTTAGGTACTGATGCCACTTTCTGGCAAGGAGCCTGGAAGTTTCCGGATCAGTTGAACAAGGTCGATTTTACAGTACGGATCGTTTTCGACCCGAAGGCAGATCATTATTATCATGAATTTCAAATCAACTAAAATCAGCTATGATGACAATTTTTAATAGAAACCGAATCTTTCTGTGTATGGTGCTATCCTGCTTTATAAGCTGTGGTAGTAATAACTCCATAGAAGATCAAATGATAGACCCTCCGCAAGAGGAGGAAAACCCACAGCAAGTAGATACACTGACTTATAGTGAGAAGGCCAAGGCTACTTATGATATGATACAGAAGCTCTATAAAAACGGAGATTTGTATAAAGAGAATTTCCCGCAGCAGAGTGGAGATAGGGAATATAGCTATCTATGGCCTTATGTCGGTATGTTAACGGCAGGGAATGTCCTATTTGAGCTGGGTTATGACAGGTCTATATTTGAAAAGGAATTCTCAGGGCTTGAAGCCTATTATGATAACAGAAGTACTTTACCGAGTTATCAAGCTTATCCGGTTTCCGGCGGAAGTACGGATCATTATTACGACGACGGTTCTATTGTTGTGATGGAACTGTTACAAGCATACAAGCTTACCAAGGAGGCTTTTTATTTGGATCGCGCTAAGACGGTGACGGAGTTTGTGATGTCCGGTGAAGATTCCAGAATGGGAGGGGGGCTTTATTGGTTTGAGGCGCAATCTACAGACTGCACCGGAGGTGCTAATTGTATAAAAGCAACCAACACCAGTGCTTATGCTGCTTATATCACTACTGAATTGTATAAATTAACTAAGGAAGAGCGGTATTTGACCTTTGCAAAAAGGGTGTATCAGTGGGTATATGATACCCTAAGAGATCCCTCTGATGATTTATACTGGAATGACATCAATATTGCAACAGAGCAGATCAATACCACCAAATGGACCTATAATGCGGCAATGATGATTATGTCCGGAATTAATTTATATGAAATTACCGATGATCAGATCTATATGGATCAATCCGTAACCACTGCCAGGGCATCATTTTCTAAATTTACTAAGGTGATAAACGGACAACTGTTTTTTCAGACCAATGATCCTTGGTTTAATGTAGAGTTACTGTCGGCGTACATAGAATTAGCACAATATGATTCAAAATCCACTGAATACATTGATGTGTTTATAAATAACATGGATTATGCTTGGGAAAACGCTAAGAATGATGATGATCAGTTTTATGAGGATTGGTCCGGAAATAACCAGGGAAGGTATTACTGGTTGTTACATCAGGGGGCTTTAATAGAGGCTTATGGGCGGATAGCACTGTATAAGAATGAATGAAATAAATAAAAATTAATAAATATTATGAATGAATTAGAAGTAAATGTACGCCAGACGAGCCAACTGGAATTGCCTGTGGAAAAGCAAGTTCGAGAGGCCGGGTATGATATTTATCCTGCCTTTGACCTTGGCCCGGATTTAATAACCGTAGGTTATAAGAGTTTAGCAGAGCGTCTTGCTAATGAATCCGTAGTAAAGGTTGATGGCTATGTGGGGGTCATTTTTGAGACTGTAAAGGAGAATTTGGACAATGCATTTAATGGCTTGGGTATAGAAGCGAAGTGGATCAAGGTGGAAGAAGCTTATAAAACAGAAGAAGAAATCGAAGAGATGGTTCGCCCTTTTCTTGGGGATACGGATCCTATTTTCGGGAAGGTGACCAATCTGGAATTAATTGACTTCTTTGACCAGGATGAGCTTAACAGTTTTAAGGCAGATATTCAATCGTCTCTCACCATTTATTACGGTATAGGTGCTTCTTTGATTCCTGTGGGTGGCAAAAATTTATTTATTGATGTGAGTAAGAATGAGATTCAATATCGTTCCCGTGCGGGATCTATCTTGAATCTTGGTGCTACCAAGACTTCTACTGCTAAGCAAATGTATAAGCGGTTTTACTTTGTGGATTGGGTTGTTTTAAATAAGCATAAGAGAAAGATTAAGGATGATATTGACTTTTTTATAGATGGGCAACGACAAGCTGAGATTACCTGGACTACCGGAGAAACGTGGAGAAATGCAATGGAGGAGTTTGTTAAAACTCCCGTGCGCGTTAGACCTTGGTTTGAGTCTGGAGTATGGGGCGGCCACTGGCTTGAAAAGAAAATTAAAGGCCTTTCTAAAGATGTGGTTAATTATGCCTGGTCTTTTGAATTAATTGTACCTGAAAACGGTGTTATTTTTGAGAGTTCCAATGTGCTTCTGGAGTTTTCTTTTGACTTTTTGATGTATCATTCGGGGAGTGAAATCCTGGGTGAGGATTTTAAAGAGTATCAGTATCAGTTCCCTCTTCGATTTAATTATCTCGATACTTTTGACGGAGGGAATTTATCCATACAGTGTCATCCGCAAAAAGAATATATAAAGGAACATTTCGGGGAGAACTTGACTCAGGAAGAGACCTATTATCTTATGGATAAAAAAGATGATGCTAAAGTTTATTTAGGTTTCCAAGAGGGGGTTACTCCGGAGGATTTTCGATCGGCTCTTGAACATAGTGCCCAAAACAAGGTAGAATTGAATGTAGAGGATTATGTGCAGGTTTTAGAGGCAGAGAAACATTCTTTGTATTTGATTCCTCCGGGAACTATTCATAGTTCCGGAACGAACAATCTGGTGTTGGAGATTAGTTCCACAATCTACATTTATACCTTTAAAATGTATGACTGGTTGAATTTGGATTTGGATGGGAATCCAAGGCCTCTGAATATTGATAGGGGTATGGATAACCTGGATTTTTCGCGATCAGGTGAAAAAGTTAAAGAAGAGTTGATTTCTGTTCCTAAAGTTCTTGAATCCAATACAGATTTTGAATGGGAGCACCTGCCGACACATAAAGAACACCTTTATGATGTCGAGCGGTATACCGTTCAAAGCAGGGTAGAAGTTGCCACAAATAACAAAATGCATATTCTCGGTCTTGTGGAAGGGCAAAAAATGAAAATAACTGTTGACGGAAAATCTCATATTTTCTATTATGCTGAATCATTTGTAATTCCTGCATCGGTTACTTCATACTCTATTGAAAATGTTGATGGTGGTAATCCAATTAAAGTGGTTAAGGCTTTTATTAAATAGTTCGAAATCAAAAATGAGTATTACACTATATAAATATTACTGTAGTTAGTAATTAGGTTGGTTAGTTTGAATAAGGGCCATGTTATTTTTGACATGGCCTTTGTTTTATCATGCGGTCTCTTCTGGTGCCCAATTTTATTGAGGGTGTCATTATAAATTCTGTTTTCAGATTAATATAAAAATTCTCAGACAGAGTTGAAAAAACACCCTCTACCAATGGTTCTCCGCCCAATTTTTGATGCCTTTAACAGTTTATATTCTGTGTTAAAGTAAGCATTCAAAAATTCCAATAACTCTATAGCTTGAGAAATCATCATCAGTCAGTATTATGTCCTTATAGTTTTCATCAGTGGAAATCGGTCTAAGGATAATACTTTCATGATTCTGGCCGTGCTCATTTTGATATATCTGACTTTGATACTCCTTAATCGTGTAATTTGATCCAAAATTATTATGATGTAAATCCGTATGTTCAACGAGTACGATTTGTCCATTGCATGAACCACCACCGTAATATTTTTTAAAAACGCCATATGAACCATTGGGAATAATTTTATTCATAGATTCACCTACAACTCTACAGGCGAAATGCTCTTTTGACAATTGAAGGGATTCAGGGGGCTTCACCCAATCCATATGTGCTATCTGCTGAGATTCTTCAAATGCTCCTGCAGCCACATTATGATGATAAACAGGTATAGCATTTACATAAGGTTCGACTTCGTTTACAGGCAGAATTTCAATCTTTGAAATAGATATTTCTGTAATTTTCGTTGGTATAAATCTAGATAAGTATTCCCTCAAGTTTGCATCGCAAGCATAGAGATAAGTACCTTTTATACCTCTTAACATCATTGTTTTGTAGATGTTGACGATGTATTCTTTTAACTGTTCAAGTGTATCTGCCTGCCGACCTGTTGAATCTTTATAGTTTTCCTTGATAATTACAATCTCATTTTTCTCCTTATTGTAAGAGATCTCATTTCCAAAAATGATACCTGCATAGTTTAAATCATACCCTTGCGTTGTATGAATACATCCTACTTCGTTAATTGCATTTTCGGAATTGATCCAGTCTTCCGCTACACCATTCCACTTCAACTCGACATCGCCTATCTTGATATCATTTAAATGTTTCTTGCCATCTTTATTTGAAATCCAATCCCATGAAAAACCTGCAACTGTTCGAGCTAGTCCTGATTCATTATCTCGAGATTTAATTTCTGATACCAGGTCTTTTACGGAGTCAAATAGAAGAAATTCGTAAACTTTAGAATTGAACTTTTTATCGGTTTCTGTTAGTTCACAACTTAGTAACTTGTCAATAAATTCTACATAGTCATTGCCGCCTAGTACTCTAAACTGTGACTTGAGTTGTTTTACTGTTGTGGATTTTTGCCTTTTTAATTCATCGAAATGTTCTTGATTAACGTCAGATGGTTTAATAGACTGTTGTTTATCGTAAAAGAGAATGGCCTTTTTGGATTGTAGTGTTATCCATTCAAGTTCGTCTGTTTCTTCTGGATTAAGTCCCAAACGCTTAGCTGCATTATTAAATGCTCCAATATATGCACCAATACTTTTTCTCTTGCGCAATCGATGAGACTCATCAACAACGATGATGTCATATTTTTCACGTGTAACTGCGGCAGGACCAATTACCATACCTGACTTTAGACCTTTAATATTTTTAAATACCTTTTTTAGTGTACCTCGAAATGAGGACATAGGGACTACAAAACCAATCTTGGGATTTGGGAACTTTTCCTTAACTCGATTTACGAGTTCAATAAACTCAAACTCCTTATCACCGAATTCTCTAAAATTGAAATCTTCGATATCCGTAACAAGCAATTTAAATAGAAATATGGCTAAAATTGTCTTTCCTGTACCTGCACCACCTTCCATAATTGCAGTTTCATAATTGCCTTCAAGAAGAACATGTAGCATATCCTTTAATGCATCTACCTGCTCTTTTCTTAGACTTTTATAGGGAGAGTATTTGAATAGATCTGAGTTATTAATATATTCCAAAGAATGTTTGGCAACACCCTTGGATCTCAGTTCATCCCAAATTGATTTAAAGATCCCCCAATAGACCTCATCCTTTTGATAGTAATTGTGATTGGCTAAGCCCAAAGTAGCATTCATCAATTGAAACTTACCATCTCCCGACATATATTTGATAAGATTAGATTCAATGTCAAGGGTAGCAGATTTGTTAAATATCTGACTACCAATTAAATGTATAGTAGTGAGCTTGCTCTTTGTGTTGTTTTTGAGATGGGCTTCCATCCGCTTAAATGTATCGGTTGTCTCACCGACATATGCCTCTTTAATTTTATTGTCTGAAATGATATAGACAATGGGCCACAAATCTTTGGCGTAGTGGTTTGCCTCTAGTTGATCATAAATATTAGAATTAAACTCCTTCTTCTGAATAGTAAAGCTATCCGTCATATTCATAATTCATTATATTTTTTAGCAGTTCCTTTTGCTTTGTCTACCGGGTACTTTTGATTGTTTTTTTTAATCTTTTCAAGTATAATCTCCTTAACATCAAAACCGTGTTTTTCGGCCATTAAAAAGGCAAAGCAGAGAACATCTGCAAGTTCTTCTTTTATGCGTTCCTGATCTACCATCTCGGATTCTTCTGCATTTTTCCATAGAAACAATTCATTTAGTTCTGAAGCTTCTATTCCAATAGCTATTGCCAAATTTTTAGAGTCATGAAATTGCTTCCAATCTCTAGCATTTCTGAATTCAATTAATGTGTCTATTATTTCTTTAATTTCGCTCATGCTAATTACTTTGCTTGAATCAATTGTGCTTGCTTTCCAAATATAATCTTTTTTCATCAAGAGGACAGTCTGATACACTTTTATCAACTCCCTTCATTTGAACTGTGGTCGCCGTTCCTCTGATGATTTGATAGATTTATAAAATTTATTTCAGTTTAATTCCATTTAAAACTTTACCACTAGACCCCTTTCCATTCATATAAATTGATATGTCATCCAAAGGGATGTTTTTCCACGCTTTTCCCGTAAACTTAAATTGATATTCTATACTCGTGAAATTATTTGGGTTAAGCAAACGAATGGATAAAATATCATCCTTAAATAAGGGGATAGGCTTGTCAAAAATACTGTTGGAGTTTAGTAACTTTAACAATTGTTCTATGTTTATTTTTTCGGTCTTTTTATTGGTGGAAAATTCAGGTATTAGTATACCGTCGACAACTGTAATATAATCACCGGGATCCTGTAATCGATATAATACCCAATAATCGTCGAGTTCCTCAATATTTCTATCAGTGCAAGTGCAAAGCTTTATTTGATCTGAAATTTCACACATAATATGTATAAGGTTTTAGTTGTAGTTAAGATAGAACATCGAAAACCAAGAAGCAAATATTTTAATTACCACACCGCTCATTCTATATAAAGTATTCCTCTCTAGATATTTAAATTTTTCTCTTCTATTTTCAGGTCTTCAACTGTCAATAAGGTTAATGTATCCAAGCTATATTGGTCGTAGTCCTTCACATAAATGCTATTCAGGTTTTTTTTGAATAGGGCTCGTATTGGGCTTTTGTATTCTTATCTGAATTGGATTTTATAAAGAAAGTAAATGGACATTGAAGCGATTTTTCTTTTTCGGGGTCGAAAATCAGTTGTACGGGCATAAGTCAACTAAGTAATAATCAAATCACTAAAATAGTAAAGTTGGTCTTAGTTCACGACAGAAAATGGAGGAAAAATCAGCTAAAAACAAGAGATCAAGAATTTTATTAATTTTAGATGGATGTCTAATTTATATTTTAACAGCACTCTATTGAAATGAATTACTTTTGAAATACTAAAACAATAAAAAACCGTTTCTTATTGGCTTTTAATCCTACTGATAACCAATACAGCTTCTTATGCTCAATAACTCCAGCTCAACCCCTATATTATGGTGTTAACCGATATTCCTCTCCATGATCATCTTTGAAACCAAGTAAATGAGTACGATATCTTATTGTTCGTGAAATTTGGATACCTTATAATATTTATTGATCACTTAGAGTATTAATAGTTACGATTGCTTCCGGTAAACCAGGAGAATTGACTGTCAAGCGGATACTTCCATCCTTATGAGTACTCTTGACCACAACTAGTGCTCTGCCGTGCCACGCTTTGCGTGTATTTCCGGTATATGGATCTGTGTCCTTAATATTGGCATTATCCACTCCGATTATCTCACCGGGGCCTTCAACTTTAAATTGCAGCCTGTTTTCAGCATGAGGTAAGAGCCTGCCTTTAACATCAGTTATTTCAACAGAAACATATGACAAATCCTGTCCATTGGATTGGATGGTTGTGCGATCGGGTGTCAGTTTTATCTTAGAAGCATCGCCTGCCGTAGTCAAAACCACAGATTCCATTTGTTTCCCTTCCAGCATCCCCACCGCTCTTATTTCTCCTGGAGAATAGGGAATGGTAAATGTAGCCTTGAATTGTTCTTCCACTGTAGTAGGTTTTTCTTCAACCAACTGATTGTTCAGATACAACCGGACTTCAGGATATCTGGAATAGACCTCTACCTGGATGTCCTTCCCTTCATGACCGGGCCATGTCCAACTCTCCCATGTAGGCCATACCGACCAAAGGGTTTCTTTTATCTCCCGGGATTCGGGCTCTGGTTCACGAACCGCCATATATAGCTTTTCGCTACCGTTGTACAACATACTCCTGTAATGGGAGATCGGTTTTCTCCATCCCGTTAGATCAATATCCCCACAATAAGCACCATGCCAGGGAAACATGTCCCTTTCCCAGTGTTCCCCTGGTATATCACCGGAATAATACCAGCGACCGATACCCGATTCGCCTAGATAGTCCATAGCCGTCCATACAAAGTCGCCAATGATGTAATTGTGATCCTGTACGAGTTTCCAGTTGGCAAAAGCATCCCTGGGAAAGGATTCTGTTTGCACAATAATCCGCGATGGTACCCTTTCATGGTCGGATGGTGCACGGTGCAACTGGTAATTATATCCCGCTACATCGTGTACCGCCATCAAGGGATCGAAAATCTCCCAATCCTCATCCCAAGTCGTCATGCCGGAGGTTACAGGGCGGGTCGAATCAATTCGTTTTACATAGTTCGAAAGTTTTTTGGCCGTTTCTACCGCCTGAGGTTCCTTTCGTTCTATAATTTCGTTACCAATACTCCACATGATCACCGAAGGGTGATTCCGGTCGCGTTTTACCATGGCTTCGGTATCTCGCTGCCACCAATCGTCAAAATACATGGCATAGTCGTATGGTGTCTTCTGTGTTCTCCAGCCATCAAACACCTCGTCGATCACCATTATCCCGAGCCTGTCACAGGCATCCAGAAAAGCTTCCGACGGGGGATTATGAGCCGTTCTAATGGCGTTGAACCCCGCTGATTTAAGCAGCTCCACCTTCCGTTCTTCTGCTCGGTCATAAGCTGCGGCTCCAAGGCAACCATTGTCGTGATGTACACAACCTCCATTGAGTTTTATGGTTTTTCCATTGAGTTGGAACCCATTTTCAGCGGTAAATGCCAGGGAACGAATGCCGAATGTTGTGGTCACCTCATCAATGGGTTTATCACCTTTAACGATTTGCGTTGAAGCCTGGTATAGATGGGGGAAGTCTGGCGACCACAATTGTGGGTTTGAAACGTTTATGGCCTGCTTGATTTCTTTTTCACTATTGGCGGCAAGTTCTACACTGATAAAATCGCTTTCCGTCTTACGGTTGTCAGGACTTGAGAGTGTTGTTCTCAGACGAATGCTTTGGGGGCTGTTTGTTTCGTTCTTTACCCGTGTATTAATTTGGACCGTTGCTGCTTGGGAAGTCACCCGTGGTGTGGTAATTCCCACACCCCATTGTGCAACGTGGATGTTATCGGTAACTATAAGCCAGACATGGCGGTAGATGCCAGAGCCGCTATACCATCGGGAATTTATTTGTTTCGAATTGTCCACACGTACGGAAAGAACATTTTTTTTGCTGGGATCCAGATAAGGAGTAAGGTCGTAACTGAAAGATGAATAGCCGTAAGGATAAACGCCTAGTGATTCTCCATTGATAAAAACTTCAGAGTTCATGTATACTCCTTCAAAATAAATGGAAATATGTTTGTCTCTCGAGTTATCAGGTAAAGTAAACGTTTTCCGGTACCAACCAACTCCTGCCGGTAAATACCCCCCGTCAGTGCCGGTTTGGTGAGAAGGATCGAATTCCCCCTCAATGCTCCAGTCATGGGGTAAATTGACGTCCCGCCAAGATTTATCATCGAAATTAATGGCATTAGCCTGAGGTTCATCGCCCAGAAAAAACTTCCAGTGGTCATCGAAAAGTTGTTTCCTGCCATGGTTTTCCACCGACTGAGCGTTTACGTCGATATATCCGGTGATCAAAAGTATTAGAGCTAAATGAAAAATTTTTATGGAGCTGTTCATCTATGTTATATTAGAGTTAACTGTTGCTATTCAAATCATTGTAAAACAGCAGTTAAGTCAAATATAAAAATACTTTTTAAATTAAGTGTATAAATAACACTAAGATTAATGTCGCTTTTGGAATCTAGGTTTGAATTAAGAGCTCCTGTATAATTTTAAAATCTTTGATTGATATATTGTGCTGCTTCTGTAATATCAATTTCCTGCGATGAGTTTCCTCTTCTTACATAAAGTTTTTTACTCTTATTTCCGTTTTTATCGGTCACTTCTGTATATAAAGGTCTTAACCCCTGTTTAATATCAACAACACAAATTTCAATTTCATTGACTTCCGGAAATGATACCGTCAGATTGTTGGTTGCAAATTCAATTCCATAGGCGCGATTCACTAAATTTCTAAGATGTAATTCGAATTCGTCTTTAGTTCCACTACTAAGTGTTTTAAAATCATTTTCTAAACCAATTACTTCCAAATCATCAGTTACACCCATTACTAGCGTACCACCTTGTCCATTAGAAAAGATTATCAGCCTCTATGCAAAGGGTATGAGTAATTCTGATATAGAAGAGCAGATCCGCGAAGTATACAATTTTGATGTATCCACATCTACCATATCGCGTATAACGGACAGGGTCACTAATGATATCGTTGCATGGCAAAACAGACCACTAGAGCCTGTGTATTTAATTACCTGGATGGACGGTATTGTATTCAAGATTCGTGAAAACTCCAAGGTCATCAACAAGACCATGTACATTGCCGTAGGATTACGAAGAGAACGGGTATTGGATTTCTTGCCATGGTTTGCCAAATCTATTCACAGCATCAGAAGGCCATCAATCATACTATATTGAATTTGCCATAATTACTGTCATAGCGGTAATCACAGGGTTAATTTTGGTTATTGTTCCATCTTCCACTCCTATATCCCTTTATTTTACCGCTATAACAGTAAAATAGTGCCTTTTTTACTTTTTACACATATTCACATCATTAAATTACGTATTTTTACTGTCTAAGCAGTAAAAAATGAGTGATTTTGATTTGGGTTTTCTGGTGAAAGATCATCGAAAAAAAGCAGGGCTTACACAGCTCGAATTGGCCAATTTAGCCGGAGTTGGGAAGACCACTATTTTTGATATTGAAAAAAATAAGAAAACTATTCGTTGGAATAATCTCTTGGCAGTGCTCCAGGTTTTGAACATTAAAGTGGAATTTAAAAGTCCAATGATTAAATACGTATGAGAAAAGCTGTTGTCTATGTTCATGGAAAAAGGGCAGGCGTGCTCACAGAAGTTTCCCCGACCGAATATCATTTTGAGTATGATAATAACAACGAGGGAGAAGCTATCTCATTGACCATGCCGGTTAGTGGTGAAAATTACAGTTATAAATCATTTCCCCCCTTTTTTGAAGGGTTGTTACCTGAGGGTATTATGTTGGAGGGATTACTGAGAATTGCTAAAATTGATCAGCAGGATTATTTCTCACAATTAGTGACAACGGGAGCTGATTTGGTAGGTGCAGTAACCGTTAAATCCATGGAAGATGAATAGGTGTCCCATCACATACGAATTATGCGGTACGGCCAAATACAGCGAGAGAGGACTTAAAATGATTTCGCCCAAGTTAAGCCATCTAAATGATTTGCCTTATACTGCTACTGAATTAAGACAAGAAGCTGTAAACAGGGCAAAGATGCTATCCATCCAGGGGGTGCAGCCTAAATTAAGCGCTACAGTTTCTGTGGTTGGTCAAGAATTTAAAATTGTAGACCAATTTGGAACCTATATCATAAAACCTCAAAACGATTTATTTCCTGAGTTGCCTGAAAATGAAGACCTGACCATGCGCATGGCCAAAGTATTTGGTCTGGATGTACCCTCTCATGGGATGCTATACGCCAAAGATGGCAGTCTGTCATATTTTATAAAACGTTTTGATCGTTATGGTAAGGGAAAAAAATATGCTACAGAAGATTTTGCGCAATTGACCGGAAATACAAGGGATACAAAATACCGTTTTACCATGGAAAAATTAGTTCAGGTGATCGAAGAATTTTGTTCGTTCCCGGCTATTGAAAAAGCAGATTTTTTCAAGCGGATCATTTTCTGTTTTGTGACCGGGAACGAGGACATGCATTTAAAAAACTTTTCCCTGATTACAAAAAACGGAAAAACCACCTTAACGCCGACTTACGACCTATTGAATTCTTCAATTGCCATAAAAAATCCCGAAGAGGAAATTGCATTGCACCTTAAAGGCAAAAAAAGTAATTTGAACGCTTCTGACTTTATAGACTATTATGCGAAAGAGCGATTGCAATTAAGCGAAAAAATAATTGCGGTGATCCTTGAACAAATGGAAAAAGCCACACCAAAATGGAAAGCGTTGATAGAAATCTCATTTCTTTCGGATGCTATGAAAGAGAAGTATTTCAACGTGTTAGGATCCAAATTGAAACTGTTTATTTGAAAAAGCTGGATTAACCATCTCCGGATCTTATGGGCAACCATAAAAGCTATTATTATCCATTGTTTTGAAATCTTCCTAACACAGCAAGCTCTTCAGCAGTATCGAGGTCTATATCATCCAGTATTACTTTTTTTCTTTACTGTACTTGAAATACAGACAGTAAAGCTGATTTCTTACAGGTTGTATGACTTTTTCAACCCTGTATAATTTTCCTGAAAAGGAACAAAGCCCCTGATTCAATCAAGGGTTTTGAAGAGATAGTTTTTTATCAAGATTTCTCAAATCACAAATGAAGTTACTTGATGGATCAAGCCATCCTTAAAATTCCAAATGTCACAAAAGGAACTATTTTTTGATTCGCCGTTTTTTTCAAATACTATCTGTCCAAGCTCAACAATGAAATCTTTTTCTTTGATATAATTTTTTGTTGTAAATACTAATCCATCATAAGTTGAGCTTATGTACTTAAGAATTTCGACCTTTCCATGGAAGGTGATTTCACCGACGTTTTCCCATTTTATATCTTCGGTGCAGTACGTGATGAATTCATCATAGTTTCCTTCTGCCAAAGCTTTGTTCGCCTTTATAAAAATATCCTGGTTACTCATATCTGATCTTTGTTTAATGACTGTTCTAATTAAACTTCTTTTTCAATCTCTATTCCTATTTTGCCATAAAAGTCTTCATCACCAGTTTTGTATTCTAATAAACTATGAGCTTTACCTATTTCAGACAATGGATAGACCTTATTTAAAAAAGGCTTTAGCTTTTTGTTTTCTACCAATTTGGTCAGCTCATCCAATTTATTTCTATTCTGTCGGGTAAAGACAAAGTGATAGGAGGCATTTTTCCCCCAAGCTTCAATAAGGTTCTGGGGTTTGTCTATATCAACAATGGTAACTACTTGCCCCATCTGACTGAGTATTTTTCCACTGTCGGAAAGTGTATTGCCACCTATGGTATCAATGATCACATCAACCCCCTTATTGTCTGTCATTTGCTGGATCGCATCGATGTAGTTTTCATTTTCATAGTCAATGACATGGTCAGCGCCCAATTCTAGAAGAAATTTATGATGAGCCTTTCTGGCTGTGGTATACACAATTGCTCCCATAGCTTTGACTATTTGGATAGTCGGTATACCTACACCACCGGCACCACCATGAATCAAAATGGATTGGTTGATTTTGAGCTGCGCCCTGGTCACTAGCATCTCCCAAGCTGTTCCTGCGGCCAAAGGAAGTGTTGCAGCTTCCAAATGGCTTAAATTCTTCGGCTTTAAACCCATAATAGACTCGTGGGCAACGTGAAATTGTGCATAGCTTCCTGGTCCGTTGAAAATCTCCGGGGTATAATACACTTCATCACCGACTTTAAAGTTTTCCACTCCTGGACCAACCTCTACGATCTCACCTGAGACATCGTGACCTGTAATGACAGGTAATTCCAATTCATTTTTATAATCCCCGCGCCGTACCTGGTAGTCCAAAGGATTTACAGAAGTTGCAAAGACCTTGACCAAAACTTCCTTGAATCCTGGTTTAGGTGTAGGTATATCCACAATTTCAAAATTTTCAATAGAGCCGAACTCTTTTAATACTGCTGCTTTCATATGTGTTTTATTTAAAAATGTTAAATTAAAAAGGTTGAAAAATATTGCTTTGAGAAATTTTGATCTCTAATTAATCATGTTTTAGACCGTTAATTATTTAGATAAGGCCGCCTTACATGTCACTAATTCAGTGCTCTTTATAGTAAAATTTGATATCGCTGAAATACTAACACGTCTTATTGTTAACGAATTCTGTGCCGAATCAATAAATCATTAGTACACAGTGTTTTAAATGTAAATAAGTGTTTATTATAGTTCTTAATTACAGTATTTTTCTAATATTTAAGAAATAGTACTTTACTCTTAGCGTTTTAGTATCATTATTCATTTTGAAATGTAAGCCCTAGCCATGCGTTATATTATTCATAGAAATAATAGGGATTTTGAAATTGAATTATGATTTTTAGAGATGGCTACGTATTCTCAATTTCGTTTTGAAGATTTCCTTTTTCAATGGTAAAAATTTTTAAAAAATCTTCCATCTCGCCTTGTTATTGTTGTCCATCCGTCATCCATGATTAAAGGACTTGAAGTGTCAAACAAAGCGTTTTTAGAGCTTGACTGTGAGTCCTCCAAAGGGCTGATTTGTAAAATCCACCGTGTATTTCTCCTGTCTTTTTTTAAGGGAGGGCATAAGCCCACTCCAAATGGTAAGGAGTAGTTTTTTGATTGTTCTGGGCACCCCATGGTCTGATTTATGTACACTCATAAATTCCAATGTTATGGGGTAATGATCAGTTTCCCAACAGTTCTACCGGTCTCTTGCTGTAAATGGGCTTCTTGCATCCGATCGAAACTATACGTTTTGAAAATAGTTGGTTTTAGGATCTCTTTTTCCAAAAGGGATGCAATCTGTTCCATGTCCCCACCATGGGATTGCACCAGGATGAAGTAACCTATTACTCCTTTGGCAGCGGCCTTTGAGGTGACTTCCTCATTTAACCCTGTAGGGATGCTGATGATGCTTCCGCCTGCCTTGGTTACTTCAAGGGAGTGATCTATATTATCACCACCAATGGTATCGAGGACAAAATCAAATTCCCTTGGGTGTGCAGTCCAGTCGTAGCCACGATAATCAATGTGTCCGTCAGCACCCAAACCCAATACAAAATCCCTGTTTTTTACAGAGGAGGTCCCGATCACCGTGGCTCCCAAATACTTTGCAATTTGAACCGCGATATGTCCCACTCCTCCCGAAGCGGCATGGATAAGTACTTTCTGACCTTTTCGGACATTGGCATTTGTGACAAGAGCCTGCCAAGCGGTCAATGCAACCAGGGTTGCTGCGGCGGCCTTTTCATGGGAAATGTTTTGAGGTTTAAGAGCCAAATGCGATGCAGGAGCCGCTACGTATTCCGCATACGCCCTTCCATGCTGGGGAAAGTTTACCATTCCGAACACTTCGTCGCCAATTTGAAATTTGGCATCCTGACTCTCTACAACAATACCTGAGATATCCCACCCCAAAACAAGGGGCTGTTCGTCCTTTATCCGACCATATATTCCTTTCCCATTACGGGTTTTTACATCGACAGGATTGATACTTATCGCCTTGACCTTTACCAATACTTCTCCGGACTTGATGACCGGTCTGTCCACGTCTTGAATAACTAAGTTTTCTGCACCACCTGGTGTCTGTAATACAATTGCTTTCATTTTTATTGTTTTTTATTTGTTTTGAAATTGAATTTATTTGTTAGCTTGGGCAGCAAGGATGATCCTGGCTGCCATCATGATACCAACGGTAATGAAATGTACGGATTTGTTTCCCAGCCCATTATAATTGAATAGAGCTTCTTCATAATTTTAATTCTAATGCCCTATAAGGTAATCTGGTCCTGTTTTCTCCATGATGGAACCAGGGTAGAGGAGGTCATTGTTGTGTATTAAAAAACGTGTTATACTTCTTTTTCAACCTTTATTCCTATTTTACCGTAGAAGTTTTCATCACCAGTTTTGTATTCCAATAAGCTACAGGGTTTGATTTACCGCTTTAAGGGAACCGGGGAAGTCAAGTCTTTGGTTTTGAAGAACAGCAAAAAGAGCTATCTCGAATGGCCGTTGTAGCATAGGGATAGATAGGTCATTAAGGACTCCTTTGCATGACGGGTAAGAGGATGAACGTTTCTCTTGTGCAAAGGATGGGTTGAAGAGTTCCTGAACTTTTTCTGGTGAAAGATCAAAATTTTCTGCGATATAGATTTTGAAATTTTCATAGTCAACGGTTAACGGATTTATAATCAAATCACTGTTAGCTGGCTTGTTCTTGAGGTTTCTCCGAAGTTTTGGCTCCAGCTTCTACTTTTTGTAAATAGAGTTTTATAATGGTGGAATCAAAACTAATATCGTACTCGGGTGCTGTATGATTATATTGCTCCCAGTTGGTTTCGATTTTGTCAATGCCATAGCCGGCATTTTCGGCTAAGCGAACTATCCGAAATAATTTTGAAATAAGTGGGTTGCGGGGTAATGATAAATTTTTGGACTTTAATTCTTCTAAGGGTTTGGGTAATCCACCTGGATTGTAAAACTCGATATGGTTGGTAAAAATGCGGATACGTGAGTGTGCTGGAGTAAAGTAATCAGCATGCATTAACATATTAACCAGACTTTCGCGAATAGCTTCTAAACCAGGTGAAATCTCTTGACCAAAGCCCTGACTGGTTATTTGATATACTACATCCACTTTTTGTTTTAATCGTTGAAAACAGGCAAAATAATAATCCCAAAGGTTTTCAAATTCATCTAACCGAAAAGTGTAACCGGTTGTAGTATCTGTGATGGTGGTTCCCGGGATTTCGAGCAGGTCGATCCTAAAATCTGGGAAATGCTTTTCAATACAATCACGTTCCCCTAAAAAAAGTAAACCAGCATAGGTTAATTGTCCCTTATCAACAATACGCAGTTTGGTTAAGAATTCATCTTCATCAAAACGGATATAGCTAACATTAGGGTTAAAGCGTGCCATATAATCTCGGTACTCATTTAATGATGTAGTGTGCAAGTCTGCCTTAGAGGTATTGGGAGCTAATTCTGAGGTTTTGGTTTCAAAAGTTTGGTCGCGGGACATCGTATCAGTTTCTTCTTTGGTAGCTCGTTGATCTGAACTTCCCCTACGGATATAGCTATTTTGAAGGCTGTTGTAATATACTGGCTTGTTTTTTGATGCCGGCACATAAACTGCCAAGACTGTTTTACCATCTATATTATACTTTACCTGTTGGGTAGGCACAAATACATTAAACTTACCCGAACGAATGGTGTGTAAAATATCCTGTTCAATTTTTTCAGGATTGTTGAGTCCTTGTATTTCATACCTCCCCCTATTTTGTTTAATACCAAACAACAGCCATCCTCCTGAGGTATTGGAAAAAGCCGAAACGGTTTCCCATGTGTCTTTTGGCAATCCTCCTTTAGCGGCTTTTACCTCAAAGCCTTCCCATTCCAGATCGGCTAATTTTGCTATAAGTTGGTCTTTGGTCATTATTAATATGATGCTCTTAAATACGATTCTTCTATTAAATTAATTTCTCCTCCTCTTCAAGTTTACCAACTCTCGATGTAGAACTGCGGGCAGTACCCGTAGGCTTTGTACATTTCAATTATGATGGACTTTATCTTTTTAAAACTTCCCAATATCCTCTAGTACCTCCGATTCTTTTGATGATGCCTTTTTCCTTTAGAGTGTTGAAATGTGCTTGTACAGCAGAATTGTTTATTTCTAATCGTTGGGCAACCTCCCGGTAAGCTATCTTGTTGTTTTCCTTTATTAATTCTAAGATTTCTACCTGTCTTTCGGTTAAACTTTCTATTGCACCACTTATTGCACCACTTATTGCACCACTTATAGATTTTGGGAAGGTTATCCGTAAAAAATTATCAGAAAACTTAAAACAATCTTTATCGTATGCATCCAGAATCCTGGGAACACCAGAACCTAATTGTTCCACCAGTTCAAGATCCTTATAAATACGCATAATACCTTTGTTCCTTTGAATGGAATAGCCTTCGAAGAAATCTTCTTGGCTTAAACCATTTGGCAGACCTCCTATAGACGTGATCTCGATCCTATCATCAAATATTTCAAACTTTGGGGGAGCTTCAGTGGTATAGTCATTATGAATTATGGCATTAAGAACAGCTTCCCTCAACGCTACCGGATTCCATAAACGTTTACTTATACGCTCCTTAGGAGTAATCTTGGTACGGGTGGTGTTTTCCACTTCTAATCTGTTGAGGATATTGTTTGTAGCTTTTATTATGGAGCAATAACCATACTCTTGATTCTCGATTAGGTCAACCCTATTGTTTCCACTATATTTTGCCAATTTTATGGAGTTACCGTTTTCATCAGCCATTAAATAAGCTACATAATTTAATTTTTTGTTTTCAGTTAGAAGCTCTAAATTAATGGGGAAATTTTTGTTTAAAGGGGTACCTCTTTCTTGGTAGAATATCTTTAATTGCTCAAAGGTTAGTTCTTGCCTGTTGGATCGTATTTTACTTAAAGAATTCCGAACACGTTTTGCAAAGAGGTCATCAATTATTTTTTGTATCATGGGCTCGGCAGCAGTACCAACACGAATAAAACAGCCTTTTTCAGTCATGCCATATTTCTTTTTGAAATAGGGCTTCTCACTACCACCGGCTATAATAATTTTGATAATATTTTTGCCATCACGTTCCTCTGCCACTACATCGAATAAGCCCATAGCAGAAGGAGCAATATTGTTTTTGATACGGTCTTTTATTTTAAGCATATCACCGTCTATATCACCTACGCCAAGTATTTTCCCATGCTTATCAATGCCAATATATATTAACTCACCTTCAAGATAATTGAGAAAAGCAATTACTTCCTTTTCCAAATCCAGGTCTCGGGTTAATTTTTCTTTGTATTCTATTCTGTTTCAGACATTATCAGCGATTTGATGTAAAAATAAATCTTCTATATACAACTACTAGGATATCTGTTTTATAAATTAAAACTCAACATTTTAATTCTCTCACAAATTACCAAAAACTAAAAACAATTCTACACCTTGGTTTAATTTCCCAGGTTACCTTTTCCATTTTTGCTATTTAGAGTAGAACAAAATATCATAAAACATCTAAAAGCAGTAACGAAAAATGGAAACTTTAATGAAAGTAAGCTATTCAGTAGATGAGATAGAGAGCTCATTCAAAAAAGCAGGAAAGTCTAAATTGTATTACAATCAATTAATGTCAAATGGGGTCAAAAAAATGACTGTCCATTTCCCGATGCAATAGGTGAATACACATTAATACGCAGATAGTTATACAGACAGAGATGTGCAAATGATGTACAGAAAATCTCTGGTTTATTTACTGGTTTCTGTTTAGCACACTAATAATAAGTTTCTTTACCGTTTCCATTTCATCAGGTTTACTAGTGGCTACGAACAAAGTAAGACTCGCAAGCGCTTCGTTACTTACAATGGGCTTTCGATTTTGAGTGTACAACAGATTATTTTTTTCCAAAAAGAGCAGAAAGCATGCAGCTGCTATACGTTTGTTTCCATCAACAAAGCCGTGATTTTTCACAATCAAATACAATAATGTAGCTGCCTTTTCCTCTAAAGAGGGATAGAAATCTTCTTCGCCGAATCCTTTGGATATTTGCGCAATCGCACTTTGGAAACTTCCGTCCTTTTCTTTACCGAAGATTGTAGAATTAAATTCTGCCCTCATCACATCGATAATCTTTTCGTAATCGGCTGATTCAGGGTAATTAGCTGAGCGTTTGGTCAGCCCTTTATCATCCAGCTGTTCATGGTCATAATCATCCAATAACTCTAAGCCTTTGGCAAAATGCTCTAACCAATCCAATTCTGTCTTCTCTATTTTTCCCTCGATTGCTCGGCTTAAAATGCGAATACCATCTTTCAGGGTCTGAACTTCTTGCTGTTTCTGAGCTAATCGTTTTTCATTAATAACGTAGCCTTGTACCAGATATTCTTTTAAGCGTTGAGTTGCCCATTGACGGAATTCGGTGCCCTGTCGGGATTTTACGCGATATCCAACTGAAATAATAACATCTAGATTGTAATGGTCTACTTGATATATCTTATTATCAATTGCAGTTGTCGCAAAATTTGCGACAACTGAATCTTTATCCAGTTCTTCCTCGTCAAAGACATTGTTAATGTGTTTCCCGATAGTTTTAATATCACGCCCAAACAATTGAGCTAATTGCTTTCGATTAAGCCATACCGTGTCATGATCGAACGTTACTTCAACTTGAGTCTGACCATCAATGGCTTGATATATTTCAATCTGGTTCTTCATCATTTGCCGCTGTTCTGTTTATTAATATATTTTATTTTCTGCTCTGCTACTTTAAGGGCTTTCTCCCCGAGTTCTTCATCTTTTATTTCATAGAGAATTCTTTCGCTCAAATATTGAACAAGTAAATCTTCTTTATTCAAATTAAGAATTTCTGCCAGTTTTAATATCTGTTCTTTAGTTGCTTTTCGCACGCTTCTTTCAATTTTACTAAGTATAGCTGTGTCAATATCCAATTCTGCAGAAACGTGTCTTAAAAGCAATCCTTTTTCTTCCCTTTTTTCACGAAGTAGTTCGCCTATCAATTTGTGTTTTTTCATTTGTTAAATACGGCTTTATTAATTTAACTTGACAATATAGGTCAAATATAAGGAGGTATGTTTAAAAATTCATCGTAATTATGTTAAATTTTATATATTGATTTTCAAGCTGAGCCGCAAAAGAACCGCAGCATGTAACTTTCCTTAAATCTAGAGGTGTAGAAGAGAATGCGGTGCACTAATGGTGCACCACTTTGTTTGCTTTTGGTTTAAGAAATGCTGTAAGAAAAACTTCAACAGGCCTTGTATAATATACTAGTACATTATTTTTTCAGTCGCTCTGCTGTTTTCAATCGTTGATCAACCGGTAAATCTATAAATTCAATGATTTCAACTTTTCCGAAATCTTTATAGAGAGGGTTAAGAATGATATTATCTTCTAAAGGTACTATGGTGGAGGGGACTTTTAATCCAAAAAAACCATTGTCTTTAGCAAATTTTGAAAATATTTGTGTTGTTTTCGAAGAATAGGGATAGTGGTTCCAGCGCTCTGGTAGCGTTATTAAGTTGTTAATGGTGAAATCGTCTGGAAATTCTATTTTGGCTATTAAAATGTCTTTCGAAAGGTTATTGATGTTATCTGAATGGACGTAATTTTCTAAAAGTGCTAATGAAATATTTTCAGAGCAATATACGGCCCGAGTCCCTAATTCATTCCACCTCCCACCTACTTTTTCAGCTGCTATTCCTGACAGTGTAACACCCTTATATTTTTTGTTGGCTACGCGATATACAATCATAAGTATAATTAGCTATAAACATTATATTGTATTCTTATAATTTCATTTTCCACCAATTCAAATCCAAAGCTACTGTCTAATAAATCAAAAGGTTTTTGGTTTCCCAGCGCTTTTGAAGGAGTGTCTAACCAACTTTTAAAGTCTTCAGGGGTGTCAAAACTTTCATATCCCAAGCCGAACAGCCTGGAAATTTGATATATTCTTTCCGATGTTGCACGGCTATAAATGTCTTTCTTGTGCATACTGCTTATAGAGGAAGGTAAGATATCTTCAAATTCTTTTTCTGTTGCTCCCAACACAGAAATGAGTGTTTTCCAGTCCTCCTTTTTAACTCCTGTTTTTATTCTCGAAATTAATTCTAATTGAAACCCAGGTACACGTTTAGAGTTATATACTAACCATGAAGGAGAAAACTTTGGAGTATTCTGCCCCTGAGTGGTTTTCTTAGTTCTTTTTTTTACATCGCCTCCCATGAATTGGATTTTTACAATTAGTATGATGTAAATTTATAATTTAAATCATCAAATCATCAAATCATCAATGCTTTTTGTTTGTGATATAGCTTGCTTTTTCCTATACACTTTATTTTATGATTTTATGTTTTCAAACTAAAAGTAAAGGCGTGGTGAATAAAAAATCGCGAACTACAACAGGTTATTCTTTGGGTTGTTTAGTTGTAAAATAGACACTACTTCGTTGAGGTGGTCAACGTTGATCTGCTCATTTGATTAAGGTTTAAATTATTGAAAATTAAAAAATTTCAATTCGATTGGTTAACTTGGACGCGTTAAGGGCATAACCATGATTATATATAGGCTAACTTGTTTTCTGTTTTTGATATTACTTTGCGCATCTTGTAATTCACCTGATGCGGATAGGGGAATTCGTGTTGGCTTCTCCCAAGCCATGAGTTCCGATAACTGGAGGCGAGAGATGGAAAAGAGTATGCAAATTCAATCTTCTTTGTATCCTGATATTGATTTAGAAATAAAGAATGCAAATAATGATGTAGAGACTCAAATTAAACAGATTCAGGACTTCGTGGAGTCTAAGGTGGATGTACTTATCGTATCCCCAATTAAATCCATGCCGGTGACCAATGCCATTGAAAATGCTACAAAGTCTGGTATTCCTACAATCATTATTGATCGAAACATAGATGGTACTAATTATACGGCCTACATAGGGGCCGATAATATAGAAATAGGAAAGGATGCCGCAAAATATATTCTTTCCGGGCTTAAGCAAAGAGCCACTGTAGTTCAAATCACTGGAGATATTGCCTCATCGCCGGCCAAAGAGCGCCAACAAGGATTTGAGGCGGTACTTTCAAAATCTGATAAGGTAGATTTAATTGCCACCATTAACGGGGATTGGGAAAAACCTTCTTTAATTTCACCTTTGGAAAAGCTGCTGGACAGCGTGACTCCTAATTATATTTTTGCGCACAACGACCGTATGGCAATGGGGGTTTGGGAGGTGCTTAAGAGTCGTAAACTTGAGAATGATGTAAAAATAATCGGCGTTGATGGATTGTATGGTCCCAACGGAGGAATACAATATGTCAAGGATGATATTCTTTTAGCCACCATTTTGTATCCTACAGGAGGGGCAGAGGCCATTGATTTGGCCGTGAAAATAGTACGTGGAGAACTTGTCAAAAAGAACAACACACTAAATACAGTCGTTATTGATTCGGTGAATGTCGATTTGATGCAAAATCAGTTTAATAAACTGGTGGAACAGCAAAATGATATCAAAGGACAGCAGTTGGTAATCGATCAGCAACTAAAGGAGTATCAATCTCAGAACACGTTGATTAAATTGATGATAGGACTATTGGTACTCCTACTGGCACTGGCGCTATGGAGTATCTATTCCGGTATAAAGATTAGCCGAAGTAAACGAAAATTGGAATTAATAAATGAAAGGATTAAAACCCAAAGGAATCAAATTAAGAAATTTGCCAAACAATTAAAGGCTTCAAATGAGAGTAAAATTAACTTTTTCACCGCCTTGTCTCATGAGTTTAAAACCCCGCTGACGCTAATTACGAGTTCTGTTGAAACCATTTTGGAACAAAATAAAACATTGGCTGACCGTTCCTCTTTTGAAATTAACCTCATTCACAATAATTCTAAGCGCTTGAGAAGGTTAATAAATGAATTGCTAGATTTCAGGAAACTCGAATCGGATTCTTTTTCATTAAAACCCCAAAAAGTGGATGTTGTAGAGATTTTACAACAACTTATTAACGATTTTAAATTAGAGGCCGTTAAGCATTCGGTTCGTTTAAGGGAAAAGTATCCAAAATCACCTTGTTATCTGTGGATTGATATCAATGCTATTGATAAGGTATTTTTTAATGTGCTTTCCAATGCGCTGAAGTTTACCCCTGCCAATGGTAAAATTGAGGTAACAGTGGAGGAGCTGGATGAATGCGTGAAAATTTATATCAAAGATTCCGGTATTGGTATTCCTATGGAGGATATTGAAAATATCTTTGACCCTTTTACACAAGCAACTAATAACCAAAGGCCGAGTTCGGGGCTTGGGCTCTATGTTGCCAAACAATTTGTAGAACTGCATAAAGGAACCATTGAAATCCATCTACAAAACGGTACAGAATTCGTAATTACCATACCCAAAGGAAAAGGACACTTCAAGGATTTGGTTGTCCAGTCTGAAGGTGTGAAGCATCTGAGGACCACTTCCGGTATGAACCAGGATATTAAAATAGAAACACCTCAGAAGCTTCCCATTGAGACTAATGAGCAATTACCAAATCTCTTTATTATAGAAGACAATATTGACCTGTGTTTTCTTTTAAGAAAACAATTACAGGATGGGTTTAATATTTACCTTTCAGATGGTATTGATGCATTTCAAGAGGCATTGGAGCTTGTACCCGATATCGTTATTTGTGATCTGAATTTACCTGAAATCTCTGGTTTTGATATCGCAAAAAAGATTAAAGAGGATCTTCGCACATCACATATACCGGTAATTGTACTAACAGCACTCTCGGATGAAGAATCATATTTGAAAGCCTTAAATGCCGGCGCGGATTTTTATATGACTAAGCCGTTCCAAATGGAGTCCCTAAGGCAAGCCCTGAGGACGATGTTGTACAATAGAGAGCGGTTACGCTACTATTATACCAATAAATTGGATAGTGTGGTTCACAGTGATTTTAATAAAGAGCAGCAGGATTTTATCAAAAAAATGAACAGCCTTGTTATTGATAATTTAACCAACCCTGATTTCTCAGTAGAAGAGTTGGCAAAGGCACTACATATCTCCAGGGTTCAACTTTATCGAAAAACAAAGGCCATACTCGGGGTTTCCGTAAGTGACTATATGAACGAAATTCGATTGGAAAGGGCTAAAGAACTTCTTATGGATAATACCCTTTCCATAGCCGAAATAGCCTATGAGGTAGGCTTCTCTTCTCCAGGGTATTTTTCCACTGCCTTTAAAAATAAATATGGAATCTCCCCAAATCGCTATAGAAGCTAAAATGACCCGCTGAGCTTTATCGTTGTAGTTTGGTTAAATGATGTATCAATTTTTAAATTTAGGTTACATAACTAAAACTATTACGTTGTAGTTTTAAAGTGTTAAAATTAGTTAAATGCCTGTAATCTAGGTTTTTGTCTGCTATTAAGGAGGTGATTAACAATTTCAAAAGTTTTTGAATTTTTCTTAGAATAGTCAATGGTTTATTACTCATACTTTAGTGATCTAACATTAAAGATGGGATATGAATAAATTGACACTTTGGTCTATTTGTGCTGCTCTTGCGGGGTTTCTTTTTGGATTTGACACCGTAGTTATTTCAGGAGCAGATAAGCAATTGCAGGAATTATGGGGTACCACCGATGCCTTCCACGGTTCTGTTGTAATGGCCATGGCTTTATGGGGAACGGTAGTCGGTGCTATATTTGGAGGAATCCCCACCAATAAGTTTGGTCGAAAGAACACCTTATTCTTTATAGGAACTCTGTATCTAATCTCCGCTATTGGTTCTGCACTTGTAAATGATCCGATTTCTTTTGCCGCATTCCGATTTATCGGGGGACTAGGCGTAGGCGCTTCTACAATTGCCGCTCCTACCTATATCTCAGAGATTGCACCGGCAAAGAATCGCGGCCGCTTGGTATCTATGTATCAGTTTAATATTGTACTAGGTATATTGATGGCATTTCTTTCCAATTATTTGCTCAGAGATGCCGGGAGTCAGCCATGGAGGTGGATGCTTGGGGTGGAAGCCATTCCGGCGTTCTTATATATGCTTTTTGTCTTATATATTCCAAAGAGCCCGAGATGGCTATTATCCAAATCAAAAGTTGCCGAGGCAAAACAGGTGTTACAAAAAATGAACATTGGTATGGATATAGACCAGTTATCCCAGGATATTCAACAAGCGAAAGGGAATAAAAAAGGGGAATCCATCTTCTTAAAAAAGTATCGGTTCCCATTGATGTTGGCATTTTTAGTTGCTTTTTTTAACCAAATGTCAGGTATTAATGCCTTTCTGTATTATGCACCAAGGATTTTTGAAATAGCCGGTTTAGAACAGGACTCCTCTTTGCTCAGTAGTATTGGTATAGGTGTGGTGAATTTAATTTTCACCCTAATCGGTGTGTTTTTAATTGACAAAGTAGGTCGAAAACAGTTGATGTTTGTCGGATCTATCGGTTATATAATTTCACTTCTGTTGGTAGCTTGTGCATTTTTCTTTAAGTGGGGAGGGTTATCGGTGCCAATTTTCCTCTTTATTTTTATTGCCTCTCATGCCGTAGGGCAGGGAGCTGTGATTTGGGTGTTCATTTCTGAAATCTTCCCCAATCACCTACGTGCCTCCGGACAGGCATTCGGTTCTTCTGTTCACTGGGTGCTGGCCGCTATTATCCCTTCATTGGTTCCTGTTTTATTTACCTCCATTGGAGCTGGATATGTATTTCTGTTTTTTGCTATAATGATGTTTTTCCAACTACTCTTTGTACTGTTTATGATGCCTGAAACCAAAGGTAAATCACTGGAGACTCTGAGTAGGGAACTTTCTTTAAAAACTAAATTTAAATCTAACTGATTATGAATGTTAACACGCTAACTCTAACAATTTTATTAACTACACTTATGTTGCTCTGTGGCTGTAAGGAGAACTCAGAGAGAACTACAGCGACCTCTAAGATACAGGTAAGCGCTGTAATGCAGGATACTGATTACAGACCGAATTTTCACTTTACGCCAAAGGAAAATTGGATGAATGATCCAAACGGTATGTTTTATCTAGAGGGAACCTACCACTTATTCTATCAGTACCATCCCGATAGTAGCACCTGGGGACCTATGCATTGGGGACATGCTACCTCCAAGGATATGATTCGATGGGAGCATCAGCCGGTGGCTTTGTTTCCGGACGAGCATGGTTATATATTTTCCGGAAGTGCTGTGGTAGATAAGAACAACACCTCAGGACTGGGTACGGATAAACAAACCCCAATAGTGGCTTTGTTTACCTATCATGATCCTGAAGGTGAAAAAAAGGGACGCGATGATTTTCAGACTCAAGGAATGGCCTATAGTCTGGACCAGGGAAAAACATGGACCAAATACAAGAATAATCCGGTGATTAAAAACCCTGGGATCAGAGACTTTAGAGACCCGAAAGTAACTTGGGATCAGCAGCGTAACCAATGGATAATGGTCTTGGCTACTTACGAGAAAACCCTGATCTACACCTCAAAGAATTTAATTGATTGGAAATATGCTTCTGATTTTGGGGAAGGAATCGGAGCCCATGGCGGTGTTTGGGAATGTCCGGATTTTATTCCAATCAAGGTAGCGGGAACTGACAAGGTAAAATGGGTTCTTATTCAGAGTTTAAATCCTGGGGCCTATAACGGCGGATCGGGAACTCAGTATTTTGTTGGAGATTTTGATGGTAAGATATTCACTCCACAGGATTATATAAGTGATCTTGGCGAGAAGCACGATTATTGGATTGATTTTGGAAAGGACAACTACGCCGGAGTTACCTGGAATAATGCACCCGATGGAAGAACCTTATTTATCGGATGGATGTCGAATTGGGAATATGCCAATGTTGTTCCTACAGAGACCTGGAGGAGTACTTCCACCATTGCAAGAGAGCTTAAATTGCACCATATTGACGGGGTATACAGACTGTCTTCCACCCCGGTAGTGGAATTGGATGACTACTTAGATAAAAGCTTTACAAAAGAATCCATAGAACTGTCAAGGGGTTCCACCATTGTATCAGTGGATGACATATCATTGTCTAAGACAGAATTGTCCTTTGAAATCCCCAATTTGGAGGATAAGGATTATAAATTCTTACTCACCAATGCCATTGGGGATAGCCTGACTTTTGGATACGATCATTCTAAAGAGCAGTTCTATATTGATCGTTCGAAATCCGGTAAGGTTGATTTTAGCGAGCATTTTGCAAATAAACCATCTGTGGCTCCCCGAATTTCAGACAATGAAAGTTTAAAAGTATCTATTCTATTAGATAAAACTTCTATCGAATTATTCTTTGATCAGGGAACAACAGTAATGTCTGAAATATTCTTCCCTAGAAATTCTTTCCAGGAATTTAAATCACTCTCCAACCACACATTTTTAATTAACGATCTAAAAGCAAGCGAACTAAAACTTTAAAAATCAAACTTATGAAACATAAATTAGTAGTGATATTTTGTTTGTTCTTCTCCATTACCACCTGGAGTCAACAAGCAAAAGTCAACGGTACCATAATTTCTCAGGAGGATCAGATGCCGTTGCCGGGAGTAACGGTTATGGTCCAAGGAACTCAAAAAGGAACTATTACAGATTTTGACGGAAATTTTAGCCTAGAGAATGTGGCATCTGATGCCGTTTTGATCATCAGTTATGTGGGATTTTCCACAGTTGAAATTCCTGTAAACGGCTCAAATTCTATAAACGTAGCACTGAAAATTGATGCGCAACAATTGGATGAAGTTGTGTTAACGGGTTATACCACCCAGAAAAAGGCAGATATTACAGGAGCGGTTTCTGTGGTGGATATCGATGAAATGAATAAACAACCTCAAGCAAATCCGATGCAGGCATTGCAAGGCAGGGTTGCAGGAGTAAAAATCACTTCTGACGGAAGCCCAAGCGGAGGGAATACCCGAGTACTTATCAGAGGTGTAGGTACGCTTAACAATACGGATCCACTTTATATCATAGACGGCGTTCCTACCAAATCCGGAATGCATGAATTGAATCCTAACGATATTGAATCTATTCAGGTTTTAAAAGATGCTGCCTCTGCCAGTATTTATGGTTCCAGAGCTTCAAACGGTGTTATAGTAATTACCACCAAAAGCGGGAAGAATGGTAAGATGCGAGTTAATTTTAAAAACTATACTTCCATTTCTCAATACAGCAACAGACAGGATGTGTTGAATGCACAGGAGTATGGTCAGGTGCTATGGCAGGCTATGATAAATGATGGTTTGGATCCCAATTCGAATAATTTGAGCTATCAATTCCAATGGAGTGAAAATCAGGGTGCTCCTAGGTTAAACCAAGTTTTGATTCCAGAATACTTGGATAGTGAAAAGACCCTTAGATCTTCAGATACAGATTGGTATGATGAATTATCCAGGATAGGAATTGCACAATCTTATAACCTATCGGTGTCTAATGGAACCGATAAAGGTAATTACCTCTTCTCATTGGGTTATTATGATAACCAAGGCATTATTAAACAGACGAGTTTTAACAGGATTTCTGCCAGAATGAACAGCTCTTACAAATTCCTTAATGATCGCGTCACCATAGGAGAGAACTTTACCGTCAACAGGACCCAAGAGGTGGCAGATCCCGGTGTGTTGGACCCTGCATTAAGAGCACTACCCATCATTCCTGTAAGGACCGTAGACGGTCTGGGATGGGGAGGACCGGTTGGGGGAATGAACGATCGTCAAAACCCGGTACGACTTCTGGAGTATAATAAAGATAATGGCTATGAATTTCAACGTCTTTTCGGGAACCTCTACATTGATGTGGAACCTATCGATAATCTTCATATTAAAACCAATCTGGGAGTAGATCAGGGAAGTTTTTACAAACGAACACTGCAACGAAGTTATCAATCAGGTTATTTAAAGAATGATCAAAACGCCGTGAATATTGATCAGAATACCTCCAATAAGATTACATGGAGTAATACTATTACATATGATCTGACGCTTAACAATCATAAATTTAATGTGTTGGGAGGAACTGAATTGTATAGAGAAAAATTCGAAAATACGTATTTAAGAAAAGAGGACTTTTTACTTGAAACTCCGGAGTATATGTACCCGGATGCCGGAACGGGAGAGTCATTTACCGGAGGGAGTGCAACCTCCTACAGTTTGGTTTCCTTTTTTGGAAAACTGTCCTATGACTTTGATAGTCGCTATTTGTTATCCGCTACTATCCGTAGGGACGGTTCCTCACGCTTTGGGGCCAACAACCGTTATGGTACTTTTCCTGCATTTTCAGCGGGTTGGCGAATCAGTAATGAAGGTTTTATGGATAACTCAAATCTGATTTCTGATTTAAAATTGAGAGTTGGATGGGGACAAACCGGAAATCAACAAATTGACAACAACGCTATTTATTCATTATATATTGCAGACTACGGCGGAGGTGATCCTACCTGGGGAACTTCCCATGGAACTGCCTATGATTTGTCGGGAGCGGGAAGTGGGTTATTGCCTTCGGGTTTTAGATCAATTCAAATCGGAAATGATGACTTAAAATGGGAAACCACTACACAGACCAATATTGGGTTGGATTTCGGACTTTTTGACCAGCATTTAAGCGGATCACTTGATCTCTACTATAAACAAACAGAGGACATCTTAGTTTTGCCGCCATATCTGGGAACCATCGGAGAAGGTGGAAACCGATGGGTGAACGGAGCATCCATGGAGAACAAAGGTATTGAGTTTGCATTGTTGTACAGAGGTGGTAAATCGGATGGCTTGTCCTATGAGATCTCCACAAATATCGCTCTTAATAGGAATAAGATCACTTACTTACCTGTTGAGGTGCAAAACAATTACGGTGGAAACGGTTTGGATGATAATATTCTTGGAAGACCTATAAACTCCATGTATGGATATGTTACAGATGGTCTTTTTACCTCAGATGAGGAACTTCAAAATTCTGCGCAGCAGCAAGGAAAGGATTTGGGAAGAATCCGGTTTAAGGACTTAAACAGCGATGGGGTTATTGATGATAAAGATAGAGCTTGGATCGGAAACCCTAACCCTAGTTTTACCTATGGATTAAATTTAAGTTTCGCTTATAAGCGTTTTGATTTGAACTTGTTTTTTGACGGTATAGGGGACGTGGATGTGATAAATTCTAGGAAATATCAAACGGATTTTTGGAGTGTAGATGATGTAGGATCCAATAAGGGAAGCAGGCTTTTAAATGCTTGGTCACCGAGTAATCCTAACTCCACCATTCCAGCACTGACTACCATTGATAGTAATGCAGAAAACCGTTTTTCAACCTATTACATAGAACCCGGGGATTATTTTAAACTACGAAATTTACAAATCGGATACAGCATTGACCAAAGTATAGTTGATCGCATTGGGCTGAGTTCCCTAAGGTTTTATACCGGAGGCCAGAATCTTTTCACGATAAATTCTAAGAAGTTCACCGGTGTTGATCCTGAAAACCCTGTTTTTGGCTACCCTTTACCCTTAACGGTGACCATGGGGATGGATCTAACTTTCTAACACACTTAAAAACAAAGAATCATGAAAATTATTTATAAAACAATATTAGGAATAATGAGCTTTGGTTTGCTTTACGGATGTTCTGATTATTTGGAGAACACTCCGAGTTCCGTATTGGAGGAAAGTGAACTAATCAATGCAGAGAATATTGATGGATTTGTGACTGCTGCTTATGCGGCATTGGGCAATGATCATTATGATACACCTTTTAGTCTATGGCCCTATGGAAATGTCCGGTCTGACGATGCTTATAAAGGAGGAAGTGGTACCAATGACATTCAGGTTTTTCATTTTTTTGAAGTGTCTAACAACATCCGTACTGATTTTGGTGAATTGGATGCTTTGTGGTATAATTCATATGTCGCAATTTCAAGAGTTAACAAGGCTATTAATGCACTTGATCAAATAGAACAGAGTGAGTACCCCTTAAAGGATGCCAGATTATCTGAGATGTATTTCCTAAGAGGACATTTCTATTTTATGCTCAAGGAGATCTTTAAATACATTCCCTATATTTCGCAGGAGGTTCCCGTAGAAGAATATGGAACTATTTCCAACAGAGATCTTAGTAATGATGAGTTATGGGAAGCCATAGCTCAGGACTTTGTCAAGGCAACGGTAAATTTACCCGAACATCAGGATCAAATAGGAAGAGCGACCAAGGCTGCTGCATTTTCTTACCTTGCCAAGGTGAGATTGTATCAGGCTTATGAGCAGGATGAGAATAATAATGTGGTCAATATTAATCATCAAAGACTTGAGGAGGTCATTGCAGCTACGGACAGGGTGCTGGGTAAGTATACTCTTGAATCGGATTTCGGTTTCAATTTTCTTCCGGGTAGTTATGAGAATGGACCCGAATCGGTTTTCTCAATTCAGTTCTCTAATGATGATAATACACTTCATGGTCGTTTAAATTATTCAGATGTTTTATCGACACCTCAAGGTCTTGGTTGTTGTGACTTTCACAAACCAAGTCAAAACCTTGTCAATGCTTTTAAAACCGACGGTGAAGGACTTCCATTGCTTGAAGACTTTAACAACACAGATATGGACTACAGCAATCTTGATGCCTATACGGTAGATCCTAGATTGTATCACACTGTTGCCATACCGGGATTGCCGTTTAAGTATAATGAATCTTATATTTATAAGGAAGATTGGAATAGAAGCCCGAGTACATATGGATTTTATGCTTCCTTAAAGGAAAATGTGTCACCGGACTGTGATTGTTTTGTCAATATTGATCCTTTTTACGGAAATTCTAAAAACAGAATTCAAATTCGTTATGCTGATGTTCTTTTAATGAGAGCGGAAGCCTTAATTGAGTTAGGAAGGGAGAAAGAGGCTTTGCCGTTGATTAATGAGATTCGAGATAGAGCAGGGGAGAGCACCACGCTGATTGATGGTTATGCTACTAATACAAATGTTGCCCTTTACGAGGATGGCGTAAACTGTAATTGGACACAAGATTTTGCGAGGAAAGCGCTCCGTTTTGAAAGAAGACTGGAGTTTGCCATGGAGGGTAGTCGCTTTTTTGATTTGGTCAGATGGGGTGTTGCAGAAGAGGTGTTAAACACCTACTATGATGAGGAAAAAGATAAGCGTATTTATTATGCTGAGGCGCATTTTGATGCCAATGCAGAAGAGTATTGTCCAATTCCATTGGCCCAGATTAATTTCAGCAGAAATGTATATCAACAAAACGTAGGTTATTAAATTTATGATTGCTGTTATAAAATTGACCTTTTTGTAATCGGGATAATTCGTTTTAACCATAAAAATCATTTTGATTAAATATGATATAATTGGGTGAAAAATGATAATTTCCAATGTAGATGTCTTCAATTTTAATAGTGAAGACTAGAATAAAAATTTAGATCCGGATGCCCATGGTGGCAGTATCCTTGCTAAGGGAGAGATTTATGAACTAGAGCGTATTTTGGAATATGAAAATAACAGCAAAATTGAACTGTAAATAGAACGAATTTAAATGGATGATAATTTAAAAATCACCTGCTACGGTGAGGTGCTGTGGGATGTATTTCCAACGGGAGAGAAAATAGGAGGGGCTCCTCTCAATGTTGCGATAAGGCTTCAGAGTATGGGCGTGAATACCGGTATGATCAGTTGTGTTGGAAATGATGTTCGCGGGCAGAAAATTACGGACTATCTGAGAGGTTTGAAGCTAAACACCTCATGTCTAGAGATTCATCCTGATTTTCCTACCGGAATAGTTCAGGTGACTTTGGATAAAACCGGGTCGGCAACCTATGATATCAAGTATCCGGTGGCCTGGGATAAAATTTCTTTAACTCCAAATATGGTTCAAGCCGTTGAATCATCTGATGCTTTTATTTATGGGAGCTTGGTTTGTAGGGATCCTCAAAGTAAGTATACGTTGTTTGAATTGATTCCTAAATCAAGTTTTAAGGTCTTGGATGTGAATCTTAGACAGGGTTATTACTCTCAGGATCTTTTACTGGAGCTGATTCAAAGTGCTGATTTTATAAAATTTAATGACGATGAGTTATTTGAAATTGCGCAAATGATGGGATCTACTTTTAATTCATTGGAGCAAAACCTTGAGTATATTAAATCCAAGGTTGGCGCAAGCTCCATATGCGTTACCAAGGGGAGGCATGGTGCCTTGTTGGTTCATAATGATAAGTACTACTACAATAGCGGTTATAAGATCACAGTAAAGGATACCGTGGGTGCCGGGGATTCTTTTTTAGCAACATTATTGGTCAAACTGTTAAGAAATGAAGATACGCAACGCGCTCTTGATTTTGCCTGTGGTATCGGTGCTATGGTTGCCGCTGAAAGTGGAGCCAATCCTGTGTTTGAACAGTCGCAAATAGATGAGTTCATAAATGGAAGACCATTAAAGTAGGGAGTTTATCTACGATATAATTAAAAAAAAATAAACGCATCTAAATTTTTAGGTTGGTTAGTAAGAGGAATTGATGTGGAAAGGGCTACGGCTTGATCCATGTCTTTTCCTTTTTTTATTTTTTTTGTACCCTTATTTGCCTGTGAAGTAAAACCTACTGGCAGCGGGACAGAACTAACTATTACTCAATCCAGTAATAATGAAGAGAAGGCAAAACATTCTTCCGAAAATTGGGCAGTTGGTATAGATGGAATGAGAAAGCTCATTGAATAAAACCACCTATAATGGACAATTTCACACAAACTACATTCAGTACCTGCACAAAAAACGACTAAAAATTAACGACTAGCAAACCGTTGGAGTCAATTAATATCGATAAAATAAAAATCTTTAAACCTGATTTATATGAAAACTAAAATTAATTTATTTTCACTCATTTTCGCCTTTATAGGCTTGATAAGTTGCAATACCAATCAACCGACACCGTCGTCCAACCTAGAAATCGGTATGTTTAAGGTAGTAATACTTTATCCAAATGGAGAAGATAAAACCTTTGACATGGACTATTATGAAAAAAAGCACATGCCCATGGTTGCCGGTTTTTTAAGCGAAAATTTAAATTTCTTTGAAATAGATAAGGGTATAGCCGGCAGAACTCCTAATGATAAATCTCCTTTTGTAGCCGTAGGCTATTTTTATATTAATAATGTTGCTGAATATAATAAAGCAATAGGACAAAATATAGATGCAATTTGGACTGACTTTAAAAATTATACCAATATTACGCCTGTTATACAGATTAGTGAAATAAAGCAGGTGAGATACCTTGACAGAAATAAAGAATAGGAAATCATTGAGGACAACAACTAGTGGACAATACCGAACCCCAGTGAATTACTATGGGCGAGTATCCCACAAAAATCACCAGGGGAGAGCAGCACAACAACTTGGCGAAGCTTCATTTTTGTCCTGCCATTATGCAGTAGTCTTATGGTTGATCGATAGGGTGGAAGTGCCTATTATACGTGCTGGTGTTTTAATTTTTTTAGATTTTTTTGTCTCTATCCTAATTTTAACGCCATCATTATATCGGTTTGTTCATCATCTCCCAATCTGAAAATGTGCTTGTCGAATTCTACAAAACCATTCTTTTTGTAAAAACTGATTGCTCTTGCGTTTTCTTCCCAAACACCTAACCAAATGTAATCTGAGTTTTTTTCCTTGGCTATTTCAATCGCTTTTTCATATAAGATTTGTCCAACGCCTTTACCATGAAATTCCTTTGATACGTAAATCCTTTCTATTTCTAGCGCTTTTTCGTCTTTGAGTTCCGTTTGTGATGCTCCGAAGTTAATTTTTAGATAACCCACTACAGTGGTTTCAGATAAGGCAAGATGGAACTCTGAATTTTCATTATTTATTTCATCGGTTAGTTTATCAATAGAAAATCCCTGGTCTAAATACTGTTTCATATTTTCTTCTGTATTGCTCGAAGAAAATGTTTCAGAAAACGTTTCCCTGCCGATTTTTTGAAGTTGTTCAATATCGTTTAATATCGCCTTATGTATTGTTATTCTTTCCATTTTAAACATTACATTCATAATTCAACCAGTCTTTATTTTCATTTGCACCTAATTTTTCATAAAACCGTTGGCCTGCCTTATTCCATGGGGCAACCGTCCATTTGATTTGAGTGCAATTATTTTCTTTCGCTTCAGTCTTTAATGCATTCATTGATTGCTCTCCTATCTTTTGCCCTCTGTAACTTTCGTCCACATACAATTCTTTCATGTAAATTGCAGGGCTGTTCTGAGCTGTATATGGAAGATAGTAGTAAACCAACACGCCGGCGATTTTATCATTGTCTTCAGCAACGATACAATAAAAGTCGGGTGGGCTTTTCTGAAATCCGCTATTTCTCACAATTTCGGGTGTAATAGCAAAGGAGTTGATGTACTTTTCAAAAACGGCAAGTTCTTTCATCAACTGCCATATTTTTTCGCTATCCTTTTCTTCTGCCTTTCTGATTATAGTATTCAATGCTTCTAATTTAGTTTGTTCCTAATTATTGTGTTGAAAAAACTTTAAGTCCGATAATCGAACCTATTAAAGTAGTTAGGAAAAGGATTCGTATAAAAGTTGCCGGCTCTTTAAATGCAATAATCCCGACTAATACGGTACCTACTGCCCCTATACCTGTCCATACTGCATAAGCAGTTCCGATTGGCAGGGTTTGAGTGGCCTTTATCAGAAGCCCCATACTAATAGCAAGGGTTATCACAAAACCTGCATACCATAAGTACATTTCATTTCCAGTTGCTCCTTTTGCCTTTCCTAAACAGAACGCAAAGGCAACTTCAAATAAACCTGCTATAATTAAAATTATCCAATTCATACTTATTTTTTAATTGCAAAGTTCGCAAACGGTATTGAACTAAAATTTTACAAATGATAAAAAATAAACCACTTAGGTTATTTCTGCCCTAATTCTACTTAAACTGACTTGTGTGATACCCAAATAAGATGCAATGTGTCTTAATTGTACTCGTTGGAGTATAACAGGACTGTTTTTCAAAAGCTCATTGTATCGCTGAGTCGCTGTTCGGATTTGTCGGAAAATAAGCCGTTCTTCTGTTTTAATAAGTTCTTTTTCAGCAAATATTCTCCCGAAATTTGTAATATGTATATCTTTTTGGTAAAGCCTTTGCAGGTTTTCTGTTTTGAGCTGATACAGTTCACAGTTTTCCAATAGTTCTATATTTTCATATCCTTTCTGATTTGAAATATAACTTTTCATTGAAATAATAGTATCTCCTTCTTTTCCAAACCAAAAAGTGATTTCAGCATGATCTTTATGAGCGTACGCCCTTGCGATCTCTTTCTTTATGAAGTAGATGTTTTTTTCGACTACATCAGATCTTAGAAGAATATGCCCCTTTTTGTGTTTGACCTCTGAAATGGATTTTTTAAGCAATTCTTTTGAAGTATCAGGAAGAGGATATATATTGTCTAGTATAAGGTCTATGTCCATTAATCCAATACTGATTAGTTGTAACAAAATTACAGAAATATTTCAAGATTTCGGTTTTAATGCCTCCGGAATCCAAAGATTTCCGCTATATCAAAGTTAAATAAATCATTTCTGGGTGTTACAAATTAGACGACCTTTTGAACCTAAGGTCCACGGAGTAACGACTCTCTATGAGTGGAATGAGAAAGAGCGAGTCGACTAAAAAAACAAGATTCATTGAAAAAGGCTATCAAATATTTGAGATTCTGAAAATAATTTTGAATGACGTTTCCATTGTTATAGCAACATTGATAATTTTAGGTTATCGTGGAAAATATCTTGCGGTACACTTATTATAGTGGAAAATATTTTGCATTTTGTTCTTTGAAAATGAAATTAACTGAAATAGGGACACCCCTTATCTGTAAGAAATTATTTATGGATCATAGGACTCGGTAACATTATGAACATTAATGCGGTTTGTACCAGAGACCAATGATTTTACAAACACATTAAAGCGATATCATGGAACAACGATTAGATTTAGCAAAAACAGATCCTGAAGCATATCAAGCGATGCTAGGATTAGAAAAGTACATTGCAAAAAGTGGCTTGGACAAAAGCTTGTACGAGCTTATAAAAACCCGTGCATCTCAAATTAACGGTTGCGCGTATTGTATAAATATGCACACCCGAGATGCGATGAAAATGGGAGAAACGGCTCAACGTTTATTCTTATTAGACGCATGGCGAGAAACCAAGCTTTTCACACAAAAGGAAAGAGCAGTTTTAGCACTTACTGAAGCAATGACCTCAATTGCCGGGAAGCCAGTCTCAGATGAAATTTACATGGAGGCAAAAGTTCATTTAACAGAAAAAGAACTTGCAGCGGTAATTATGGCTATAGTAGCCATTAACGGATGGAATAGAATAGCGATTACATTGGAAAAACCGTTGGATTAGTTGAGTGATCTTCAAAAATTAGCAGGATGATCCGAAAATGTAACTTCTAAAAAGGACATTCATGCCCAATTTATTGATGGAGGTGTCCAGCGAGCTGTAACATGTCTAATAGCCTTAGAAATAGAAACTCTGTTTCCAATACACTTTTAAGCCTGAAAAAGAATGGTTTGATCAAATGAAAGCAATGAAAACTTTTATTCTCTTGAGTCACACGAATTATAGCTAAATGAATTACTGGCCAAAGAGCTGTGTACACGACTTTTCGGAGCAATCAGTCTAAAGGATTAGATCAAGCAATTTGCATTAAAAATGAACCAAACACAACCAAAAATTACTCAATGGATAAATCAAACAGAGAAACACTCTATTTAAAATCAAGAGTGCAATGGCGAAAATGGCTAAGCGATAATCACCAGATAAAACAGTCTATATGGCTGGTGTGTAATAATCAAAGATCAGGCTTACCTACAGTTCCTTGGGGTCAGTTGGTTGAAGATGCACTTTGCTTTGGCTGGATTGATAGCACCAGAAAAACCATTGATGAGTTTACTTTCAAGCAGATGTTTAGCAAACGGAAGCATAGTAGCACATGGTCAAAAATAAATAAAGACAAAGTGCAGATGCTTATTGATAAAGGACTTATGACAGAGTCTGGTTACCAAACTATTGAGGTTGCAAAACAAAACGGATCCTGGACTCTGTTGGATGCGGTTGAACAGCTCATAGTACCAGCAGATTTAGAAGAAGCCTTTGAAAGACATAAAGGTTCAAAAAATTACTTTCTGGGTTTGAGTAAATCGCTTAGAAAGATGATGTTGCGTTGGATAGTTCTTGCAAAACGGCCAGAGACCCGACAAAAACGCATTGATGAAATCGCAATGCTTGCCGGTGAAAACAAAAGACCAAAACAATTTTAATCCGTAGTTTGTTTCAAAAAATGTACACATAACCAAAGTGAATCTTAATTATTTGGGTTCTAATATGTTTTTATGCATTGCCCTATATAAAAACATCGCCTATTTTTATTTTATTGAACTTATCGAATTGTGTGAAGTATAGTTTATTTCAATTTCTAGAAATCCTAGAATCGAAAAAGTGGGAGGAGAACGCTCAGGCTTGCAAACCAAGAGCACTTCTCATTTTCTAATATAATATCGCTTTAGATTTCAATAAATAGCTTTGAGATATAGGATACAAGGAATGGACTATAACTGTTTAGAATTTAAGTATGACAGTTTATTATTAAATATTAGATTTGAGAACTGGAAACACCCTATAAATCGCGTTGATTCCTCTTGGGATACACGAAAAAGGATAGGAGAGGGCGAGGTCCTGTAAACACCTCTGTTTCTTATGTATTAGGAGCATTAAGTAAAAGAAAGTAAATTGAAAATTAAGTTCGTTTAGAAATGATTTCGACAAAAAAGATTGTTTTTTTGATCCTAGGCCCTTTAATATTTGCGTTACTGCAATTATTGGATACCCCTGAGGGAATGCCTGAAAGTGCTTTTGATATGTTGTCCATTACAGTTTGGATGGCAATTTGGTGGGTCTCAGAGGTTATTCCTATAGGTGTAACAGCACTTCTGCCAATTGTTTTATTTCCGTTAACAGGAGCAGTAGATATTTCAACCACAACAGCCTCCTATGGACATAAATATATCTTTTTATACTTGGGAGGCTTCTTGCTGGCCATAGCCGTAGAGAAATGGAACTTGCATAAACGAATTGCCTTGCATATAATTAAAACGATTGGAACGGACGTATCCAAAATCATTTTGGGATTTATGGTTGCAACCGCATTTTTGTCGATGTGGATATCAAATACCGCAACCAGTGTTATGATGTTGCCTATTGGAATGTCAATTGTATTCCAATTAAAGGATAATCCACATACAGAAGAAAATGAAAATATAATTTTTGGGAAGGCATTAATGCTGGCAATTGCGTATAGTGCGTCATTAGGTGGTATTGCGACGCTTATTGGGACTCCACCCAATCTTGTGTTTGCCGGGTTTATTGAAGAAACCTATAATATAGAGATCTCGTTTGCAAGTTGGATTACATTTGGATTGCCAATTTCAGTGATTCTTTTAGCCGTTTCATGGTATTATTTAACGAATCGTGCTTTTGTCTTTAAGCAAAAACAATTCCCCGGTGGTAAAACAGAAATTCAGCGGTTATTAAATGACTTGGGTCCCATGGAAATGGAAGAAAAAACAGTTTTAATAGTTTTTATATTGACCGCATTTTCTTGGATTACCAGATCATTTTTTTTGGAACAGCTTATGCCGGGAATAGATGATACTATAATAGCGATAATCGCAGGAATTATATTGTTTATATTACCGACAAGGAAGAAAGGAGAACCCATAATAGTATGGAAGGATGCCGTTAAAATTCCATGGGGAATAATTCTTTTATTTGGAGGTGGGTTGGCATTAGCTTCTGGATTTCAAGTCACGGGATTAGCTACTTGGCTTGGAAGTCAAGTTGAGCTGCTTGAAGGTCTAACTTTACTTGTGCTTATTGTGGTCATCGTAACGGCAGTTAATTTTATCACTGAATTAACGTCAAATACCGCCACCACAGCCATGCTGTTACCCATTTTAGCGCCCATTGCGATTTCTTTGGATATTAATCCTTATATGTTGATGGTGGCAGCCACACTTGCTGCATCATGTGCATTTATGTTGCCGGTAGCAACACCTCCGAATGCAGTGGTCTTCGGGTCAGGTTATTTGAGTATCAAGGATATGGTCAAGGCAGGATTTTGGATGAATTTAATTTCGATAGTTATTATAACCTTTGCTGTATATGTATTACTTCCGTTATTATGGGATTTTGACCCAGTAGATATTCAACTTTTTGTAACAAGGAAGTAGAGGATAAACCTTACACCTAATGTATTATCGGATCAGAAGAAAGAATCAATGTGGAAGATCTTCAAAAAATCGGTGATTTAGAAAAACTGAGCTTAGAAGATGTTTTTGGTTATTAATGCAAAATCACACTCCCTGAATGGCTTCCGGTAGAGGAGTCAATAGGCTCTAATTTACCCAAGCATGTTCCACTGATTGGTTTATCAATGCAATTTCTATAGCGTTTTAATTTAACATTTTTACCAATTCGATTTTAATTCGAGTGTGTTTACGCCTATGTTATAGGCATAAACGGCAGCAGGAACATAGGTTAAATTAACATCCTCTATTGTTTTATTATCTAAAACATCGATTGTGGTTACCAGGCTTGCGGAAAAATTATTTTGATTACAGAAATATATCAAGCTTCTTAATTCTTGCGGTTTTTCAAAATAATGATTACTCCATTTTATTTCTACACACTAATGCGGTTGAAATAATTTGTTGTCCAGTAATACGATATCAACTTCACCTTCGGAGCGCCCCATTTTCCAACGAGCATATTTTAAATCAAGATTTTCTCGATGCATCCATTGTGAAAAAATAGCTGTTTCTACCATATTACCCATTTCATTATCTGTTTCTGTAATGTGTGAAGATAAAGCTGTTCGTAAAGATGGATTGGTTAAATACACTTTAAAACTCGTTATTCTTTTAAATTTTTTAGCGGTTTCATTTACCTTATGAATGACTTTAATTAAAAATGCAGCTTCAAGATATTCTAAATATTTTTTAATGATTTCTTTCTGAATACCACTGTCTTTAGACAATCGCTCATATGAAAATTCATTACCAGTATTATATGCCAAATATGTAAAAAAGCTGTTTAATTCCTGCACATCTTTAATACCATATAAACTGGGTAAATCACGCAGCAATACTTTATCAACAATATCACTTCTTACATACCGACCCATATCGCTTTGTATTTTTTCGGATAATACTACTTCGGGATACCCTCCAAAATTTAAATAGTGAAAAAATTCTTTGTTAAAAGCTTTGTTATCGTGAGTTGTAAAAAAAGGAATTTCTTTATTTCGATAAACTATAGTTCTAGCCTGCACCAAATGATGTAAGCCCTTTAAATGAATGTATTCATGAAAGGTAAGTGGTGGTAGCATAAAATCGGTAAATCTGCCAGCACCACTTTCTGTACTTTGCAAACGTAGAGCAGCAGCAGCAGAGCCAGATACCACAAATTTTGTTTTTGGATACAAATCTATCAAGACTTTTAGGTGGCGCTCCGAATCTTTTAAGTACTGGATTTCATCAAAAAATACAAAACAACCTTCTAAGGTATCTACTTGCACGGCTTCTTTGGCCAATAGTAAAATATCTTCTAAGCTTAGGTGCATGTAAATAGGGTTGTCTATACCAATAAAAAAGATTTTTTGTGGCGCAATCCTTTCTTTTATGAGCTCTTGAATGGTGTGAAACATCATGACTGTTTTTCCAACTCTACGAGGGCCCATAAGCACCACAGCACGCTTAATATCTGTTTCTTTTACAAATGGATAGAACAAATCAAAATACAAGCGTTTAGACATGTCTTGATAGACTTGTTGGACGTTGCCATTCGTCCACCAAGGGTTTTCATATTGTAAACGTTCTATCCTTTTTGTTGTTGGAATAACGGTGTTAAAACTCATAATATTTCTTATTATGACTCAAATGCACAAACAAAGGTTTATAAAACACCTTATTTTGACTAAAATGTTATTTTAAGTAATGTTGAGCTCACTTTGCGCCTTATTTTTACTCTAACCTACCCACTCATTAATTTTGGTAATAAGGTGTTTCGGGTTTTGGTTAGGGATTGGATTTGGGTATTATTTGGATATTCTGGTGATTACCAGAATATCCACCGTCGGTAGGAGAAGTCTACAAATACCCAATCCTATAAACCTTTTATGAATTTTAACTTTAGCCTTAAGATTCCATTTGAATTCATATCCAACGAATTTACCTGAATTTTCTTCAACCTTGGAAAATTACTATGATTATCCCATTATAATTTGGACCCAATATCTTGTCTACCCACTATTGCCATAATCACAATAATATACACCAAAACAGAACCAAATACAATTTTGACTTTGATTTTTAATCCGGATACACTTTTTAGACAAAGTAACAACTGAAAATCATTTAATTTGGACATATTAGTTTTAAGAAGCCTACTCGAAATTTCCTTTATCCTAAATATAAAAGGCTTTATTTAAAATCAATCTGTCCTCTATTTTGATAAAGGGAGTCGTCTAATTCAATATTTAAGTAGTAGTTACTTTCATTAAATCTTTCACTTGTCAGGATTGATTTGGATCCGTCAACCGGTGGTATAGTTATAAGAATAGATGCCATAAAACTCATTGCGGTCTGATATTAAAATGTGCAGTGGCATCTATTATCGAGAAGGGAGGTGATATCAAAATCAGAAGCCAGGCAGCCAACGCATACCAGGGATGTATAGTTTTAGTTATTCACCAATGCTATCTCCTCATTTACCTTATCCATAAAATTGTGTAAATATTCAGGGACATTAGCTTTCACTTGATCGATTCTCCAACTTTTTACATTTCCGTTTTCTGAGTACTGGACAAATAAACCTCCGGCATCTGCACAATCGGGGCAACCGAAAATCGAATCCTTTTCATTAACCAGTTGATTGGGGAGGAAATCTGGTAAATCCTTGACTTGTTCAAATTTACTGTTTGATAGTTTTTTAAAGTTGAATTCTTTCCCCGTATAATCATCTTTAGTATCCTCTAACAAACTAGTATCGGTCAGCATAAATGTTTCAACACAGGATTCCCCGACACACATCCCGTAGAAATGACCAAAAATCAAGTAATCGCTTTCGTTTGATGCTATGTAATCATCATTGTTACAAGAGGCAAAAGCTCCAATAAGAAGGAGTAATCCCAATGGTTTTAAGTTTTTTATGACCATCTATTTTATTCAGTTATAATGGTTGTTTTCCCTTCAGCTAAATACACGTGGCAACAATCAGCACCCACCTTGAAATCCACACTTACAATTTCCTGATCATCCTCATCGAATCCTTTGAAATTCACTTCGACAGTTTTCTTTTGGTACGTACTACTATATTCATCTCCGAATAAGGGATAGCTTCCGGATGTTTTCATAATCTCATATTCATCATCGTTCACCTCCCTTGTAATATCCTCTTCAGTATCAATTATTGTTACCCCAAAACTATTCAGGGCGACTGGGGTTCCGGTTTGATCTTCAACAGAAACCATAATGGTTACAAATTGTTCTGTGCAGGCGAGCTGACCACAATCTAAACCGGGATCATTATCATCTTTATCACTACAACTCAAAAGAGAAATCAGAATGGCTGCTATTACTAATTGTGGCATACTAAACTCAATTAAATTCCAAGGAACAAGTTCCTTGGAAAAGGTGAAACTTTTTCTTATTGATTATACTGCGGCTGGCCCACTTTGCCTATAAAACAAATGGAACCTGTATCTTTCTCGGTGATGACAAACAAAAAAGGTCTGTCCAATAATAAATGTGGTGTGCCACCACCTACCGATGTGAGTTCGATACCAACAGCTGTTACTGCTGCCGCCTCGGAACCTTTTTCATTGACTTCTATAAAGGTCTTTTGAAGTACGAAAGATATAAAAACTTCCATATCGGTCATCTTGCTAAAATCGGCAACCCCTTCACTAAATGCATTACCCAACCCCAAATTTATAAGAGCTTCATTAAATTTTTTCTCATAAGAAAACGTAAACTTTGGCATGGTGAGTTTTATACCCTTTTCCGCATAATCATCCTGCCATTGATTCCAGTTTTCACTGCTCATAAGAGCAACCACATCCTCCGTGGTTTTGCCCCCGTGAGGTAACAAAAGCGTCATGCTGTATTTGTCATTTTTATAAGGAAGCCTGGCAGCTGCAAAGAGCTCGTTGGAAAAGTATAGCAAATCTTGTTCCATAGACATCATAGCTACATTTTTAACAGTACCATCTTCGCTATGGAAAGGCAGACTTTGGGTATCATCCGGATCAAATTTATACTTCCAGTCACTTTTAAAATACAGGGCATTGATAGCATACAAAACAGCATTATCAGATATTTCATCCAGAATTTCAGGTATTTTCCCGTTGGTGTTACTGGATGCCCAATGGTTGATCGCATTCAATGTACTGGGATCTTTAAAATCCCTGTTCTCTACTGCTGCATAATAGTACTTTTGGTTCAGCGCTACAAATGATTCTTTAATTGGGAAATTATGGTTTACCCAAAGTGAATTTGCAACCTCAAATGTACTTCCAGAAGTGCCATAGGTAAGATTGTCTATAATGTTTTGGTTGACTAAATTGGTTTGTTCCAGGGTCGCATCACCATAATCAAATACATCAGCAAAAGCTTGCTGGGTTTTCCCGGCAGCACCGTTATAAACCATACCCATGGCCAAGGAGGCACTCACCGGAGAGATCATGAAATTGTTTTTTGTTTCTGTCATGGCGATCTCCTTAAACAATGAAAAGGCGAATGTATTATTGGCCTCCACTATTTGTCCGCCTTTGGCTACAGATTTAAAAGAAGTGACAGGATCTTGTTCATCTGTTTGGGAAGTGCACGATAAAAGTATTGTAAAAAAGATAAAAAATAAGTATAAGTGATTGGTTTTCATGATGGTGGTTTGATTTATTTTTCCCTATGAATTACTACATAGATGCAAAAAGTCCTAAAAAGTTGCGTTTTAGTACGTATGACTTATTTAACCATCTGAGATTTCGAGGAATCAAAGCAGGATTGAGAAATAAAGATTCGTTTCAATCATTCCTTTCTAACAAAATACTTATATGCAGGAATCATTTCAATTGTTAGGCCGTCTTTTTCGAATATATCTTCTTGGTTCAAGGTAACTATGAAACCATGATTAACTTTAAAATAATGTAATGCTGCTACTAGCCCACTGTATTCGCGTTCAAAATTGAAGTCGTCTATAGTATAACATACTTGTACGGCTTGGAGGATTTTACCTTTTTCAAAGACGACAAAATCACATTCTCCTTTTTCTGCAAAATAATAGATTGTACTATAGGTTCTCCTTAAATGAAGATAGACCATGTTCTCTAGTTTGCGACCAAGGTCTTCAGTAAGGGATGTCGAAACGACGTTGATCAATCCTGTATCCATTGCGTAGATTTTCTTCGGATTCCGGGCTTGCGCTTTTATTGAATAATTGAAGCGTGGTACAAATTCTACTAAATAAGCGTCCTTGAAATAATTAAAGTATTCTAAGATGGTTGTGCTGGATTTGATCCCGAACAAGCCTGTTAATTTATTGGCCGAAACTAATACGCCAACGTTTGAAATTAAATAAATAGCTAGTTGTTTCAATGAATCGATATCACGTACGGAATGTCGAACGGAGATATCACGCACCAAAATGTCGTCCATTAGGCTGCTGAGAATAAGGGCTTGTCCGATTTTTACGTATTCAGGCATTCCGCCAGTAACTAGATAATCTTTTAATGATTCTTGATCTGCATCGGTTTCTTTATAGGTTATGAATTCACGATATGAAAAAGGAAATAATTCCATGGAAAGGTGTCGCCCAGTAAGGTGGGTTCCTAGCTCTTTGCTTAATAATGATGCATTGGAGGCGGTTACGAATACGGTGTATCCTTCTCTTAAGAGTTGGTTAACGAATATTTCCCATTTATCTACGATTTGAATTTCATCAAAAAATAATACACGGATGCTTCGTTTATCGATTTCTTGTTGCAAGCGTATGAAGTCCTCTATGTTAAAGGCGACTAATCGAATGTCTTCAAAATTTAAATAAATAACTTCGGTGTACTTTGACTTTAGGAGTTGCAACAATAAAGTACTCTTCCCACATCTTCTGATTCCTGTAATTATAGTTGCATAATTATCCACTATAGGGACGTTTTGCAATGCTTCCCGGATTAATAAATCTTGTTTGTTGAGAAATACGCGTTGCTGCGCGTCGATAACTACACTTAATTGGTCTTGTCTCATCATTTCACTCGAGTCTTAATGATATCAAAGATAGGGATATAGAACGAACAATACAACTTCACCCATTAGTAATGATTGATTTTGGACATTAGTAATGGGTGAAGTTGCCCGTTGGCTATAGCCTTGTCTCGTATAGCAATTTCTTCGATTAGGACACAACAAAGAATCTTTCTTTGGTTTGATATAAATACAATGAGCTAAACTTTCGATAAGTTCATTACGGCTATGCTCGTTATGGAATATAGCTATTAGGTTTTTAACTTGCTCGGTAACTTGCTCGGAAACTGGAAAGGTCATTCTAGTAAAATTATCCATAAACCGGAAATATTCTTTACCATAGCTCTCCATAATCCTAGGAACGCCCGAACCTAACTGCCCTACCAATTCCAAATCCTTTTGACAGGGTTAAAATTACAACTTAATTTCCTGTCCTAAATTTGGGGAGTATTATAATAAATCATCTGACTAAAAATCCCGAAAGCGCCATAGCTTCCATCCTTAAAAAAAGAAAATTTGCTTTACACAGGATCTATTCGATATCTTTTTGTTTAGTTCCTCTGAAATTGATAATTTCAATAAATCCTTTTTCAAATTGTATTCTGTAGATAATGTAGTTGTTTTTATCCACCAATCCTTTGTGAACATTTTTATGTTTTCCTGTTGGTGGACAAATTTTGGGATATTTACTGATACGGGTTAAAATATCTTGTAGATTTTGCTCTAAATTAAGGATTTCATTGGCTGTCCATTCTTCTTCTAAATATTCTATAACCTTTCCCAGACCTCTATTTGCTTGAGGTGTCCATTTTATTATTAACGCCATTTATCAAAACGTTTCATAACAGTCTCATTAGCTAAATAAATGCCTTCATCTGCCTGATCTAAACCTGTATTGATTTCTTCTTGTTCCTCTTTAGACATCTCATTCCACCAATCTCCCTGCTCTTCATCAAAGACCTTTTTAAGTTTTGCTAAAAGGCCTTCTTTTTGTGTTTGTAGTAAAAGATGCATCAATTCTAATTTCGTGGCTTCTATATTCATAATCACAACTTTTAGTATTACAAAGGTAATTTAATGTTTTCTATTATGTAAATCGCATCAGCGATATATTAATCATCATTTATTAAGTTTATGACTACACTACTCCCCATATGCAAGACAGTTTAAATATATATCTAATTATTTATGATACTATTCTTTTTGTATTATAAATTTGATCAGGTGGTACTTTTCCTATTTCAGTATGCCTTCTTTTGGTGTTATAGAATTCAATATATGAGATACCCCCATTTTTTAAGTCCGAAATATCGAGGGTTCTAACCACATAGAGGGGTATTCATGCCAGGAAGCACGGTGTTGGATGGATACATTTAAAGGGGTTTAAAATGTTTTTTATTTACAGGTGATTGTCAATTAAAGGATGCTAAAGGAAAGAGAAAAACAATATGTCTATTTTCCGATGCAGAAATTGGCAAAAATATTCCCAAGCAAATCATCTGATGTGATTTGTCCAGTGATTTCACCAAAGTGGTGGATGGCTTGTCTGATATCTATTGCAAGGAGGTCACTTGGGATCCCATTTGCCATTCCATCTTTTACTTTGTCGATTTCTTCTAGTGCTTTTAGTAGAGAATCGTAATGTCTTGAATTGGTAACGATGGTTTCGTTATTTCTTAAGGCACCGGTATTGATAAAGTTATGTAAGATGTCTTTAAGTTCTTCAACCCCTGAATTTGATTTTGCTGATATTAAAAGCAATTTAGTTCTATCCTTTTGTGTGATGATATCACTTATCTCTTGCATTATGAAATCTTGCTCTTCTTGTGATAATTGATCCTTTTTATTAGCAATAATTACAAGAGGCTTTTGGGGAAACTTATTTCGAAGTTTTCTAAGTTCAATTTTGATAAGCTCTATATTTGCTCTGTTTTCCTGTACCTTAAGGCTGTCAATGAGATAAACCACAACCTGTGCTTGATCTATTTTCTCAAATGTTTTTCTTATCCCGATAGTTTCGACTTCATCTTGGGTATCTCTAATCCCTGCAGTGTCTATAAATCGAAATCCAATCCCTCCAATACTAATTTCGTCTTCAATGGTGTCTCTCGTTGTTCCGGCAATTGAACTTACAATGGCGCGTTCTTCATTGAGTAGTGCATTGAGCAGGGTGGACTTACCGACATTAGGTTCACCTACAAGGGCTACAGGGATACCGTTTTTGATAACATTGCCTACAGCAAAAGAGTCAATCAGACGTTTAAGCACGAGCTGGATTTTGTCCAAAAGCTGGTTGAATGCACCTCGGTCTGCAAATTCTACATCTTCCTCAGCAAAATCAAGTTCTAATTCAATCAAAGATGCGAAGTTAAGCAGTTCTTCTCTTAACTTTTTAATCTCACTGCTGAAGCCGCCTCTCATTTGCTGCATTGCAATTTGATGGCTCGCTTCATTCTCTGAGGCTATAAGATCAGCAACAGCTTCTGCTTGACTAAGGTCTAATTTACCATTTAGGAACGCTCTAAGAGTGAATTCTCCTGCATCTGCCATCCTGCATCCGTTTCTTAGAAATAATTGTAGGAGCTCCTGCTGTATATATGGTGAGCCATGGCAAGAGATCTCCACCACGTTCTCTCCTGTATATGAGTTGGGAGCTTTGAACAAGGATACCAAGGCCTCATCATAGGTTTTTTTATCATCAACGATATGACCCAGGTGAATGGTATGAGATTTTTGATCGCTTAGCTTTTTACTGCGAACAGACCTAAAGTGTCGGTCTGCTATGGCAATAGCTTGCTCTCCGGAGAGTCTTATGACTGCAATGGCACCGGAACCGGAAGGGGTTGCTAAAGCTGCGATAGTATCTTGTGTATTCATTGCTCTAAAATTTGGTACAAAAATACAAATATATGTTGATCAACTATCCTAGTTATTTTCTAAGAATTGGCTTTGCTTTTTGCAACAGTTAATTGTTGTTAAATCGTTGATTATGAGTGATAAATTCCGTACCTTAAACATGTAATTTAAAATGAGTAAGAATATGGATTATTTAAAATTAGACAAATCAAAAACAGAGAAAACAGTTTTTGAATTAAATGTTTTACTAGCTGATTATCATTTGTATTATCAGAAGTTGAGAAATTTCCATTGGAATGTAGTAGGTGAAAATTTCTTTGATCTTCATAATAAATTTGAAGAGATGTACAATGATGCCAAACTTAAGGTTGATGAGATTGCTGAACGTATTTTAACTTTGAGAAATCAACCTTTGAGTAACCTTTCACAATATCTTGAAATATCCAATATTAAGGAGGCAGACTCTGATCTAGAGGATAGACAAATGATTGATGCACTTTTGAAGGATCATGGTCCGTTATTAGAGCAAATGCGTAAAGTACTTAAGATTGCCGAGGATGGAAGTGATGAAGGAACGGTTGATATGATTGGCGCCTATATTCGAGAATTGGAGAAAACATCTTGGATGTTAGATGCTTGGCGTACCAAGGCTGGTCATCCGGTAGCGAAAACAACTTCGTAAAAACGAATAAAGGAAACACGCAGATGCGCAATTCAGAAACTTTACTTTGATCTGATAGCGTAAGGAGATAGAATAAAATTCAGAGCAACCGGCACTGCCGGTTGTTTTTAGTTAAGGAAATTAATAAGGTGGATTGTTAAAGTTTGAACTGGTTGTAACAATTCTGAAACTTAATCGTCCAATAGTTAAATCAGCCATCAATAAAAATTATGAAACGAACAGACAATCAACTTCTAGCAATCACCCATCTGAGCCAATTACTGGATTACGTTACCGGGTTTGGCGGACTTATTCTACCATTGATTCTTTGGGTTTCAAAAAAAGACAGTGTTTTGAATATGGATGAGCACGGGAAGGCTATTTTAAATTTTCAGCTTAGTATATTTATATACTCCCTGCTTAGTATACCATTGATCTTTCTTTTCGGATTAGGCATATTGGTGCTTATCGCTATAGCCATTTTAGCTTTTGTATTTCCGATTATCAATGCGATTAACTCGAGTAATGGCAAAAATGTTTATTACCCATTGAGTCTTCGTATTATAAGCTAATAGGGGGTAAGTGCCCTTTTTTAAACTGAATCGTTAATAGGATTATTATATACCAATCAAAAACCCCGCTCTAAATTAACACACAATTTAGACGGGGTTTTATTACTTGGTAATTAGGTAATCCCTAATATTAGGGGGTATATGATTTATTCTTTACAATCAATTGTTAAGCATCACCGGCATAACCAGCATAGTGATGTGCTCTCCTTCATCCAATCCGTCGATAGGCGAAAGGATTCCGGCTCTACTTGGGATACTCATCTCAAGGGTAACATTGTCAGAGTTTAGATTGTTCAGCATCTCATTCAAGAATTTTGAATTAAATCCTATAGCCATATCATCTCCCTGATAATCACAAGTCAAGCGTTCTTCTGCTTTGTTGCTGTAATCTAAATCTTCCGCAGATATGTTTAATTCTGCACCAGCTATTTTTAAACGAATCTGGTGGGTTGTTTTATTTGAGAATATGGATACCCTGCGCACAGTGCTGTAGAACTGCGATCTGTTGATCGTTAATTTATTTGGATTTTCTTTTGGAATAACGGCCTCGTAATTAGGATATTTCCCATCGATAAGTCTACAAATAAGTTCAGTATTGTCAAAGCTGAATTTAGCATTACTTACGTTGTATTCGATTTTCACTTCACTTTCACTTCCTTCTAAGATGCCTTTAAGAATATTTAACGGCTTTTTAGGCATGATAAACTCCGCGACTTGGTCAGCGGTGACATCTGTTCTTTGGTATTTAACCAATTTGTGAGCGTCAGTAGCCACAAAGGTTAAATTCTCAGTTGAGAATTGAAAAAAGACTCCGTTCATTACCGGACGAAGCTCATCGTTTCCTGAAGCAAATATGGTTTTGTTGATTGCTGTTGCCAAGATATCTCCTAAAATCATTGTTGTACTGGCTTCTTCCAATTCAATTGTGTTAGGAAATTCAGCACCATCAGCGTATGCTAAAGCATATTTACCGTGATTCGAGTTGATCTCGATGGTGTTGTTGTTCTCAACTATAAAGGTTAATGGTTGCTCTGGAAATGTTTTTAAAGTTTCCAACAGAAGTCGGGCAGGTACCGCGATATTTCCAATTGATTCTGATTCAACCTCCAGAACAGCACTCATGGTAGTTTCTAAATCGGATGCCGAAACCGTTAATTTATCCTTATTTAGTTCAAACAAAAAATTGTCAAGGATAGGGAGGGTGTTTTTACTATTGATCACACCGCCTAAGACCTGAAGTTGTTTTAATAAATATGTACTTGATATAATAAATTTCATCGAATGCTTAGTTTTCTATCACTTACAAAGATATCTGAATTGATTTTTTTTTCGAAAATAACTTATCAACATTTAATAGCCATACTTTTTTCGTTTTATAGCGTAAAATACGACTGCAAAAAGAAGGATTAAACATATGGGAAGTCCTATGTTTAGTACCTGCCACCATGTTTTTTCTTCATATGTTTTTTGTTTGTCCAGAAAGGAAATCGAAATTTCCTTTGCACGAATGTTTATAAGTCCATTATCTTGAACAAGGTAATTAACGCAATTAAGTAAAAAATTTCTATTGCCGTAAAGTTGTTTGGTCCAAGGATCAATTCCATCGACAAGTGGCTTTTTATTGGCGTAGGTGTAATTGATAATATCCCCATCGCTGATGACAATCATCTTATTTGGGAGTGTGCTTTTCTCCATGATGGAGTCCGGGGTAAATGGCTTAACTCGATTGCTGTACGCGGAATTAAACTTACCTTCTAAAAGGACGCCCAAAATTTGATTTCCTTCATTAAATTGAGATACGTTTGGTTGGGTATCGAATTCATCCAAACTATAGTTTCTTGGCACGCCAACGGTTCTTGACTGCGCTGAACTCTGAAGTAAAACGGTTTTTTTAATGCCATTGGATAATGTATCCATACTGTTGGTAAACTCTAGTTTTACAACATTGAGGCTTTTGTTAATCGGGTGGTTGTTCAAAGAGGCTACCATTGGACTATAGAACCAGTTTATAGGTATTTCACCATTAGCATCCGCAACGGTCACCGGCGTGGACATAAGGTCCTGAATTAGGTTCTTGTTGATGCGTACACCGTACTTAAATAGCATAGCATCTAGTTTTAAATCCATTGGAAAGGCCAAAGAACTGAAGTTGTCATTCTGCAGGCTGTCCAGGTCTGCGTTAACCTGATCTAATAACCATAGTGTTTTCCCACCTTGCATAATATATTGATCTAGGATCATTTTTTCATTCTCTGAAAACCCTTGGGTAGGTTTTGCAATGATGGCTGCTTGGAAACGATTGAGGTTTTTTAAGGTGGTCTGTGGCTGTTCTTTTAGGGAATCCATATGGAATTCAGCAATGCGGTAATAGTTCTGTAGGCTCAATAAAAAATCAGCCATGTACTTATCATCCATTTCCCCATGACCTTTGATTACGGCAATGCTTTTTTTATCGGTGATTGTGACTTGGTATATAGCATCAGCCAGGGTATATTCGAGCTGCTGTACGGAATTGTTTATCCGTGATTCTGTACTGGCTCCAAGGCTATTTTTTAATAGTGATGCCTTGACTGTTTTATTTCCGGAATTCACCATTGCCCAAGGGAAAATCATCTCTCTGGAGACACTATTGCCTTCTTCAATAGTAACGTTAGCTGGTGTTAGTCCTAATTCCATTAACGATTGTGCAATCTGCTGCTTGGACCCTCCACTTTCCATGGGGTCTACAATATTGAATATGATGTTGTCATTCAAGCTCCTGAATTCTTCTAATAGCTGTTTGGTTTCGGTTTGAAGACGCTTAAATTCAGCAGGTGGGTTTCCCCCCAAAAGAACATCAATAAAAATAGGTTTTCCAACGTGCCCAAGTAGCGCCTTGGTTGGCTCAGATAGTGTGTATCGTTGGTGTTTTGTAAGATCGATTCGCAGGACAAACATTGATGCCAAATAATTGACTGCCAACAGAAAAAGGATCGGTAGCAGTATTTTCTTTGCTATGTTTTTAATTCGCTTCACAGTTTGTTGTTCAATTTTAGGGTGGTCAAAAATAAAAAGAAACTGGTAATACTGATAAAGTATACAAGATCCCTAAGATCTATCACACCTCTGCTAATACTATCATAGTGGTATTTAAGACTCCAACTTGCCAGAAATTCAAGGCCGTCGAAATTTGCAAATTCCGCCAATCCATAATAACAAATAAAGCAGATGAGCATAGAGGATATAAAGGCTGTAATTTGATTTTCAGTGCAGGAGGAAGTAAAAACTCCGATGGCTGTATAACTGCCTATCAGAAAACATAAACCAAAATAAGATCCGCCAATGCTGCCCAAATCAATAGCTCCATTTGGGCTTGCAATCGTCCAAATGGTGTATACGTATAACAGCGTAGGGATTAAGGCTAGAATGATGAGAAAGAAGCTTCCAAAAAACTTTCCCAGTATAATTTGACTCTTGGTGATCGGGTGTGAAAGGAGCAGTTCTAGCGTTCCTGATTTTTTTTCCTGTGCAATAGTGCTCATGGTTACTGCCGGGATCAGTAGTAGTAAAACCCATGGTGCTAATTGGAAAAATGGATATAGGTCTGCGAAACCACTTTCGAGTATATTAAATTCACCATTAAATAACCAAAGGAACAAACCGTTTAAGCATAAGAATAATCCAATGACCAGATAACCGATTGGAGAGGAAAAAAAACTGCTAATTTCTCTGTTTATGATTGCTTTCATAGGCTACTTTTGTGGTTCGGCATAATAAATTAGGTTTGTGTGGTTGTTTAGGTAAACTTTAAGGTGACCACATCCCTATAGTTCAGACCCAATAAGCTGGATGCACCACCAACGGTGTCCAGATTGCTTTTGTATATGGCAATTTCGATCAGGTTTGCTGAATTGAATATAGCCAACTTCTCTCCGTCTTTATTGACCGGGACATCTGATCCAAAATTTATAATATCACTGTATTTAGCGTGGATGCTGGTGAATTTATGATTACGAGCCCACAATTCGAAATTTCGTCCTCTTCTGTGTTTTTCGAATAATTTCTTTGGAATATTGGTCACGACATTTCCGTAATTGTCGATGTAAATCACATTTCCTGTAATTTGATCTTGAGGGTGATTTACTGTTGGCTCTAGGTCCTTTAATGTTTTGAGTTGTAATAGCGGTTTTCCGATGACATCTAATGTGCCTCCCCTTGAGATGTGCGCGGCAACATTGATAAATACATCTAATACAGGGAAAACACTGGCAATGCGATCGTGAATATTGATCTCTACCAATTTTTCCGGTTTGATTTCATGGGTGAGGAAGGACAAAATTCCATTGTCCGCTCCAATGAAATAATGATCATCAATAAGTGCAGCTACATGTTTGTTCAAAGGAGTGAGTTCTGAATCAACTCCAATGATGTGTATGCTTCCTTTAGGGAAGGTTTTGTATGCGTTTTTTAATATATAGGAGGCTTCTAAAATGTTAAACGGACTCACTTGATGTGAGATGTCAACAATGTTGGCATTTTCAATTTCGCTAAGGATATACCCTTTAATGGCACCTACAAAGTGATCTCTCACCCCAAAATCTGTAGTTAATGTTAGTATTGCCATTTGCGAATTGTTGATGTTTTTTTAATTTAAGAGCGAAAATTTTTCCTTAAGTTTGTTAAATGCCAATCTGGTTTTTGTAGATTGAAGTAAAACCAAACACAAACCTACTAAAAAGTAAGAGAATTATCCATTTTAAAACATACTTTTTGTGTTAAGATCCGTTAAAGAAATACTCACATAAATTAAAGCTTTTGAACGAACTCATAATTGAACTTACAGAAATCAATCCCAAAGAATTTTTCGGGGCAGGGAATGCTAATATTGATTTGTTAAAAAAATATTTTCCTAAACTCAAAATAGTCGCCAGAGGAAATAAAATAAAGGTCTATGGTGATCAAGATCTTTTAGAAGAATTTGATAAGCGTCTCGATATGCTTATCACCCATTTTGGGAAGTATAATAAACTAGATGAAAACATCATAGAGCGAATTCTGATGACCGATAACGGACAGGATTATGTTGATGTAAGTGCTAATGGCGAAGTTCTAGTTCACGGTGTCAATGGTCGTCTTATAAAAGCACAAACAGTCAACCAGCAAAAGTTGGTCGATTTGATGAAAAAGAACGATATGGTTTTTGCGATTGGCCCTGCAGGTACTGGAAAAACATATACTGGTGTAGCTTTAGCTGTTAAAGCGCTTAAAGAAAAACAGGTTCGACGCATTATCTTAACCCGTCCTGCGGTGGAAGCAGGAGAAAACCTAGGGTTTTTACCGGGTGATTTAAAAGAAAAACTGGATCCGTATATGCAGCCATTGTATGATGCATTGAGAGATATGATTTCTCCGGAAAGATTGCAGAACTATATTGAAACCGGAATTATTCAAATCGCTCCGATGGCCTTTATGAGGGGGCGAACTCTTGATAATGCGTTTGTGATATTGGATGAGGCGCAAAATACTTCTCATGCGCAGATGAAAATGTTTTTAACCCGAATGGGTAAGAGTGCAAAATTTATTATCACAGGAGATCCGGGTCAAATAGATTTGCCGCGACGTATTACCTCCGGACTTAAAGAAGCCTTACTGATATTAAAGGATGTAAAAGGTATTGGAATCTTGCATCTTGATGACAAGGACGTGATTCGTCACCGTTTGGTGAAAGAAATTATTGCATCGTACAAAAAAATAGAACACACTAACGCCTAGAGTTCATTAGGTCGGTCATTACTTATCATACGGAAATTTCCGTGTTGATTTGCGCATCATGGCTTCAATGATATCATAGGTGTTTTTGCCTGATTTACGATTGATAACTTTCTCGTATTTCCAAAGGAGTTTACCGGTTTCTCCATCACTTAATTTGATGGCAATTCGTCCATAATCTGAAGTTCCGGATATGAATGAAATCAGATCAAAGTCCGTAGATACTCCTTTTGATATTAATGCCTTTAGCGTAAGGTCTCCTGATATTACCGCATCCACATTAAGGATCTTGCAAAGCTCCTGTGAGGTGTGGATGTCAATATTCTTTTCCGAAATACCGTTTTTGGCTAAAATGGCGTTGGTGTTTTTAGTGTCTTGAAACGCAACGCGGTAATCTTTTCGCTTGTGTAATTTTAAAAAATAAGATTCCAAGGCATTTTGAACTTCATATCCTTCTTTTTCTTGCAGTGCTTCTAATTGTTGTTCCCCATGATTTTGGTTTTCCAATTCCAATCGCGCCTTAAAAGGTAAAATAGCAACAGTCTTATGGTCCTTGCTTAGTTCTTCGAAATGGTCGCTTTGGTAGATTAGTTTTTGTCCAAATCCGTTTGAGCATCCTAGTATAACAGCTAGGATGAATAGTAATTGCTTCATATTGTTAGTGTACTGCTTCTTTTATATTAAAACTGTTGTTGTTCATGTAGGTTGGTGGCACCTTGCGAGTATTGAAGTAATAACCTAGTACTCACCAAATGGTTATGATATTTTGGAGGTCAAAAATATTGAAAATCTCCAACCAAACCTTGATTTCTCAGGAGATAATTCTTGGATAATGAACTTTTAACGTTTTTTTTAGAATATGAAACTGGCAATGGTGTAACACCAGAGCTAAAAAATCCGGTTTGCCAAGGAATAAATTGATCGCATTAGAATGGGTTCCACCGAAACAGCCCTAGCATACAAAGTTTTATTTTTGATGAAAGACCGCCGTATAGGTGGTGCTATTACCAACATTGTCTGTAACAACTACCTCCAGATGGTGGGTGTTATCCTTAAAGTCGATATCACTAAGGTTATAAGTAAGACTGTTCTCCTTGTATTCGTACTCCATCAGTATCCATTGGTTGTTGATTTTGGCTCGATAGGAATTGATTCCGCTTAAATCATCTGTAATAATCAGTTTTAAGGTTTTGAAATTAGAAAGCCATTGTCCGTCTTGAAAATTAGAAGGACGTATCTTGGGTGCTACGCTGTCCTTGGCTATTACGAAATTACCTAAGGCACGCGTTCGGGTACTCAGTACGTTCGACTTGCGATAAGTGTTTTGGTAGGAGAGATGCCCTTTATCGCTGACATTTGCGATAAAATACTTGTCAATATCCTTGTTGTCAATGGCATCCATGGCTATGCTTAAAGTATAATTTTTCCGCATAGGAACTTCATCCTTGTGAATTTTAATCGTATCTCCACTTTGTTGGAGATCGATAAAGAAGTTATAATAAAAGGAATTTTCCGGAAAATATAAGGTGGCATTTCCTACCTTGAAGATATTATCACGGTTCGAGATAAGATAATGATCTGATTTAAAAACGGTTTTCGCACGTAGTAATTCCTGTTTTTTTCCTTCCACCGGAATGTGTACAATACTGACGTTTCCGGCTAAATCAGAAACTTCTAAGCTAACATTGTAAGTATTCCCCGGTTCTATAGCGATTAGACCATTATTGTCCTTTTTGTCGTAGATGCTTAATTTGTTATAGGGTTCTATGTAGCACTTCTGTATTCTTTTGCGTTTGTTGGCATACACAGGATAATCGATTAAGGTGTTGATGTATCTACTTTCTGAAAAAGAAAAGCTCGCGAAATTATATTCGAAGTTACGTTTTCCTTCCACAGTGGTACACACCTTATAGGCTCCATTTTTATTGTAAGCCATGTCGAATTGATCATAGGTTTCTACTCCTAGACCAATGGTTCCCTCGGCGTATATCTTATCGGCAACAAAAGTATTGTCATCTTGTTTAGTGAGTCGGAGTTCTATTTTGTTGTTTGTGTTATCTATTATGGATTCATTTCCAATCGCATAGGCGTATACACCGAGAATTCTCGGTGGAGTTGTGTCTTTTACGTCATATCCAAATAGCAATGGGTTCATAGGTTCCGCCTTGGCATTTCTAATCTCATAATGTAGGTGCGGGCCACCGCTTCCTCCTGTGTTTCCACTATAAGCAATGAGATCGCCTTTACCTACTACCAGCTCCTCGGGTTTAGGAAAGAGCTCAATTTCATAGGACTGCTTTTTGTATTGTTGCTCTTTGACGTATTGTTGTATTTTTGGTCCGAAACTTTGCAAGTGAGCGTAAACGGTAGTGAAGCCATTCGGGTGTGTAATATAAATTGCTTTACCATAGCCGTAATGTTGAATCTTTATTCTTGAAACATAACCGCCAGCCGTAGCAAACACATCCAGACCTTCCCGCTGCATGGTTTTAATGTCCAATCCCGAGTGAAAGTGGTTGGATCGTAACTCTCCAAAACTACCGGATAAAACAATCGGAACCGCTAGGGGAGACTGAAAATAATCCTTTGGATAGGGTTGTTGAGAAAAAAGAAATTGGGTGATTAATAAACTACAAAAAATCAGGGTTCGCATGAATCAAAAATTATAAGGCAAATCTAATGAATTGAATACAAATTCGAAAAAATCTCTTCAGATCAACGCAAATTTCACTATATTAGTCTAACGTAAAGAAATTTTTATAAACTATTGTGAGGTATATAAAGGTGTCTTAACTTTGTAAAGATATATATTGAACATTGCTTGTATGAGCGACATGATAGAAATTGTTGATTCACTGGAAGATAAGATTGGTAAGTTGCTTGAAAACTTAAAACTTCAACAAAGCATCAATCAGCAGTTAAAGGATGAGTTAGCAAAATCGAAGCATAGCAATAAGAATTTAGAGCTTTCCGTCGATCAGTGGAAGGATAAATACGAATCGCTCAAACTGGCAAATTCAATGATTGGCAGTAATACGAATAAGACAGAAGCTAAGCTTAAAATAAATACTTTGATTCGGGAATTGGATGAGTGTATAACTCAACTTTCTGAATAATTGTTTACATAGGGAGATGGCAAATACGCTAAAGATTAAAATATCTATTGCCGATAGGGTGTACCCCTTGACCATAATGCCTGAACAAGAAGAGGGCTTAAGGAAGGCAGCTAAAACTATAGATCAGTTGATCAAGCAATTTGAGAAGAGTTATGCCGTGCGAGACAAGCAAGATGTTTTAGCGATGTGCGCGCTTCAGTTTGCATCTCAAATGGAACAAAAAAGTATAGATAAAGAAGAAACAAATGAACAGACAAAAGAACGTTTGATGAAACTCAACGAACTCTTGACCAATCATTTGTAATTAAAGTTAGATAGTTCTTTTAAATAACATAATGTTACTGCCTACATTGGTTGCATTTTTTTGACAAACTCAACAAGTATCAATTCAAAAAGGTGAGTTCAAATTGTAAAAGCATGCCGCGCCTCTGATTAATTTCAGACCTAAGGAACAGCGGACCCTTGATCAGTTTGGTAGCCTTAAACCTGTTAAATGGAGTTTGTACAAAACTTATATGCCGATGTAGGCTTTTTTTTTAAACAAACGTAAAGATGGATGATATTACACTATCAATAGTAGTAGCACTAGTAGGGGGTATAGCGGGCTTTGTAGTCGCGAAGGTTTTGGAGAAGAACAAGGCAAGCAAAACAATCTCAAGTGCACATAAAGAAGCTCAGAAAGTCCTTAGAGAAGCCAAAAATGAGGGAGAGAATATAAAAAAGGATAAAATCCTTCAGGCTAAGGAAAAGTTCTTAGAACTTAAAGCGGAACACGAAAAGGTGATCGTCGCAAAAGATAAAAAGATAGCTGAGGCAGAGAAACGAACCAGAGACAAAGAATCTCAGATATCGAATGAGCTGTCAAAGAATAAAAAATTGAGCAGCGAACTCGAATCTAAAAATAAAGATTATGATTTTCGACTCGATCTTTTAGACAAAAAACAAGGTGAAGTCGATAGGCTTCACAAAGGTCAGATAGAACAATTGGAGGTTATTTCAGGACTTTCGGCTTCGGAAGCTAAAGCACAACTGGTGGAATCTCTGAGATCAGAAGCTAAAAGTGATGCCATGACCTTTATCCAAACAACATTGGAGGAGGCTAAGTTAACTGCACAACAGGAAGCCAAAAAAGTAATTGTCAATACCATTCAGCGTATCGGTACTGAGGAAGCTATAGATAACTGTGTCTCTGTATTCAACCTGGAATCTGATGATGTCAAAGGGCGTATCATTGGTAGAGAAGGAAGAAATATCCGTGCGCTTGAGTCCGCAACCGGTGTTGAAATCATTGTAGATGATACTCCGGAGGCCATAATACTTTCTTGTTTTGACTCTGTTCGTAGAGAGGTTGCAAGATTGTCTTTGCATAGATTGGTTACCGATGGTCGTATCCACCCAGCTCGTATAGAAGAAGTGGTGAAAAAGACCAGAAAACAAATAGATGAAGAAATTATAGAGGTTGGAAAGCGTGCTGTAATTGATTTAGGAATTCACGGTTTACATCCTGAGCTTATTAAGGCTGTAGGTAGAATGAAGTACCGTTCCTCTTATGGACAAAACCTGCTTCAACACTCTAGAGAGGTAGCTAAACTGTGTAGTGTCATGGCAGCTGAACTTGGTATAAATTCTAAATTAGCTAAGAGAGCAGGTCTTTTGCATGATATAGGAAAAGTACCTGAGACCGATATAGAAACTCCACACGCAATCTTAGGTATGGAGTGGGCAGAGAAGTATGGTGAAAAACCGGAAGTATGTAATGCCATCGGTGCTCACCACGATGAAATTGAAATGAAAACGCTGTTGGCGCCAATTGTACAGGTTTGTGATGCCATTAGTGGCGCTAGACCAGGTGCTAGACGCCAGGTATTGGATTCTTATATTCAACGTCTTAAAGATCTTGAGGAGATAGCTTTTGCCTTTAACGGTGTTAAAAAAGCATATGCTATTCAAGCCGGTAGAGAGCTAAGGGTTATTGTAGAGAGTGAAAAGGTTAGCGATGATAAGGCAGCGGAATTATCGTTTGAAATTTCTCAAAAAATTCAAACGGATATGACCTATCCCGGTCAGGTTAAGATCACCGTTATTCGTGAAACAAGAGCGGTAAATATTGCCAAATAACCATACTTAAATAGAATAAGAAAATAGTAAAATAGCACTGCGTAATGTAGTGAAGAATTCAAATGAGGCCGTCTGATAAGACTGGCCTTTTTTTGACTGCTTAAATTTGGTGTTAGGTCTATTTTTGGTTGCTTAAAGACTTTATCGTGATGCTATCTGCATCTTTTTAAAATTCCTAAGGATCAAAAAGCATTGTTTTGCTTAACTAATTCTCCCGGAATATGGATGAAAACTCACTTGTCTTAGCGCAATAATTTCTAGGGGGATAAGCTCATATGTAGGAGAAATTGTATCTTACTCACTCATTAACCAAAAAATAATAAAATGAGATATATAATGATCATATTTGTGGTAATTGCCATGGGATCTTGTAAAGAAAAAAGTAAAACAGAGGCGGCTGATCAAACAGAGCTGAAAGGTAGCTCTGAAAAGTCATCTGAAGTGCAAGGACAAGAGCAATATATGGTTAAGGAAAATATTAATTTCTTTGTGGGAACATATACCAATGGTGATAGTGAGGGTATTTATACCTATGCACTAAGCCCAGAGGGTAAGCTCTCAAAAATAAAACTTGCGGCAAAATCTGAAAGTCCATCTTATTTGGCGTTTTCTAAAGATCGAAAGTACCTGTTGGCTGCCAATGAGATTAAAAATAAGCAGGGTGTAGGAACAGTCTCTTCCTTTGAGGTACAAGGAGATAGTCTTGTTTTTGTGAGCCAAAGCTCCTCCGGAGGTGCACACCCTTGTTTTGTGACCATTAATGACAAAGGATATGTTGTAGCTGCAAATTACAGCGGAGGAAACGTTGGACTCTTAAAAATGGATAAAAACGGAACTTTATCCGACTTGTTGGATATCAATCAGCATACGGCTAAGGCAGTCAGTTCTAGACAAGATGGCCCGCATGCACACTCGGTTTGGTTTTTTCCTACTCAGGATAAAGTGATAGCAGCAGATCTTGGAAGTAATCAATTGTGGTTTACAGCCATTGATTCCAATACCAATACCTTGGAGCCGTTGTCTCCAAAAACATTAGATTTTAATCCTGGGGATGGCCCTAGACACTTGGCATTCCATCCAAATGGAAAATGGATTTATGTGCTTAATGAACTTAGTAATACCGTTGCTTTGGTGCGTTACGATGAGCAGCAGGGATTTGTAAAAGGAGCCGTCTTTTCCATGTTACCTGAAGGTTTTAAAGAAGAAAACACCGGAGCAGATATTCATATCAGTGATGATGGTAAATTTCTTTATGCCTCTAATAGAGGACATAATTCAATAGTGATCTACAGTGTAAAGGATGACGGAGCGCTTCAAGTTGTTGGTTATGAATCGGTAAGGGGAGAGGGGCCACGAAACTTTAGCTTATCTCCGGATGGATCCTATGTTTTAGTTGCAAATCAATATTCCAATTCTATTATATCATTTCGGCGGGATGCTCAAAGCGGCCTGTTGAGTTTTGTGGATGAAATAGAAGCACCTAGTCCTGTTTGTATAGTCTTTTAGATACAATTTCACAGTTTTTATTAGCTTATAAAGAGGGGCAAATTTATCTGATCTCTTATTATGACCTGCTTTAGGCTACTTTTAACTTAAATGAATTGTAGGGTTAATATATTGTTATATTTTTGAAAAGGAACCTGTAGCGCTAACTTATTATCCTAACGTACCGATTGATGAAGATATTGAAATTCCTGATTTTGTTATTCTTTTTTTGGCAACTCCCTGCCCAGAATTCTGACGAAGAACTTCGGTTTGTCAGTATCATGGAAGATTTGCCTAAGGTAGGGGTGTACACTATTAATCAGGATGATTATGGGTTTATTTGGTTGGGTACTAACGGATCCGGTCTTTACCGTTACGATGGCTTGGAATATAAATCTTACCGTCATCGTTTTAACGACTCCACCTCTTTGAGCAGTAGTTTGGTGTTTACAACCTATTTGGATGATGATCATCGGCTTTGGGTCGGTACTGAACAGGGTCTGGATCTCTATGATCGTAATACAGATTTGTTTCAAAGAATTTCAAATAAGAATTTTGGGGATGGAACGGCTGCTAATTTGTCTGTCCGAAGTATTGTAGATGATAAGCAAGGGAATCTTTTTATAGGAACCTTTGGTAAGGGGCTTTATAAGTTGGATTACAAAACTCTTAAAGCAACCCATATTGGAACTCGGGGTATCAATGCTTCAGTTGCCTTATCTGTTCATGCTCTTAAAATTGACAAGGATGGACGAATGTATGCGGCATCCAATCATGGTATACTTCTTTATAACGAAGATAAAAACCTATTAGAACCGGCAGTCTTTGCCAATGGAGAGCAACTAAATTCGAGTACCCAGACCTTGGTTATCGATGCCAAGGATAATCTTTGGACAGGGACCTCTGCCGATGGTTTGTTTAAGATCAGTCATGTTGATGAATCGGGAATTAGGCAAATTAAGAAACTGGGTGTGTCCTCAAATCCGTTTTTTGCACTGGAGCTCATTGGCCGTGGAGAAATACTATGTGGTACTGAGAATGACGGTATGTACCAATTAAACGAGCAGGGCGAACTCATTCATCACTATGTATCGTCCAATAAAGACGAACAAAGTTTATTGGCCAACTCCATTTGGTCACTTTTCTTGGATCGTGATAAAAAAATATGGTTAGGCTATTACAATAAAGGAGTTGCGATCTATGACGATGTCTATGACAAGTTTAAAGGCTATCAGAGTCTATACAACAATATGAATTCGTTACATACAGCATCAGTGGCTTCTATTGATCAAGATGAGAATGGCAATCTCTGGGTAGGAATGGATGGTGGTGGTATTGATGTTATCAATAAAAAAACTGGAATCTATACTCATATCAATAAAGAAGATCAAAGGCTATATAGCGGGCTTGAAGGAGATTATATATTGTCCGTTCATATCGACAGCCATGGTAATGTATGGGCAGGAAGCTGGGATAATGGAGTGTATTTTTTAAAAAAAGGCACACATCATTTTGTGAATTATACCATTGAGAGTACCAATGGAGGACTACAATCGAACACTGTGGTTAGTATTGCAGAAGATTCTAAAGGAACCTTGTGGTTTGGGAGTTTCCATAATGGCTTGCATTCGTATGATCCACAGACAGGATTATTTACCAACTATAATACAGGTGATTTTCAAAAGCTTGGTGTTCAGAATTTGGATATATGGAAGGTTCTTGTGGACCGTCATGATCAGGTGTGGTTGGGTAGCACATATGGGTTATATAAGGTCCAATTGTTACCCTCAGGCGAGTTTGAGGTAACCTCGCTGTTTGATCGTCTGGCAGAGCAATACGGCAATGTGACTACGGCTAATCACATCCTTTCTCTATATGAAAGCGAGGACGGAACGATATGGCTGGGAACAAAAGGTGCTGGAATGGCTGCATATCAGCCTGATTCTGATTCACTAAAATGGTATAATAGACTAGAGGGATTTCACCTGGAGAATGTCTGCGGTATAATCGAGAGTGATCAAAACCACATATGGGCTGCCGGAAATTCAGGGATTGTAAAGTTGAACCCTGAAACCGGGGAATCTTCTAACTTTGATCAAAGTGACGGCTTGTTGTCTAATGACTACAACATGAACGCTGTATTTAACGATGGACAAGGAAATATCTATTTTGGCGGCTATGAAGGTATGGATTTCTTTAATCCAAATACCATAAAGTACAACCAGCAGGAGACCTTACTCTACCTTTCTGATTTAAAGATTTTTAATAATAAGGTACTTCCTACCCAGTCGGACTCACCGCTTTCAAAAGTAATTGCACAAACAGACAGTATTACTTTTACAAGTAAACAGTCTGTATTTACCATTGAGTATTCCGGAATTAATTATACCAGACCGGAGCGCAATGAATATGCGTATTATCTGGCAGGTTATGAGGATACTTGGAATTATGTGGGTAATGCTAGAAGCGCAACCTATACCAACCTTGATCCCGGTAATTATGTCTTTAGGCTTAAAGCCTCAAATAACGACGGGACATGGAATGAGCAGCCCTTAGAGTTGTATATTGAAGTGTTGCCGCCGTGGTGGAAGTCGAATTGGGCTTTGGTGGTTTACTTGTTGCTGTTTTTTAGTGCTATAGTGGTATTGAATAAATTGACACAAAATAGGATTCGAAGTAAACAACTCGAAAAGTATGAGGAAGAAAAGCGCATTCAGCATGAACAGCTCAATGAAAAGAAGTTCCAATTTTTCACCAATATTTCTCACGAGTTTAGAACTCCGCTGACCCTTATAATGAATCCAATACAGGATATACTGCAAAATGATGACTCAAATCTACCGGCACGCCTTCGTGAAAAACACGCAATTATTCATAAAAACACCCAACGCTTGCACCGTTTGGTAAATGAGTTACTTGACTTTAGGAAATTAGAACTCAACAAAGTTCGACTTCATGCCAAAGAATTTGATATTGCGCATCTTATTGAGGATATTATCGGGCATTATGAGGAAGAGGCTATCAATAGGAGCATAGCTCTGTCGTTTGACAAAGACGAGGAGCCTTTACATATCTGGGGGGATGAAAACTTGATAGAAAAAGTGATTTTTAATGTGGTTTCAAATGCCTTTAAAGCTTCTTTTGAAGGTGGAGCAATAAATGTAGCCGTTTATGCAAAAGATCGATTAGTTGCCTTCCCGTTAGTTGATGATACTTTCGAGAGTGCAGCAGTTGAAATTGTGATCTCAGATACAGGCATCGGTTTGGAAAAGGAACAAATTCAACATATGTTCGATCGCTTTTATCAAGTGGAAAACCAGAATCACAGTTACTATGGTGGTACCGGTATTGGACTTGAGGTGGTTCAGAGTTTTGTTCAATTGCACAAAGGGAAAATTGAAGTGGAAAGTGAACCTGGAAAAGGAACTTCTTTCAAAATTATATTACCTCTAGGAAAGCAGCATTTTTCAGAGGAAGAATTGAATATGGTGACTCTTAAGAAAATTGAAGAAGTGAGGGACGAAGTGGTGGGAGTATCCAGTGTAGAGGATGACCATGTCGAGGTTCAGGATATTAAAGAAGCTTCAACTACGCATACGCTGTTACTGGTTGAAGATAATTTAGAACTTAGGATGTATTTGCAACAGGCCTTTAGGCATCAATATAAAGTATTGGTAGCGAGCAATGGTGAACAAGGGCTTAAAATAGCTAAGGACATTCTGCCGGACGTCATCGTTACGGATGTCATCATGCCCAAGATGAATGGGTTTGATTTTTGTAGAGAGATTAAAACAGACATGCGAACAAGTCATATACCGGTGTTGATGTTGACTGCCAAAGCAAAAATTGAGGACCGCATTGAAGGCATAGAGATTGGTGCAGATGCGTATATGGTGAAACCCTTTGATATTCGTTTACTTAAACTTAGATTATCGCAGCTTATAAGTAGTAGGCAGCTCATATTTAACAAATACTTTAGTGCCATAAGTGAAGTTGACGAAAATTCAAATACGACCTCTTTAGATAAAGAGTTTATCCAAAAGGCAATCGATTATATCTCAAAAAATATTGAGGATCCCAATTTAGGTGTGGAATCTCTGTCCTCTCACTTAAATTTGAGCCGTAGTCAGGTTTATCGAAAAATTAAGGCACTTACCAATCAGACTTCCAATGAGTTCATAAGAAACATTAGGCTTCATAAAGCAAAGGCGCTATTATCTTCCGGCAACACGACCATTAGTGAGGTTTCCTACGCGGTAGGTTTCTCTTCATCTTCATATTTTACTAAATGCTTTAAAGCACAATTTGGCATTGTTCCAACGCAGCTCCTAGAAGAAGAGGAAGTTGGGGATTCATCTGTAGATAAATAATTACTGCTGGTGCAGTACAATTAGCTAGGCTGCCATATGCCACCCAACTTGTCGCTTTGGTTAATTACATCCATACATGTCGGGTATACCGTAGAATAGCTGTTGTAGCCCTTTTAATCCTTAAATACACGTTGAACTGTCAAATATTAATTGATAGTTACTAGATTATCGTAATTCCTTAATATTCGATTAATGCTTCCTTATAACTCGGGATTCAGTAAAATTCTTTAGGGTTGGAATCTTTATAGTCATGCTCAATAGTACTCTGAACACTTGTGCCGTTTTATGTCCCTCACTAGAATTTGCTTTAGGCTTTCACTTCTTTCTCCCTGGTGAGGCATGTTATTTTTTTAAGACTTCTTTGTAAAATGACTGTTAATTTAATTGGCACAACCAGCTTCTTTGCCAATTCGCCTTTGGTCAGTGATGAAACAAATGTTGCATATGCTATAACTTATGTTGCATTTGCTGTAAACGCCGCATAAATGCTTCAAAAATCACAGGGAATGCAGAATTAATAGTGTGCTCAATATTAGTGTTTTTTTAACATTTACGTAATGAAAAATAGTTTTTCAAAATTGAATTGGAGAACCTTAGTTGAGGTGTTATTGATAATCGCGATTGTCAGCTTATTGATATTCCTCATTTTCTATGTTTTTTGATTCATGGAATTACTGGGTAGTTCAATCGTTTTGAATTATTCTAATTACTAACCTAATTTATTCTAAAATTTATTTAAGATGAAGCTAAAACTGAAAATTGCGATGTTTACTTTGATGCTGTGTGGTGTCCAAAGTATGTTTTCGCAGACAAAAGCAGTTAGTGGAACTGTTACCGATGACTCAGGCATGCCGATGCCGGGTGTAGCGGTTGTTGTAGAAGGTACCACTAATGGCGTACAGACAGATTTTGACGGAAATTACAGTATTTCGGATGTTTCTTCTTCCGATAACTTGGTTTTTACCTATGTTGGAATGAAAACACAAACTGTAGCGGTAGGTCAACAATCTACAATTGACGTTCTTCTCGAGACCTCTTTAGAGGCCTTGGATGAAGTAGTCGTAATTGGTTATGGGGTTCAGAAAAAGGCCTTGGTAACCGGAGCGAATTTGAACCTTAAAGGAGAGGATATAGCGATGTTAAACACGGGAACAGCCATGGAAGCACTTCAAGGTGTTGCTCCGGGTGTAAGTGTAAGTCGTAATAATGGTGCTCCTGGTGCCGGAACCAAAGTGACAATCCGTGGTTTAGGTACTATTGGTAACTCAAGTCCTTTATATATTGTAGACGGTGTTGCTGTTGGTAATATCGATTACTTAAGTTCCGGGGATATTGAAAGTATTGATGTTTTAAAGGATGCTGCATCTGCAGCAATCTATGGTTCTAGGGCAGCCAATGGTGTTGTGTTGGTCACTACCAGGCAAGGGAAGAAATCCAAACAAGCACAGGTACACTATGAGACTTACTACGGTTTCCAAAACATTTATAAAAACCTATCTCCATTAAATGCACAAGAGTATATGTACATTATGGATGAGGGAAGAGTAAATGATGGTCTTGCTCCTAACAACTGGGAGGCACTCATTAAAAGCAACACTTGGTTAAACAACACATATCCCGGTCAATTAGGAACACAATTGGGAGAACATGTATGGAATAATCTTCAAAACGGTTGGGAAGGTACCAATTGGATCGATGAAATGACCATGAGAAATGCACCAATTTCTAACCACTCCATTAATATTACCGGGGGAAGTGAGGATATTACCTATTCACTTGGAGCATCCTATTTAGATCAAACCGGGATCATAGGTGGTAGCATAACTGATGCTGGTTATAAGAGACTTACAACGCGTTTAAATACCGAATTTGTATTGTTTAAAAATGACGAAAGAAGTTTGGTTACTCTTGGAGAAAACTTCACCTATTCTCAAACAGATAACAGAAGCGTAGCTACCGGAAACATCTACTGGAACGATTTACACAATGCACTGGTTCAACATCCGTTGATGCCGGCATATTGGGCGGACTCTCCGGATAATAATGGTTTTACGCCTACAATGGATGGCATCTCTAATAACTCCCACAATCCACTTGCAGTGATGTATTATCGTCATAATTATGCGAACCTGGGTAATAGAGGGAATACCATTGTTGGAAATGTGTATTTAGAAATTGAGCCTATTGAAAATCTGAAATTACGTTCCTCTTACGGAGTAAACGCATGGTTTGGTCATAGTCGTTCTTGGACACCAACTTATGCACTTGGTACTTTATATGCTAATGCTACTGATGGTGTTGCTCAAAGTTCTTATTTAGGAAATACATCAACTTTGACCAATACGATATCTTATGAAACGAATTTCGGAGATCATAATTTAACGGCCTTAATTGGTAACGAAGTAATCCAAAACGAAGTTAATTTTGAGGTAGGAGGCAGTATGTCAGGATCTCAATTCGGAGCCCCTAAATTTGCTTTTTTAAACAATGTGAGTAAATCCACTATTGGAGCTATTAACACCAATGGAGCTGATTGGGCTGCCGGAGGAGGTGGACTCATATCCTATGTTGGAAGATTGCAATACAACTACAAAGAGAAGTATATGTTCTCTGCTACAATGAGAGCGGATAACTCTTCTAATTTTGCAAAAGGTAAGCGTTGGGGGTATTTTCCTTCTGTATCTGCAGGATGGGTTCTTAGTGAGGAAAATTTTATGTCCGATAGCAATATGTTTATAAAACTAAGAGGTAGCTGGGGGCAAAACGGTAACCAAGCCATAGATAATTTCTACTATAGTTCTACGGTTTCCTATATTGATCCAGGATATTATTTCGGTGATAAGAAACCTACCCCTTCGGTGTCATCTGTCCCTACAAGGATTGCTAATCCGGATGTAACTTGGGAGACTTCTGAACAATTAGACTTTGGTGTTGATGCACGTTTTTTCAATTCAAGACTTTCTTTTACCGCGGATTGGTATAAAAAGACAACCAAGGACTGGTTGGTAATAGCTCCTTCGCTTGGTACTGCAGGTGCCCCACCTCCATTTGTTAATGGTGGTGATATTGAAAACACCGGGGTAGAAGTGGTGCTTTCTTGGAATGATAATGCCGGAGACTTCAAATACGGAGCTACGCTTAGTGGGGCCTTTAACAAAAACAAGGTGACCAAATTAGCCAATGCGGAAGGTATTATTACTGGAGAGCCTCATATTTTATCTCAAGGTACTGCTTATATCTCTAGATTAGAGGTAGGGAAACCAATTGGTTACTTCTACGGATTGAAAACTGATGGAATTCTGCAAAACCAAGATGAGGTTGATGCTTATGTTAGACCTGACGGTACACCTTATTTCGATGATCAACGTCCAGGTGATGTACGCTTTGTAGATCAAAATCAAGACGGTGTTATTGACGATAATGATAAAGTAGAGCTTGGTAGTCCACTCCCGGATTTTGAACTTGGTATTCAATTAAATGCAGAATACAAAGGATTCTATGTCAACACGACATTGGCAGGTAAGTTCGGAGGGCAAGTCATGCAATCGTACCGTTCTTTTGCAGATAATTTTGACCAAAACTATACCACTGAAATTTTTAATCGTTGGCATGGAGAAGGAACTTCCAATCGTTTACCACGTTTGAGTTCAGGATCTAACAGAAATACAAACTTAATTTCTGACATCTATTTGCACGATGCTGATTATTTGAGAATTAGCAACCTTACTGTAGGGTTTAAGTTAGGACAGTATTTGGAAGATCTTGATTACATCAAAGAAATCAAACTTTATGCTTCTGTCAATAACTTGTACACCTTTACTTCCTATGATGGAATGGATCCGGATGTATCTTACGGAGGAAATGATGCTACGAATTGGGCTTCAGGAGTGGATCTTGGATTGTATCCATTACCAAGAACTGTAATGCTTGGATTGAGTGTTGACTTTTAATCGAAAACTAAAAAGACAATGAAAAAAATAATATATACCATATCAGTGGTTGCAACGGCATTACTTGCCGGTTGTAGTCAAGAGTTTACAGATACAGACAACCTCTACGAAAAAGGTCTTGAAAATTACTATAGTAGACCTGACGATATAGACGAGGCAATGGCTGGTGTTTATAATGCGCTATATACCGCAGATCCATTCAGCGATGAGGCTATTTCAGCTAACTTGCTTTCTGACTATGTTTTCGGAGGTGGTGGTCCTGATGACAGGGCAGCCAAATATATGGACGGATTTCAAGATCCCGAAGAGGACACCTATAAAGATTTATGGGTTGAGACTTATAACGGTGTTTATCGTTGTAATATCATTTTAGAAAAACTTGTCGATGCAGATTTTTCGGAGTACTTTTTGACTGAGGCAGAGGCGAAGGAATATGTTGATCGTGCCTTGGCAGAAGCTTATTTTATGCGTGGCTTCTATTATTTTAGAGCTGCCAAATTCTTTGGTGGTTTGCCTCTGATTCTAGGTTCGCTTGCCGATAGAAGTGTTCCAAGGTCAAGTTACACCGAGACTTACGCACAGATCGCATCTGATTTTAAAACAGCTATTGAATTATTTCCAACTAAAGCTTTTCCTGCCATTGGAACTGATCGTTATGGACATGCGAATAAATGGGTTGCACAGGCCTATATGGCAAGAGCCTATTTGTACTATACCGGTTATATGACCAATATTGAGGGACAGGCGACTAGTGATTTACCCTTACCTGAAGGTGGAACAATTTCTAAATCTCAAGTTGTTGCTTATTTAGAAGACTGTATAAATAACAGTGGATATGCATTAGCTAATGACTTTAGAAATCTATGGCCTTATTCTTATGTAAATACTAGCGCAAATGAAGTTGTTCTTCCATGGGCTGAAACAGAAGGTCTTGATTGGGTAGGTCAGGATGGTCTAAATCCAACTTTTGGAACTGGTAATGCTGAATTTATGTTTGTTCAGCGTTATTCTACAACGGACTGGGGTCCCGGACAACAGTATAACAACCGTATGCGTTTGTTTTTTGGAATTCGTGATAACAGCATGGTCCCTTTTGGACAAGGTTGGGGATGGGGCACCGTCAATCCGGCTCTTTGGAGCCAATGGGATGATGCGGATCCTAGAAAATTAGGTTCAATCCTTCAATTAGGTAATGCTGAACAAGGAACGGGTGCTTGGCAATCCGGTTTCGGAGATCATGAAACAGGGTTTATGAATAAAAAATATACCACCATTCAGCACGAAGATCCTGCAGGAGTGGATGGCATTAAAGGGATGTTTTACTTCCTTTATGATATGACTCATGGAGATCCAATGCAGTTATGGTCTGCTCAAGACTTTGTCTTTATGAGATATGCTGACGTTTTATTAATGCATTCTGAAATTACAGAAACTGCAGATGGTATGAATGAAGTAAGAGATAGAGCCGACTTAGATCCTATAGGATATTCGTTAGCGGCACTTAAAGAGGAACGCAAATATGAATTTGCCTTCGAAGCCCTTCGTTGGTTTGATTTGGTTCGTTGGGGAGACGTAGATACTGCCTTTGGTGGTCAAGTCAATCTACAGAACTCAGGTATAGACGCTGTTTATAGTGTTCAATATAGAGCTGAGACTAAGGGGCTTGTTCCAATTCCAGAATCGGAAGTAAGACTCTCTAACGGTGTTTACGAGCAGAATCCTGGATGGTAATCTATTAAACTTAAAAATATTAGAAAGATGAAAATAAATAAAATTATAAGTTTATTCGGGAGTGCCTTGGTTCTGTTACTAGGAGCATGTCAACCCATAGATGACAGAGAGGTGCTTGAGAGCATGGTTTCTATCGATGATATTATCTTGTCCTCGTCTCAAGCGACGGAGGGGGGTAACTTAATCGAATTAAACATGGAAACCCCTGGCGTAACAGGGTATTGGGATTATAATTTGGGAAAGGCTTTAACCAATAGGGTTGAATTTATTTATCCTATTCCAGGAAATAACACCTTTACTTATGTTGGAACCCTTGGTTCAGAATTTTTCACAAAAACCATCGAAGTTCAAGTTGATGTCTTGGATCATGAACTCAACCAAGACTGGTATGATTTAGTGGGAGAAGATACAGAAGCTGGAAAAACATGGGTTTTTGCCGGTGGACCAGAATCTGACGGTGGAAAATGGTGGTATATGGTTGCTAATGACGATCCTTCTGCTTGGGAAGGTGTATGGTGGAATGCCGCAGGTGATTGCTGTCCTCCGGTGGATGCTGCAGGAAAGATGACCTTTGATCTAGACGGAGCTGCGAATTACACCTATTACTCAGGTCCTGATGCAGCACCTCAAGTAGCTAGTTTTGTATTAGATCCAGCTAAACAAACTTTAAAAATAGATGGTGGTAATATTCTTGGAGCTGAAGAGCCATATGGAAACCCCAATGGTTTATACACAATCATTTCTTTAACTGAGGATGAGCTTATTCTGTATGTTCCTAATAATACAGGTGGAACTGGATGGGTGTGGATTTTTAAACCAGAATAAGAAGAAATCTTAATAGGTTAGTTTTTTATATTTAGCTAGAAAGACCCCGGTACTATTATCAGTGCCGGGGTTTTTTATCTAGCTATAACTTAGGTTTTAAACCATTTTTATGATTCGTGTTTTTTCGTTTGTACCAGATAATGAATCCGGTGATTGAGAGCACAGGTCCTGACATTCCAATTAAACAATACACCAATTTACCTATAAGACCGGCAAATTGACCATAATGTAATGGAGTGATCATACTGTTGGCCTTATATATTAAGGGTTGTTCACTGACCTTTTTGACTTTTTCAATGTCACCGGTAGTATTGCTTACTAGTATTTTGTTGTAATGTATGCTATATACAAATGGGTCATCTTCGAAGGATCCATTAATTACTATGGGCGCCTTTTTTGAGGAAGCAAGTCGGATATATGAGGGATGAAATTCTGGTATTTCTCTATCAATGGTTGATAGTACCTTATCTAAAGATGTCGCCACTAATGGTGGTTCCGGCTCTTTTGGTGTTTTGAGCCCGGCAACCGACACGGAATACGCCAATAGCACACCGGTTATGGCTAGAATCAAATTTAATAACAAGGCCCAAACTCCAATGTAGCTGTGCAAAGCAGAATAAAATGCTCGTCTTTTATTTGGTTTAAGTTTTATTTTAAACAAAAGCACCTTTCTAATGTTTTTGCGATATAAAAGAGTCCCGGTAATTAATGATATCAAGAACAGCGTTCCAAAAATGAGTACTAGTATACGACCGATGACGCCGGAGTGAAAGGAGTAGTGGAATTTAAGGAGCCACTTTGTAAGATGAGTACTTTCGTCAATTGCCCCTAAAATTTCTCCATTTTCCGGATGTACAAAAACAAACATTCTTTGCTCCGGACGTCTAATATTGAAAACAATGCTTTCTCCTTTTTTAAAGTGAATAATTCTTGTATTCCAATTCTTGTATTTTTTCTGAACCGCCGCAGTAGCACTATCAAGGTTAAGTACTTCAGCCGTATCATTGACCTGATAAGGCGCAAATAAGGCTTGGTCTATATCTTCATTAAAGATTAAAATACTACCGGTGATTCCAAGTAAAATCAAGAAACCGCCGGCAATAAGGCTGCAAATGGAATGATATTGTAGAAGCTTGATTTTTTTCATCTGCACGTATTTCTATAATTAATCGTCGGTATTGGTGATTATAGTTTAACGGTTAGGGATAGATTGAACTGAGTTCCATTAGCTTTAATGTAATTTGAATCTCTGGCAGACCACTGCGATATCAAATTGTAGTAATCTGTATTAAACAGATTTTTAATTCCAATACCCAATTCTGTTGAAGGACTTAATTGGTAGTTCGTGGTAAGATTCACAATGTTAAAATCCTCTACCGGACCTTGCCCATAGGTATAATCCCCTTGGTCATTTGGATCAAAGTGGTCTCTTGAACCGCTATAAATATGAGAGAGTCTAATATCGAATTTCTCCTTCCAATTATAAGCCAGGTAGGTAACAGTTTTTACAGGTGGAATACGGTCACTTCCCATATACTGTTTATAGCTGTTGTCATCGTTGGTGTCAATCTTACCTTGAGTATAGGAGACTGAGGTTCCAAAATTTAGGTTCCTTGCGATCTCTGTGTTTAACGAGAGTTCGAATCCGTATACCTTTTCGGGCTGACGTAAAATTTCAAAAGCGCCGCTTTCAGTCTCTCTGTAGGTCGAGCCAAGATCAGAGGTGCTTACATAATAAGCCCCTGCTAATTGAGTCTTGCCGATACGACTATTAAATCCAATCTCATAGTTGTTGGCAATTACCGCTTCAGAATTAATTTGTTCTACGGTGTTTTCTGTGGCTGATCGTAAGGTTCTCCCTAAATCTGCAACAGAAAAACTTTGAGAAAAACTCACGAAGGGTTTGAATACTGACCATTTGTTATAGCGTAAGCCGACATTAAAAGTAGTGGCATTGTAATCGAGTTCTCCACCATTAATACTTACTCCTCCGCTATTAGGTTCGGTTTCTCCGGGGTTATAACGTACTAAAGTTGTATAGTCCGGGATTTCAATTTTAATATTCTCCAATCGAATTCCTCCTTTAAATACGAAATTCTTGTAGATGGCTTTTAGTTGTGCATAGGGTGCAAAGTTACGCATGTCGAGCTGAGGTACCCAAGGTCTGCCGTCGACTAAAGATTGAGAAGTTTTATCGTTTAAGGCGTCTAGACCATATAGTAAATCGCCTTGAATTGCCCCAAAATGATAGCTTGTTTTAAAATTAAATCGAACACCTTTCTTAGTTGATGCGATCATGGATTGCCCACCATCAAAAGCTAGGTTTGGATCATAGAAGCTGTCAGTAAAGCCGTAAACTGTTTTGAAGTCTTGAAGGTAAAGGTTCAACCGAAAGTCGGTATTGGTAAAAATATCTGCATAGTCATAGGTCAGTTGTGCATTGTGGTTGTACCGGTTTCCTTGGTCTTCTCCAGGGTCTACGCCCAATACTCCTATAGTTGGAGATTCTCCGTAAACACCTACTTGAGCAATGTAGTCTGAATCCTGTCTGCTACTAAAATAGTTGTACATAAGGGCGATAGATTGTCTATCTGTTATGTCATAATTTATTTTTCCCAAAGCACTATATTGTGATGTTTCACCGAGGCCGTAATAAGGAGAAATTACTGTTCCATCAGCATCTTTATATACACCGGTTTGGCGAAAACTTCCACTGGCGACATAAGAGACTTTATCTATTGTACCGGATAGGGTCTGAACAACTTTAGCTCCAATAGTATTGTTAATGTCTACCAGGCCTCCTTCGGTACCTAGGGTTGTTGTACTTTCTAATTTTCTTCCCCTGTTGGGTTTTTTAGTGATGTAATTAACAATACCACCATCGGAACCGTTACCGTAGATTGCTGTAGCGCCTTTTATAACCTCTATGCGTTCAATAGTACTGGGGTCTACGGTATTAATATCACGAGAGCCCTTTCGAAGTGGTGTTGATTGCGGAATTCCATCAATGAGCACAAGCATATTTCTCCCACGAAGCGTTTGGCCAACACTACTGGTTTGGTTGGTTCCTAGGGCTAGGCCTGGAACCTCCATTAATACGTCAGCCATGGCATTACTGGTTTTAGCAAGGTTTTCGATTTGTGCGCTTGATAGTACAGATACACTGGAAGGAACCTCATCCAGTGTTTCGCGGGTTCTGTTTGATGTAATCACAATTTCATCGAGTTGTTCGAGATCTTCTTGCAATATGATGTTTAGTGATACAGTTGTATTAGCGGGGAGATCTCTTGTAATGGTTTGATATCCTACTGCAGAAAATACAATAATCGGGTGGTCCGACTCTTGGAAGGTGATTTGATAATTCCCATTGTTATCGGTAGCAGTACCAATTGAGGAATTTTTAATGCTTACAGTTACGTAGGGGATAGGAATACGGTTTTGATCAGTTACTTTCCCCTGTACGGTCTTTTGTTGTGCAAAAAAAGGAAGGGTGAAAAACAGGGTTAAAAGATATATGCATTTCATTTATAATCGATTATTTATTTAGATTAATTAAAAATAATGCAAATATAAATCCAAATGAAATACTTGGCAAGAATTAATTTAATAAATATTTAAGAGTTTGTAACTGTTTAAGTCGCTGCCAGCCTATTGGTTGGGTTAATGCCGCCTAGGTTTAATGAACAAAAAAGCCAAGGCGGCTATTAGAAATAGGAACTTCATACTAATAGGCTCTTGGCTTTAAATTTTGTTACCACTGATCTGTTAGATCTTTTGGTTTTGCAGTACAATATGTTTGATAAGATTGTCTATGGGCTTTCTGACAAATGAACTTGCTCTATAACCTCGATCTTTAAATTGTTTAATAATGATGTCTTGTGAATAATAGGCAATGGAACCGACGAAATGCACCGGATATTGCTGTAATTCTTGATGATAATGGGTTAAATAGGTATCAATAAAGCTTCCTATAACTTTATTAAGGATGTCTTGAGCAAAAGGATCTTGGCGGTGTTTGAAGATAAACTTCCCGAAGGTAGCCAGATATTTGTTCGGATTCTGGTTGTGATAGAGTTGTTGTAACACTTGATTTAAATCCACTTCAAAGCTATCCTCAAAATCCTTTTTGATGTTAGCGGGCATTTTGTGGTGGAAGTAGGCTCGAAGTAGTTCTTTTCCGATATGATTACCACTTCCTTCATCAGATAAAACATAACCTAGGGACGGTATTTTTTGAATACATTCTTTGCCATCAAAATAACTGCAATTGGAACCTGTTCCCAGGATGCATATAACTCCCGGCTGATCTGTGGTCGCGTGTACTGCTGCGATTACATCCTCTTTAATACTGATAAGGTCAGTGTTTTGGAAAATATCTTCCAAGATTAGCTTCATTTTTTTATCTGCACTTACGGTACCACAACCAGCTCCATAAAAATGGATTTGGGTAACTAAACTTTTATACGGCTGTAAATCAGTGTTATCGCGTATAATAGAAAAAATAGCTTTATCACTTAAAGCCATAGGATTTATGCCTTCTGACTGTGTGGAAAGCAATTGTTTTCCATCGGTATCTGCAAGTATCCAGTCGCATTTGGTTGAACCGCTGTCTGCTACTAGTATCATATTCTTATATTTTAGGGTCTGAGGTACCTGGCACTGTTGTAGTAGCATTAGGTACTAATTTATAAAAATCAAAGGAGCTTCTCCGTGTATTGAACCATGAAAGCTCCTTTGATAAAGCTAACATATTCTAAAAATGGTATCGTTTGAAAGCTTCTATAGCCTCATATTCTGCCAGTCCGAGATTATCATATAATAGGGCAGTATTTCTGTTGCGTTCTTGAGCACGTACCCAGAACTCTCTAGAATCTTCCCCTTGGAACATCACTCTGTCTTTTTGCGACTGATGGAAAAGAATGGCGTTAATCTTTTTATTCATTTCATCAGGGCTCAATGGAACTGCCATCTCAATATCGGCGATATCCCACTCATGCCAAGCTCCTCGGTATAACCAAACCCAACAATCATTCATAAAGTCAAGATGTTTGATATTGGCTAGCGATTCGAAAATAGCATCTAAACAAGCCTTATGTGTTCCGTGTGGATCTGCTAAGTCTCCGGCGGCATAGATTTGATGTGGTTGTACACTGGTGATCAAATCAGAAATACGTTGGATGTCTTCAGGACCTACAGGGTTCTTCTTAACTTCTCCGGTCTCGTAGAAAGGCATGTCCAAAAAGTGTACTTTTGAATCATCTAAACCTAAATACCGCGTAGCACCATAAGATTCCATTCTTCGGATAAGACCCTTTACTTTTCTAGTTTCTAAACTATCTCCATAAGCAGTTGTCTTAGAATTCAAGAAAGCTATAATCTTCTTGAAATTTGTCTCTTCCGTGCCAGGGTTTAATAAATTCGCAACCTCTGCAAATTTCAAAGCCTCTTCATCGGTTACTGCAATATTTCCGGAAGTTTGGTAGGCCACATGTACATCATGCCCTTGCTCAATCAAACGTGAGAAGGTTCCTCCCATGGAAATCACATCATCATCAGGGTGCGGGCTGAATATAATAATACGTTTTTTCTCCGGGGATTTACGTTCAGGACGGTTGGTGTCATCTGCATTCGGTTTTCCTCCGGGCCATCCTGTAATGGTGTGTTGTAGTTTGTTAAAAATCTTAATGTTTAAGTTGTATGAAGAACCTTCAATAGACAACAATCCGGACATTCCGTGTTCATTATAATCTTTGTCTGTTAACTTCAGTACTGGTTTTTTAAGCTCCTCACTAAGCCAAGTAATTGCTTTAAGCTTTAAGTTATCGGTCCACACACACTGACTTACGATCCATGGAGTTTTAATACGGCTAAGTTCTGAGGCCGCCTCCTGATCCATAATCATAGTGGTGTTTGGGTGGTTCTGTAAGAAACTTGCCGGAATGTTTGATGTGATTTGTCCCTCTACAGTTTGTTTTATAATAGACGCTTTTTTATGTCCCCATGCCAGCATTATGATTCTTTTGGATTTCATAATAGTGCTAACACCCATTGTAATTGCCTTTTTTGGCACGTTTTCAATACCGTTGAAGTCAGAGGCTGCATCACGTCTAGTTATGTGATCCAAAGTAATGATACGAGTACCAGAATTTATGTGAGATCCCGGTTCGTTAAATCCGATGTGTCCGGTCCTACCGATTCCAAGCAATTGAAAATCTAAACCACCAAGTTGCTTGATCTTCATATCATAATCAATACAGTATTGATTGAGTTCCTCTTGGCTCACTTGACCGTTAGGGATATGAACATTCTCAGGGTTAATGTCGATGTGGTCGAATAGATGCTGATGCATAAAGTAGTAGTAACTTTGGCGATTCTCAGAATCCATAGGATAGTATTCATCCAGATTAAAGGTGATCACATTGTAGAAACTTAATTCTCCGTTTTTATGAAGTCTAACCAGCTCTTCATATACTTTGATAGGAGAAGATCCAGTGGCTAATCCAAGCACACAGGCTTCACCTTTCTCTTGTTTTTTGTGAATGAGATCTGCGATTTCAGCAGCGACTACTTTAGACGCTTCATAAGAGTCTTCAAATATTTCATTATGAATCTTCTCAAATTTGGTATCCTCAAATTTACCGACCTGCTTGTGTTTAATTTGTTGTATCATTTCGTACTAGCCTTACTTTTAATTTACTTAATAATGGTATTTTACTTTGTAAGTATTATGTTTTATTTTATTACTTCAATATTGTTTTTTGTGCTATATTGTAATTTTAACACTTGTTTTTACTTATTTATTGATAATATACTTTCCATATTTTTAATATTAATTACATTTCCTTACTATTGTGATGCTAATTGCTGATGTGCACCATGTATAATTTCCATGTGGGAATTATACATTGCACCAATATTCAATTTGGTTTTTAACACCTCAATTTGGAATTCATCGAATAAAAGGTAAAAATTACTTTAAGATAGGTAGTTTAAAAAGCTTTTTATACCAACAGCACAGAAAAGGCAACGAACAACATTAAAAAGGAGATAACAGTTTTTATGTTTTTGATTTTTAAAAATTATTTTGGTTATTCTTTCGAATAGTTATATTTTTTCACAATAATTGTAATCTGATATAATAAATAGATGTATAGAAGCTACTGATGAATAAACAGGGAACCATTGCAAAGAATACTATTGCTTTTAAGTATCATTTCTTTTTTTGGGTAAGTTATTTTCTAATTAATTTTGTGAGATGGGGTAGTTATTTTAATGATTATGCCTACTCTTTGAAATCTAACCTGGTAGAGTTCCCGCTCCATATTCTTATCGTATATTTTAATATCTATTATCTGATTCCAAAGTTGCTTCTAAAAAGGAAGTATCTCCCTTATTTTACAGTGCTGCTTCTTGCTTTGGGGGTGCATTATAGTGTTAGGACAGGACTGAATTTTTATTTGGTTTCTGAAGATATATGGCCGGAAGCTATAGGGGTGCAAAAGCCATTTAGGTTTAATCATATTTTGGCAGTTAGTATTGGTGAATTGTATGTGTTGAGTTTAACGGCAGCCATAAAATTTACAATAGAATTTTTAAACGAACGGACTAAAAATCAACAATTGAGAGAATTGCAATACCAGACCGAGCTCAAGTATTTAAAAGCACAGATGCAACCTCATTTCTTTTTTAATACCCTTAATAATTTATACGCCCTGACCTTAAAACGTTCTTCTGAGGCTTCCGATGTGGTTGTTCGACTATCGGATTTCATGAAATACGTTATCTATGACGCTAAGAAAAAAGAGGTGCCATTACTAAAGGAAATTGAATATATCGACAACTATATTGCTCTTGAAAAATTGAGACATGGATTGAACTTTGAAGCTAACATTAGTATCACCGGGGATATGGATGATGTTTTGGTGCCACCTTTGTTATTTTTACCTTTAGTGGAGAATGCCTTTAAGCACGGGGGCAATAATCAGGAGAGACATAAGATTGCCGTAGATTTTAAAAAGCTGGAGAAACAACTGATATTTACCATTCAAAATTATTACGATCCTGAGCTGAAGCAACAACAGCCGGGAGGGATTGGTTTGGTGAATTTGACAAGACGATTACATATGCTGTATAAGGATCGCTATACGCTAAAAAATCAAACGGATAAAAATGAATATGTTGTGACTTTAATAATTCCGATTGCATGAATATAAATTGCCTAATCATAGACGACGAACCTCTAGCGGTTGAGGTACTAGAATCACATTTGAAAGAGTTTTCAAATGCGGTAGTGGTTGGGGTTTTTAGTAATCCTATAGATGCTTTGCCGGCTTTTAAGCGACCTGATATCGATGTGGTCTTTATGGATATCAATATGCCTAGAATGAATGGATTGGAGTTTTTACGAAATCTTAATACACACCCTTTAATTATCATTACCACCGCATATAGAGAGTATGCTATTGAGAGTTATGAACTAGAGGTGTTGGATTATCTGGTAAAACCGATTCCTTTTAATAGGTTTTTAAAGTCTTTCAATAAATTAAACGCGCGCTTGTTGCAATCTAAAGGATTGAAACAGATTGGGGATTTTGATCAAGATCCTCATATCTTTTTAAAGGTTGATAAGAAACTGATCAAAATATTTTTAAGCGAAATATTGTATATCGAAAGTTTAAAGGATTACATCAAGCTTCACAGTAGAGAAGGGACTTTTATTTCCCATAAATCTCTATCGAGTATCAGTGAAGAACTTCCTGCGGAAAACTTTATCAGAGTACATAAATCATATACCATTGCTATTGACAAAGTAAAATCCATTGAAGGGAATCTTATTGAAATTGCAAATAAGAAAATCCCTATTGGTAGGAATTATGTTAAATATGCAAAGGAGCGGATATTAAACGACAAAGGAAATTTTCTAACAGAATAATAACTCAAAAGAAACTATTAACTAAGTATTATATAACTCATGACAACTACCTCACAAAAATCGAGCAGTCTAGTCCCTATGCTGATCATAGCGGGATTATTTTTTATTTTTGGTTTCGTTACCTGGATCAATGGAGCTTTGATTCCATTTATGAAAACTATTAATGAACTTACAGACGCACAGTCCTATTTGGTGGCCTCGGCCTCCTATATTTCTTTCGTTGCCATGGCCTTGCCCTCATCCTTCATTATTGCTAAATTAGGTTATAAAAAAGGAATGTCTTTAGGGTTGATTATCATGGCCATTGGAGCACTTGTTTTTATCCCGGCTGCAGAGGCCCGTACATATTGGGTGTTTTTGACCGGTATTTTTATTCAAGGATTGGGAATGACCATCCTTCAAACTGCTTCTAACCCTTATATCACAATTCTGGGGCCAATCGAAAGTGCGGCAAAACGAATTTCTATTATGGGAATTGCCAATAAATGTGCAGGTGCTTTAGGATCTTTAATTTTTGGAGCCTTGTTGTTATCTGGAATAGATGGAGTTCAAGAGAAATTAGCCGTTGTAGGTGATGCAGAAAAGAATGTGTTGCTACAAGAGATGGCTGACTCAGTGGTCTTACCTTATATTGTTATGGCAGTGGTTTTATTTGTGCTGGCATTACTGATCATCAAAGCACCTCTTCCTCACGTAGAGCCAGATGAAATTGAAGAAGATGAAACAACAGAGGGTGTGAAGACAAAAAAGACAAGTATTTTCCAATTCCCACACCTTTGGTTAGGGGTATTGACCTTGTTTTTATATGTAGGAGTTGAGGTGATCGCAGGTGACACTATTATTTCTTATGGAATTTCATTGGGTATGTCCGGTGCTGAAGCCAAGACCTTTACCTTTATGACTCTTATGGCCATGGTAGGTGGTTATATACTAGGTGTGATCTTAATTCCAAAATACCTTAACCAGACTACAGCACTTAGAATTAGTGCAGTATTAGGGATTGTATTTGGTATAGGTATTATCAGTACGACAGGATTTACCTCAGTGCTGTTTGTTGCTGCTCTTGGTTTAGCAAACGCATTGGTTTGGCCCGCAATTTGGCCATTGGCACTAAAAGGCCTTGGAAAGTTTACAGAAACTGCATCAGCCTTGCTGGTTATGGCTATTTCCGGAGGTGCAATTATCCCACCACTTTATGGATATTTGGTGGATCAAAGTAAGAACGAATTGATTGAAAGTGGCGTAGAGCAGTCTGTTGCAATGGCTGACGCTGCAACATCTAGTTATTGGATTTTATTCCCTTGTTATGCTTTTATATTGTTTTATGCCATATATGGGCATAAGGTAGGATTGAAGAAATAACACCACTAAACAGATAATTATATTAAAGTGTAGTATAAGGAGACCTCAATCATTGATTGGGGTTTTTTTTATTCAATTCGTAAAATAGGTTGGCTTAGCTTTCTCAACTCTTGCCTTCTGATTTACTTGATGATTATTTGGTGTTTGGATAATAAAGCAAGAGCTCCATTAGTAGAAAAGATCGCATTTTTCAGTTTATTCTTGTCAGGATCCATATGGATGTTATAGGAAGAGTATAGATTGGCTTTTTCAAGGTTTGTGTTTTCAAATAACGCATTTTTCAAACCACAATTCTCTAATAGGGCTTCGCTTAAATTGGCATCTGAAAAATCAGTCTGCTCCAGATTGCATTTTTTGAATCGGGTACCCTTGAGGTCTAAATTTTGGAAGGATGAATAGCTCAAATTACATTCTTCGAAATCAAAGGAAAGTAGAAAAGTAAGGCACTCAAAAAAATGTAAACCGATAAGCTTGGTTTGGAAGAAGCTTACTTCCTTAAATGAACAATTCTTAAGATGGGCTCCGCTAAAGTCACAGTTGTCAAACTCACATTCTACAAACTGTGTGTTACTCAGATAAACCTCACTAAATATGCATTTAGAAAAGCTGCAGTTGTCGAACTCTCCTGTATTAAAAGGCTTGGTTCTGAAGTCTATGTTTTCAAAGACTTCGTCCGTGAAATATGGCGATGTGGTCATTTGTATTTAAAAAGCCACGTTGGTATAACGTGGCCTTATTTTATTTTTGGTTTTTTAGTGTGTGGTTTATTGGATAACTCCTCCACAGCTAATTCTGCTACCTGCATCACCGCTTGGTTGTGATGTGAAGTCATCAGTTCCTTGGTGAACAATAACTGATTTTCCAAGAATGTCTTTTTTCTCATCTCCACATCCGATACACCATTGGTCTGTTTCAAAGGTGATGGTTCCGTTTCCGTTTGCGTCAGCTGTGAAGTTTCCGATATCACCTTTGTGATATCCTTCAGCATCTCCCCATTTACCATGTTTTTCAAAAGTAGGGTTCCAGTGTCCTCCGGCAGAGCTACCGTCTGCAGCACTACAATCAGCTTTTTCGTGTAAGTGGATAGCGTGATCTCCAGGATTAAGACCGTCAAAAATTGCGGTCATGGCTACTTTTCCGTTTTCTTCTTTAAAAACTACGTTTCCGCTTACATTAGAATCGCTCTTAGATTCCATTGCAACCTTAACTTTTTTAGCTTCTGCTTTTTTCTCAGGAGCCGCCGCCTCTGTGGTGGTGCTTTCTGTTGTTACAGAATTGTCCTCTTTTTTGCTGTTTTGTTTACAACTTACACCTAGAACTAGGATCGATGCCAGTAGTAATAGTTGTGTTCTTTTTAAAATCATAGTATTTAAAATTAAAATTATTTAGTTGTTTTAAATGGTTGTCTTGCTTTAAGCTGTTTTTGGGCTACTGCCCTAAAAACGAGCGTATACAATAAAAATCAAATGTTAAATTTAATCTAAAGTAAGAAGAAGTTAAGAGTTATTAAAATTTCATGCGCAAATTAACGAAGTTTTCACAGTGTACTATGGTTGATTTCACTGATTAGGCCACGTGTTTACTTGGGTTAACGAGCTGTTGACATGGATGATAAATGGTTTTATACTATTGGTTTATGTTTTTTTCGTTTTGCTTTACTGATTCTGTGTACAGGGTTTATTCCCCCCAAGCCAAAATGTTTAATACAAATTTAATTTTGAGGCAATTGACTTTAAAACAATCTACAATGGATTAGTGATAGATTTTACCTTAAGATCAGTTTCAAACTTTGGTATTGAGATTAATTAAAATTTAGTAATTAACTTTAACTGAAAATTCGATTTCCATGAAATATATAGTGTGTCAAGAACCTTCCAGTTTTGAATTAAAAGAAAAAGACTTAACAGCTAAAAAGCCCGGGGAGGCTCTGTTGAAGGTTCGTCGCGTTGGTATTTGTGGAACCGATTTACACGCCTATGCCGGAAATCAGGCATTTTTTAATTATCCTAGAATTCTCGGACACGAACTGGCTGCGGAGATCCTTGAAATTGACCAAAATGACAAAGGTTTAAAACAAGGGGACAAGGTAATTGTAATGCCCTATGTAAGTTGTGGAAGCTGTATTGCATGTAGGCGAGGTAAAACCAATTGTTGTTCTAATATTAAAGTGTTAGGTGTTCATACCGATGGTGGTATGCAGGAAGTCATTTCTGTTCGCACTGATCTATTAATTCAAACCAATGAATTGGAATATAATGAAATGGCTATAGTAGAGCCGCTGGCTATTGGGGCACACGCGCTTAGAAGATCCGATGTGCAGGCAGGAGATTATGTTGTCGTTATCGGTTGTGGTCCGATAGGGATAGGACTTATGAAGCTAGCTCAGCTTATTGGGGCTAATGTTATCGCCTTAGACGTGAATGAAGATCGTTTGCGTTATACCGTGGATCAGATTGGAGTTCAACATGCCTTTAATGTACTTGAAGATCCGGTAGGAAATATTTACAAACTTACCAATGCAGATATGGCTACTGCAGTATTCGATGCTACCGGAAACAAAAGAGCCTTAGAAACAGGGGTTGATTATATGGCACACGGTGGGGAATTTATCTTAGTAGGACTTTCTAAAGATGAGCTCTGTTATTCACATCCTAAAATTCACGCTAAGGAAACGACACTTAAATGTAGTCGAAATGCTACCTTGGAAGACTTTGAATTTGTAATCAAACACTTAAAAGAATTTCCGACTTCGTCCTTTATAACGCATGAGGTTCATTATACAGAAATGATTTCTAATTTTGATTCGTGGTTGGAGCCTAAAACGGGGGTGATCAAAGCTATGGTTCATTTTGACTGAGATTTAAGTATATACTCTTCTGTCAAAAGAATAATCATTCACATCGACCGAATTACTCTTTTGAAGTATAAAACAATTGAGGTTTAAAACGCTTTGCGAGTAAACCTGTTGCTGATTCAAGGTTAATATCTACAATTAATACCCCGGTTTGGCCATAGGTTTGATGTTCAAGGCAGTTACCATCCGGATCAATTATCGCCGTGGTGGATTCTGGATATTTTGAGGCGTAATTAACACTTGCAAAATATATAGTGTTTTCTAAAGCACGCATCATCATTGCCCGTTCGTAATATGGGTTTTCAATAGCACCAAAGATTTTCGGAATTGTGCCCTTATCGTTACTTCCGCTGTAGTGCGGGTGAAAGACGATCTGTGCCCCATTAACGGCACACCATCGCACGGATTCCGGATAGCGAAAACCTTCATGACAGATGGTAATACCAAATTTTAATCCATCTATTTCGAAAATCTGTCGTTTTTCCCCGGCAGCCCATATTTCATCCTCACTGGGATCCAATTGATTTTTTGTCTGGTATCCAAGTACTTCTCCATTTCTATCTATCACATATGCTAAATTATAGATCCTATTATTGATATATCCATCCATTGGCAGTATTATGGCTATATGGTTTGTCTTTGCAATGTCTTTTGCTGTATTTAATCCCTGTTGTAAAGCCTTAGGGGACCGATCTTCTATGGGGTACCCCATACCAGGGTAACCGGGAAGAAAGGATTCTGGAAAGCACACAATCTTCGCTCCCCCCAAAGAAGCCTCACGAGAGAGTGATTCGAGTAATTTCAACCCATGTGCAATGGAGTAGGGGAATGGCGGTGATGCGAGCGCGATTTTCATTGGTTTTAATTGGTATTTAGAATTTTATTATCTTTTGTGTGAAAAATTACAACTCTCTTCGCTGAAGGTCTGTATGCAAACCCGTTGAAAACCTGAACTTTCATTAGGAAAGGAGTATGTAGATCAAGATCGTTAAAAAGATTAGCGTTATGCCTGTGATTTTGACATAAGGCCATGATTTTTCCTCTATACCTGCTTCCATCGCCGGGTGGAATTGTTTAACCGGAAATAGTTTAGAAACTGTAAACATGATTATAAAGTTTAAAACAAATTCAATACCCCACAGGTGTACAAAATGGATATCGGATTTAAGAATAAAGGTAGTCAAAATGTAAAAAGTAAAGCCGAAAAATAAGCCGACTTTCGCGGCCAAAGCATTAATTTGTTTGAAAAATATTCCTGCGATGATTATGGAGGAAATCGGAATGAAAAATATTCCATTTAGCTGTTGTAATAGCTGGTATAAACCATCTGGAGCATAGGCCACCAATGGAGCAACCGTAATAGCGATGACAGCTAAAATCACAGATGACAATTTTCCGTATTTTACTAGTTTGGTATCCGATGCATTTTTATTTATTATTTTTTTATAGATATCAAGGCAAAAAATTGTGCTCGCTGAATTTAAAACACTGTTAAATGTACTGAGTACGGCCCCTAGTATGACAGCAGCAAAAAGACCGTAGAGGTAGGTGGGCAATATCTTTTTTACCAAAAGGGGGTAAATTAAATCAGGAGTGTCGTAGTATTGATCTTGAAAATAATAATACGCAATAAGACCGGGTAAAACAATGATTGCGGGGACAAATAATTTTAATACACCTGTATATATAAGGCCTTTTTGAGCCTCAACTAAGTTTTTAGCTCCAAATGCCCTTTGTATAATGGACTGATTCATTCCCCAGAAATAAAGTTGATTAATCATTAAGCCAGTAAATAAGACAGAGAAAGGCAACACTGAATCAGGTTTCCCTATAATATCAAATTTATCGGGTGCAAAATTATAAACCGTGCTTAACCCGTGAAACATGTCGCCATTACCGATTTCTAAAAGTGCAATTATGGGTATTAACAGCCCCCCTAACATCAAACCAATCCCATTTAACGAATCCGAGTAAGCTACAGCTTTCAGGCCTCCAAAAACAGCATATAAGGAGCCTATCACACCAATAACCAAAACGGTATAAATAAGAGATTGCGCTTTGGAAATGCTGAACATTGTAGAGAAGTCAAACACACTCTCTATATTAATTGCTCCAGAGTATAAAACAATTGGCAATAGTGTAATTACAAAGGAAGACATTAACAAAAATGCAACGATGGATCGGATAGTACTGTCAAAGCGTTTTTCTAAAAATTCAGGGATTGTAGATAACCCCATTTTTAAGAATTTAGGAATAAAAAATATGGCTGCAATAACAAGTGCTATGGCAGAAGTAACTTCCCAAGCAATAATAATAATCCCGTTTTTATATGAACTTCCGTTCATTCCTATGAGATGTTCGGTGGAAATGTTGGTCAATAACATTGATCCAGCAATAATAGGACCTGTCAAACTTTTTCCTGCCAAAAAATAACCTTTCGTGGTTGTAAATTGATCCTTTCTGAGCTTATACGTGGTATAAAGTATAACCAAAAAAGTAAAGCCGAAAAAGCCTAGATAAGTATAAAGCATTTAAATTAAGTTCAGTTAACCTCCAGGAGTATGTTTAGAATTTTAATACATTAGGAAGGTATTTTTTAACAAGTTCTTGGTAATATGGTTTAAGAGACTTGACATCCGGTTTTACAGGTGCTTTGGTGTATAAATCATACGGATTAAATTTTTTAACCCATTCAAACATTTCAATGTCTTTTTGATTCATCAAATGCATATAAGCATTTTCACGATGTTGCGAATAGAAGGAGTGATAGCGTATTATATATAAAGCCGACTCCGGTAAATAGGGTTTCATTATTTGGTATAAATACTCGTCATGGCCCCAACTCATTTTTACATTATCTAAACCACAATTTGGTGAATAAACACCGTACTTTGTGTTGTACCTTTTATCCGTTGAATCTGGATTTTCAGAGAAAAATTCGGGATAAACTATTTTTTTCGAAAATCTGCAACCCACCGGAAAGGTATCTCCAACAACGGCCCATTGCGGCTCTCCAAATAGGCACAGGACTTTGCCTACGTCATGTAAAAGCCCCGTGAGGACGAACCAATCCGGGTGACCATCCTTTCTAATAGCCTCAGAGGTCTGTAATAAATGTTGAAGTTGATCTAAATCTATATCGGGATCACTGTCATCTACTAGAGTATTTAAAAAATCAACGGCTTCCCAAAGGGACATTTCTTTTTTGTTAAACTGTAAAAATGTGTCTTCTTTTTGGCAAACAAAATCGTAGGTTTGATACTTATGGTTTAATTTATAAAATTCCCTGACGGTCTGCTGTCTATCAGAATCGATATAATTTCTGAATTCTTCTTTTTCTTTTATTGAAACTTCAGGATCCGGGTATCGTTCAATTAAATTGTCTTCCCAATCGTCTACATTGTGCATTGGGTTTGTTGAACTGTTATCTATTATTTTTCCCATGATTTTCAAGTTTATTTTACTTGGGTTAATGTATTTTAGAGACGGCATGAGAGTCGTCGGCTATAACAGCCTTCAGGCATCTTTGTATTTCTCTTAATATAGCCGGTAGTATAACTAGTAAATCGATTTACAATAAATTAAATACCGTTAGACCTTTTGGGTGTTCCATACCCTATGGGTCAACATCGATTGCTTATATAAAATGAACATAACAAACAGAACATTACTGTAAGTTTAATAAAAAAAACACAATAAAAATAGCGAATTACTATAAAATACATTAAATGATTGCTAATAAATTAATATGGAGTTCAATATTTTAGACCATTACAATTTAAACAGTATTTTAAGCAGGACTAGGATTCAACTGCCTGCAAATCAAGAGGTAAGGTTTGTTTTCTTACCCAAATGATTGATTGAGCCACAAATCTTATGCTTTTAGTTGGGTTCTTTCTTTAAAAGGAGCTAAAAAGCATTATTTAAATTAGTAATTTTATGTCTATATTTCTGGGAGCAGCGATCCATCAGCCGGAAAATTAATTAATAGCTATTTACAACACATTTGAACATGTTTGAGTTTCTACAAAAAAAGATCAATGAAACCATCGATATAACGGACCAGGAATTTGAACATGCCAAAACGCTTTTTATTCCCAAAAAACTTCGCAAAAGGAGATTTCTTTTACAGGATGGAGATCCTTGTATTTATACTTGTTTTGTTGAAAAGGGTCTGCTGAGGAGTTTCCGAATAGACGACAAGGGAAATGAACATATCTTACAATTCGGGATGCAGGGTTGGTGGGTAGCCGATCTTTATAGTTTTCTTACCGGTGAATCTTCAGAATATAATATTGAGGCCCTTGAGGATAGTGAGTTGCTTTTGATCACTAAACCATCGTGGGACTTGCTGTTAAAAGAAGTGCCTGCCTTCGAGCGCTATTTCAGGATACTAATTCAAAATAACTTGATTGCTACCCAAAACCGATTAATGAGAAATATGACTCTCACCGCTGAGGAACGTTATTCTAAATTGATCCGTGAATTCCCCGACATTATCCAAAGAGTACCTCAACATATGATTGCTTCATATATTGGTGTTACACGAGAAACACTCAGTCGATTACGCGGTCAAATCAGTCATCAATAGTCAGGAATTAGATCTTCTCGCGTTAGCTTCACTTTGTATTCTTAATATCGCTGTATTCGGCTTCTCATAGACTGGGTCTGGGGTACACCAACTTCGTTAACAATCCTTTAAGTAAAAAGTGTGACATAGATCACGCTCATTTATTAACACAGGTCATTGGCCAAGGAGCTATAAGGGGCTAAGTTTGCATTGTAATTATTATTAATCATAAAATCAAATATATTATGGCACATTCTAAATGGACAATCGACCCAACACATAGTGAGGTAACTTTTAAAGTAAAACACCTTATGATTTCAACAGTAACCGGAAAATTTAAAGCATTCGAGGGATCGCTTGAATCAGAAGGTGAAGGGTTTGAAAAATTGCAAAATGTCGAATTCAAAGCAGATATTTCTTCCATTGATACCAACAACGAACAAAGAGACGAACATTTACGTTCTGCAGATTTCTTTACAGTAGATCAACATCCTGAGTTGACTTTTAAAGCAAGTCAATTTGATGTGAAAAATGAAACCTTAGATGGTGAACTAACTATAAAAGGTATCACTAAACCTATTACCCTAGATGTAGAATTTGGAGGCGTTGTCGTAGATCCTTACGGACAAACAAAGGCTGGATTAACCATTAACGGGAAACTAAGCCGAAAAGAATTTGGATTAACTTGGGACGGGGTGACCGAAGCAGGAAGTGTTGTGGTTAGTGACCAAGTAAGATTGAACTTAGAAGTTCAATTTGTAAAACAAGCATAAAAAGTAGCATAGCAATCTCAGGGATTTAAAGATTTTAGGTCTCTGTGATTGTTTTTAAAATCAATATCAATGTTGACAAAAACAATCGCAATATTAACAGGGCAGGAAGAATGTCCACTAGAGCTATTAAAAGTTTTAGGGGAGCAAAAACTTCAGTTGCTTTTTGTTTGCTCAGATCAGCAAAGGAAATTGAGGCTTACAAAACAATTCGAAGAGTTGGATACTCAGGCGGAGCTCGATTTTATAAGTTGTGAAAAGGAAGGATGCTGGGAGGCGGATGTAATCATACTCTATCAGCCAGCGGAGTTTTCATCGGAGATAATTGAAAGAATTAGGGAAGTAGCCACACAAAAAACAGTACTGGTAGTTTCACAAGGGCAGTCAAAAAAAGATACTCATAATTTTGAAGCGCTTCTTCCTCACTCAAAAGTGATAGCTATTGAATTAGCCGAACTTTCGGATGGGAATATAAATTCTTATTTTGAATTAACTGAACATAGAATCTCTGAAATTTTGGGTCATCAATAAAAATAAATTAGAACTATGGAAATTAAAATATGGTCGGACGTTAGATGTCCTTTTTGTTATATAGGAAAGAGAAAGTTTGAATCAGCATTAGAGAATTTTACACATAAGAATGATATAAAGATAAGCTGGAAGAGTTTTCAGCTCGATCCCAATTTAAAGACAGATCCTACGATCAGCACTATTGATTATTTCGTAGAGAATAAGGGAGTATCCGCTGAGCAAGCTGAACAAATGTTAAGTGGCGCAGCACAAATGGGTGCGGAGTCAGGATTAATACTTGATTTTGAAAATTCAGTATTGGCAAATTCCTTTAATGCCCATCGTCTTATTCAAATGGCAAAATCTAAAGGTTTAGGCAATGAGATAGAAGAAGCTCTTTTTAAGGCTCATTTTGAACAGGCAAAGAATATTGACAGCCAGGAAGAACTGATTGAAGTTGGTAGTTCCATAGGATTGGATTCAAAAGAAGTTGAGAAAATGTTGAAATCAGATGACTTTGCCTATGAGGTTAAGCAAGATGAATTAGAGGCTAGAAACATAGGAGTTCGTGGTGTACCTTTCTTTGTGTTTAATGACAAGTTTGCGGTATCCGGGGCACAATCTCCAGAAGTGTTTCTTCAGAACCTTGATAAAGCTTGGGAAGAGTTCTCTAAAGATAATAGCGGTCTCGAAATAACCGAAGGAGAATCTTGTTTTACTGACGGAACTTGTAACTAATTACTTAGATAAAAAAAAAGCATGAAAATAGCATTAATAGGCGCCACCGGGTTTGTAGGCGCAGAAGTATTAAAAGAAGCCCTAGATCGTAAACACAAGGTTGTTGCAATAGCCAGAAATACTGATAAAATTCAAATTAAGGATGATCTTCTTACTACCGAATCAGTAGATGTGAAGAATGTCGATGAATTGACAAGGGCAGTTTCGGGAAGTGATGTGGTTGTGAGTACATTTAATCCGGGGTGGACCAATCCCAATATATACGATGATTTCCTTGAAGGATCTAAAGCGATTCAAGAGGCAGTAAAAAAATCAGGTGTAAAAAGATTTATTGTAGTCGGTGGCGCCGGTAGTTTGTATCTCGATGAGAACACCAGAGTGATAGACGATCCTAATTTTCCGGCAGCAATTAAACCAGGGGCTTTGGCAGCCAGTGAGTATCTTGATATCTTAAGGAAAGAAGAGGATTTGGATTGGACCTATTTTAGCCCGGCCATTAGCATGGCTCCTGGAAAGCCTCAAGAAAGAAAAAACAAATACAGAACAGGACTTGAACATCCGGTTTTTGACCAGCAAGGTAACAGTGATCTTTCTGTTCAGGATACTGCAGTAGTTTTGGTTGATGAAGCAGAAAATGCTGCTCACATCAGACAGCGCTTTACTGCTGCTTATTAAGTCACTATAAGTGGACAAGGATTCTTACCGAATAATAATAACTTTTCATTATTGCTTGGTTAGTTTTTGGTCGGTTTATTTTCTGATGGACCCCTCAATGATGGGGTTGTGATACCAATGCAGCATCAATGGTTCAGTTTCTAATGAAGTCCACTTTTGATTCTTATATTCAAAGGCATACATCCGCTCTAGGGCGGATGTTGTTTTTCCATAGAAGAACAGCACAAGTTGATCTTTTTTGCGAAAATCAACCTCAAAGTATATTCCTAATTTTGAGATCATTGATTACTCTCACGAGGATAAAGTGGATGCGCCAAGTGGGACAGCCAGAGAATTAGCATATCGTCTTTCAAAAGTTCAAAAACCTAACAAATTTGTTACCGAAGAGGAATTGATTGGCGAAAAATCAAGTCGGGGAGCAAATATAAATGACGTTCAAATCCATTCTATCAGGCTTCCTGAGCACGTTATTTCTATAGAATCTATATTCGGTCTTAAAGACGAAAAACTGTCTTTACGACACGATTCGGGAGCAAGTGCGGTTCCGTATGTAAAAGGAGGGCTTTTGGCCATTGAAAAAGTTGGGACATTTAAGGGCTTGCCAAGAAGATTGGATAGTGTGATGGACTTTTAAAAACACCATTGCGTAATAAAGTTCTTTGAACAAGAGGATTCGCCAACAAATGAGTCGATTGGTACGATAGTTTATGATTTAGGGGTTGAATATCCACGACCTTTTGGTTAAGTGTTCAAAACCATAACCAAATAATTGCCTTTGGAATTCGGGGCTAGTTTTAATGGGTGTGCTTTTTACCAAATGGTAAACTATGGCCCAAGCCTTTCTTAACTTTGTATTAATGGAAGAATTGATAGCTTATATTTTACAGTTTGGCAATTTGAACGAACAGCAAATCGACCTTATCAAAAACAAAGTGACAGTGATAGAACTTCGCAAGGATGGGTATTTCTCTGAAGCCGGACAAATCCCTCGACAGGTTGGTTTTGTTGTGGACGGTGTTGTTCGCGGTTACTACTACAACTAACAGGGCGAAGAAATTACACGTTGCTTTATTTGTGAAAATAATTTGATGGTTGATTATGTCAATTTTGAGGCTAATGGTATTTCATCTGAATATCTAAAGGCTTGTACCGACTGTAAACTTGTTGTTTTTTCTAAACAAAACTGGGAGGATCTTTCCCGGATTATTGTAGGTTGAGATCTTATCAAAAACAAGATGGTACAACTGAGTATGTATCAAAAGTCCAGGAAAGGACCTGTTATTTCCCAGGACGCTACTACACGTTATCTTGAATTTATGGAAAACTACCCTTCGCTCATTAACAGGATTTCATTGACCTATATCGCTACTTACCTGGGCGTTACTTAACAATCATTAAGTAGAATAAGGAAAAATATCCGTGAGTAGCACTTCTTGCCAAATGGCAAGTCTTAGAGGTCCTAAATTATTGTTCTTTGTAACGGAAATTAAAAAATAAAAAAATGAACAAGACAATTTTTATTACAGGAGCCTCGTCAGGTTTAGGTAAAGTTACCGCTAAACTATTTTCAGAAAAAGGCTGGACAGTAATTGCAACAATGCGAAACCCTGAAAGGGAGACCGAACTTTCACAATTACCCAATGTACATCTTTTAGAATTGGACATTTGCAATGCAAATCAAATTATAGCTGTTGTTGCAAAAGCTGAGCAAATAGCTCCGATTGATGTATTGTTTAATAATGCGGGCTATGTTTTTGCCGGAGCATTAGAAGCTACTTCGGATGAACAATTAGAGCAACAATTCAACACGAACGTTTTCGGAACAATACGTCTGACCAGAGCATTTCTTCCTTATTTAAGAGCTAGGAAAACAGGAACAATAATAACGACAACTTCTTTAGGTGCCTACATTCCAGATCCATTTATGGCACTCTATTCAGCAACCAAAGCAGCATTAGAGAATTGGACTGAGGGAATGTCTTATGAATTGGACAGGATAGGTGTCTGTATCAAAACTATTGTTCCCGGATTTATGCAAACAAGTTTTGTCGGCAATGCTCAAATGGCACAACCTGGAGCCGCCTATCAGGAAGATTGGGAAAAAGTACTCAATGTTTATGCCAATCCAATTACTGCTGCCAATGCAGACAACCCTTCAGATATTGCCAAAGTTGTCTATGAAGCTGCAACAGATGAAAAAAAATCATTACATTATATTGCCGGAAATGACGCTACAACTAGATATAGGGAATTAAGCTTACAGGGAATAGATTCAATACTGGATACAAGAAAGAAAGTTTTTTTCGACAATTAGAAGATGGAAGAATTAATCAGCTATTTATTACAATTCGGTCATTTTAATCAAAAACAGATTGATTTGATTAAGGCTAAAGCGGAGGAAAGACTTTTACCGAAAGGGGAGTGTTTTTCCGAAGCTGGAAAAATTGCCAAACATCTAGCATTTGTGCAAGAAGGTGTTTTGATGATCTGCTATTACAATAATAAAGGCGAAGAAATTGTACATCATTTCGTAGATGAAAATCATTTTGTGGTAGACCTGGAAAGTTTCAACCACAAAATTTCATCTATGATTTACATTCGGGCAGTTACGGATTGTAAATTGGTTTCATTTACGTTTGAAAGTTTTAAAGAACTATCGGAAATTATAATGGATTGGGATAAGGTCGTCAATAAAATCACCATAAAAACACTGTTGGATAAAGTAAATGTAGAACAGCCGAAGTTAAATACCGATGCCAAAACCCGCTATTTGGATTTTTTGAAAAACTTTCCAAATTTAGCTAATAGAATACCACTGGTTCATATTGCATCATATCTAGGTGTTACGGCCACTTCTTTGAGCAGAATCAGAAAAAACATCCGTTAGCATCACTTTTTACCAATTGGTAAATGACTTCATTTTTAACCGGGCGACCTTTGTGGCGTAACATTAAAAAAAAATGAAGTCATCATTTATCGCGGGCGCCAAGCTGAAAGGAAGAAGCTCTAGACGGTTACAGCAAGAGTTTCCTAAGTTTGTTGAACAAACGCTATTGGGGGCGTCATTCTGGGCTATAGGATTTGAATATTGGAGTACAGGGAATATTACTGATAAAATGGTGAATGAGTATTTGGAGCATCATAGGAAATCGACTTTAGTCAGATTTAAAAACCTATGGAACTATAGTTCATAGTGGTTTAGTCGGTTATTCTTTTCCTTAAATCTATTCTTTCATGCAATATTCTCGTTATTTCAACATAATTTTTATTCAAAGTTCTATAGAATAGTATATGTCGATTTGCCTTCATTCCGAGAAGTTGCTTTGATATTCCTTTGTATATTTTTCCTAAATCTGGGATTTCCGCAATTTCTTGACAATTAGAAATTAATTCACCATAATATTTGTCTGCTTGATTTTCCGACCAAATCTCAAATGTATAATCCCAAATCTTTGATAAATCCTCGACCGCTTTATTCGTCAATTTATATTCAGCCATTCGAGCGCTTTTCCGCTTTTAGAGATTTAAGATGTTTCTTAGGATCAAAGTCGTGAGCAATTCCACTGTCAATTCCTTCTTGAATAGCTTTTTTCAGTGCAATCACTTTACTTTCCTCCTCTTCTAATAGTCTCAATCCTGCACGAATGACCTCACTAACGTTTTTAAACCTTCCTTCCCTTATGCTATTTTGTACAAATTGGTCAAAATAATTTCCGAGTGATATCGATGTGCTTTTATTCATTTGAATACAAATTTAGTTCTAATCAAATATACCAAAAACTGGTATAATAAAACAAATTTCTCAAATCGCACACAAAACAGAGCTATAATCATTGATTGTAAGTATTTTATTTAAACCCCTATATATCAAGTTTTTAATATCCAAATAGAGCTATGGTATACGACAAAAATTATGTTTAATGGATTTTTGTCGGTTTTCTACTCCCTGCCCTAAAGCCGGCCCGAATGGCGCAGTTGGGTAGGGGTGGAACGCGGGAATTCAGACGTCTTATGAAGTGAGGTGCAAACCGATTTTCCTGGAATTATACCAAATTGATTTAGTCGGTAAAAAGGCGACTGAAAAGGAGCCAATACCTATGGAAGAAGGAAAAACAATAGAACAGATTGGGTTTGTGGCAGAAAGCCTCCTAAAGGGTTCATTATCACAATAACAAAAGTGATAAAATAACACGGTTCTTCATCACTGACAAGCAGTTGATTTTATATGGTTACGATACTGTTTTAGATTATACCACTGCTCACCAAGTATACCTTGTAAGGCTCGGCAATTTTAGCTAGAGCTCTACATAACCTAGAGGCTGTGATCTACAATCTATATTGATGGATTCTCTTCGAAACTAATTTTTTATCTTATATTAGGCTAGACCTAATTTAAATGATTCGTATTGAAGCTTTTTATACCCTACGTGCTACTGTTGTTTTGTTGGGGAATGTTCGCTCAAGAGCTTCCGCCAATACAAAATTATACTCCGAAGAACTATAATGGGGAGTATCAGAATTGGGGGATATCTCAAGGCTCCTCTAAAATTATATACATAGCCAATCATTCTAATCTTTTGGAATTTGATGGCATTAAATGGCGTAGTTATAAATTACCATCCGCATCTATTATTCGATCAGTTGAGGTCGTAGGAGATCGTATTTATACAGGCTCCTATAGGGAATTTGGGTTTTGGACCAAGGGGCAGAGTGGTCAGCTGAGTTATACATCGCTTTCTGACCTTTTGGAATCACCAGTTTCCCAGGACGAGGAATTTTGGGATATTTTAGCTGTTGATCATTGGGTTCTATTCCAATCCCTGGATCGAATTTACATCTATGATTTAGTAGAACAAAGCTTCAAGATTATTGAGGCAAGTTCGGCTAAAGCAAAACTTCATTTAGTTAAGGACAAGGTATACTTTCAAAAGGCTAGACAGGGTCTATTTACTTTAGAAAAGGGCAAATCCATTTTAGTGAGTGACCATCCTGTGCTTAGAAACCGGTCTTTGATCGGGCTTTATGATTACAAGGGGAAACTATTGCTTATTACGGATCAGGCAAAATGGTATCTATACGATTTTAAAACTCTTACTCCATTTGAAACAGATATAGATAGTTTTGATCTCAGATTGTACAGTAGTATTCGCCTAGATGATGGAACATTTGTGCTTGGCAGTATTTCAAATGGATTTTATCGTTTAGACCACAACGGAAATATGATCGGAAATGTAAATCAATCCAAGGGTCTAAATAACAATACAGTGCTTTCGCTTTTTGAAGATGCAGATCACAATTTGTGGTTGGGACTTGATAACGGTATTAGCGTTGTCAATCTGTATTCTCCCTTTAAAGAATATATTGATAAGCTTGGGAAATTGGGAGTTGTGTATGCCGCTTTGAAACATGAGGATTATTTGTATCTGGGTACAAATCAGGGATTGTTCGTAAGAAAAACAAATGGGTCTGAAGACTTTAAAATGATCAAGGGTACTCAAGGGCAGGTTTGGAATCTTCAACGTGTTCATCAAACCCTATTTTGCGGCCATAATAGTGGGACTTTTGTGGTTCATGGTGACCAAGCAGAATTGGTCTCTGATTTTAGGGGAACTTGGGGAGTAAAAGCTGTTGCACAGCGTGAAGACCTTGTTTTGCAAGGAAATTATAATGGATTAAGTGTCCTGGAAAGCGTAAACGGGCAATGGTCCTTACGCAATGTAATAGAAGGGTTTAATACCTCTAGTCGCTTTTTTGAAATAAACGCTCTGGATGTAGTAGTGAATCACGAAAAAAAAGGACTTTTCCAACTTGTTTTGGATTCCACGCTGCACAAAGTTTTAAAGGTTGATAATGTGCCGGCAATAAGTCACAGTTCTAATATATTCCAATTTGAGGATCTATTGTATTATAAAACTTTTACCGGTATTTATTCCATAGGCGATCAGTTGACGGATATCACACTAGATAGTACAATGACAACTATGGCCTTTAAGGAAAACCAAAAACCCATTAGTATAATAATTCCGGACCCCTCATCACAACGACTTTGGTACTTCACGGAAAACAATATAAAATATTTCTCTCAGAGTAGTCTGAGTGGTACATTAAACGATTTTAATATTTCCATACCTAATACCCTAAGCAATAATTTAGGAGTCAGTGGATTTGAAAACATTTCAAAGCTCGCTGAGGATGAGTATCTTATCGGAAGCTCAAACGGGTATATATCATTAGATCTAGAGAGAGTTTCTCCTGCAATATACCATATTGCCATTAATGAGATTCAATACGGGAATTACCAAAATGTTTCTAGCCCAGCGCTGCTTAATGAAGAAGGAGTATTCAAGTATACACATAATAACTTAAGATTTCAGTACAGTGTTCCGGAGTTCGACAAGTATACCGATGTGCGGTATCAGTACAGGTTAGAAGGTCAGTATGAACAGTGGAGTCCATGGTCGGAAAAAGCAGAGGTTAGTTTTATGAATCTTCCATTTGGGGATTATACCTTTAGTGTTAGGGCTTTGGTAGGGAACAATCTTAGTAAGAATACCGCGAGCTATAGTTTTACCGTTGAAAGGCCTTTGCTTCTGTCTAATGTAGCGTTAATACTTTATGCGCTTAGTTTAGGGCTGTTGTTTTTCCTTATACACCGGATCTATAAAAGATACTATAGAAAAAAACAAGAAACGCTAATTCAAAACAACCAACAAGAGTTAGAACGCCGAAACCTTCAAGAGAAGGAGCGCATTAGTCATATTCTTAATGAGAAGTTACACAATGAGATTGAAAACAAAAACAGAGAACTTGCTATTTCAACGATGAGTATCTTGAAGAAAAATAAGTTTTTATCATCCCTTAAATCTCAACTCAATTTGATTCCTGAAAAGGACAAGAGGATTAAACTCGTACTCCGAGAGATTGACAACAATATCAACAGCGAGGATGATTGGAAATTCTTTGAGGATGCTTTTAATAATGCTGATAAAGATTTCCTTAATCGTATCAAAGCCAAACACGATAGTCTGACCAATAACGATCTGCGACTTTGTGCATACCTAAGGTTAAATCTATCTTCAAAAGAAATTGCGCCTCTGCTGAATATTTCAGTGAAAAGTGTGGAAATGAAGCGCTATAGGATTCGGAAAAAATTAGACCTTCCTCATCAAGACAATCTAACAGACTATATTTTAAACTTCTAATCCAAACTACTTTGGACAGAAGCATCCTCTACAAATGTAAAATCAACCTCTACATTGACTCTACAACGAGTATATATTTTTGTTTTTCACTGCGGTGTTATGATACTTCTGAACTCTTATGTTTTATGGATTTATTGCATTTTCATAGGCTTTTCTGAGGATAATTAATTTTTACTCCCCTCTAAATGCTTTATGTAGGTTTTTTATAGAGGTCGCTTTTTGAGTAACAAAATCTTTAGCAGCTATATTTACCTCTCTAACTAAAAACTCTAAAAATCTAAAAGATGAAGTATGGCATTCTAACCATAGTACTATTACTATGTACGGCCTTTGGTTTTTCACAAACTAAGACTGTGAGTGGGACAGTATCCGACAATACTGGACCAATACCTGGAGTGAACATCCTTGTTAAAGGAACCACTACAGGTGTTGTAAGTGATTTTGATGGAAATTTCACTATTGATGGGGTTTCCGAAACTGATGTTCTTGTATTCAGTTATATTGGATTCGTAACACAAGAAATAACTGTGGGTGACAAGCAAGTCATCAATCCATTGCTGGTGGCGGACTTTCAAGCCTTAGACGAGGTCATCGTCGTAGGCTATGGTACGCAACGAAAAAGCAATGTAGTAGGCTCTGTGGCCAGCGTTGAAGTGGAGGAGGCGACAACCGTTCCCACCACCAATGTTTCCGAAATGCTTCGTGGAAGGGCAGCTGGTGTACAAGTTAATCTTGGTGATGCCAGACCGGGAGGAAATTCTGACATTGTTATTCGTGGTAATGTTTCAGTAGCTCCCGGTGGAAATAGCCCGCTTATTATTGTAGATGGACTGCCTTATGATAACCTTAATGATGTAGCTCCGGATAATATTGCCAATATTGAGATTCTTAAAGATGCTGCTTCTACAGCAATTTACGGATCTAGAGCTTCCAATGGTGTTGTCCTTGTCACTACAAAGAGAGGTAAGGTGGGTAAACCTAAAATCGAATACCATGGTTATACTACCATTCAGAGCCTTACCAAAAATTTCAATCAATATAACGGACAACAGTATATTGACTTAAAAAGAGAAGCCAATAGAAATAGGTTTACAGGAGATTACCTGAATGATGAGAATATCTTTTCTCCTTTTGAACTGGAGGCCATAGACAACAAAAATTTTGTTGACTGGGAAGATCTCGTATTAAGAGATGCCGTGATCCAAAGTCATTCTCTTAGTTTCTCTGTAGGAACGGAGCAAACCAAAATATTTTCCAGTGTTAATTATTTTGATCAACAGGGGATTATCCCCAATTCGGGCTACAAGAGAGGATCTTTTAAATTGAACTTGGAACAACGACTCACCGATAAGCTATTGTTAAGAGGGATTTTGAATTATCAAAATGCCAAACAAGATCGTGAAACCGGAGGACTTAATTTCACTACTATTACGCCTTTAGCAAAACCTTTTAACGATGAAGGAGCATTAGAAAAATATTATTTAGGACCTACTAACACAGCGGTAAATCCACTATGGGATCAACGAGAGTCCATGGATGAGAGTAAAATTAATTTAACCGATGTGAGCCTTAGTTTAGTATATGATATTGCACCTCAATTGAGTTATACCTTAAAAACATTTTTAAGGAACAGAAATACCAATAGGGGAATATATAGAAGTTCCTTGCATTCAGCAGGAGATGAAGGTAATGACGGTATTGGTGTCTTATCCAACACGCTATTTAAACAAGTCTTGGTAGAGAATATCGTGAACTACACCCCTGAGATCAACGAAAATCATTCGTTAGACTTTACTGCTGTGCAGGGATTTGATGAACAACGCACCGAATATACCCAACTGGATAAGTCAGGGTTTACCAATGACGCCTTAGGTTTTAATGGTAATGCCACTGTACTGCTCAACAGTATTAGAGATGTTTCTCAGCGTAGGTTACTCTCCTTTATGGGAAGGGTTCGCTATGGCTACCTTGATCGCTACTTACTCGAAGCTACAGCTAGGGCTGATGGTGCCTCCGTGTTTGCAGAAAACAACAAATGGGGTTACTTCCCGGCAGTTTCTGTAGCTTGGAAGATGCATAATGAACCTTTTATGCAAGGCGTTGATGCGATAGACCAAATGAAGTTCAGGGTCAGTTATGGTAATACAGGTAACCAGGGAATTAATCCGTTAGAATCGTTGGGGGTTGCAGACGATGTCCCTTATGTGTTTGGAGGTGAAACTGTGGCAGGATCAACGCCTTCCTCTCGATTGCCTAATCCTAATCTCAAATGGGAGACAACTACAACTTTGAATGCTGGGGTGGACTTTAGATTGTTCAACAACCTGTTTGAAGGTACATTTGAATATTATAAATCCAACACTAAAGATCTGTTACTGGATCGATCTATCGCTGGAACTACTGGTTTTAACGTCATGCGTTTTAATGCAGGAGAACTCGAGAATAGAGGGATAGAAGGCTCTTTAATGACCAATTTTTTTAGAGATGGTGACTTTAGATGGACCTTAGGTTTGATCTTCTCTAAAAATGAGAATGAAATCATTGCGTTAACTGGAGAACTTGACGACCAGGGTAATCCAATCGATATGACAGATACTTGGGGAAGAAGACTTTCTGTCGGTCAATCAATAAATAATATCTGGTTACCACAATATGATGGAATCTACCAAGAAGGAGATGATATCGCTAGCACAGGAAATCCACTGGCTCAACCGGGAGATGTTCGTGTGGTGGATCAAGATGGAAATGGACAAATCGACGATAGGGATAATGTTTTTACCACAGCAGATCCTGATTGGTATGGATCTATTACCAATACAATTTCTTATAAAAACTTTGACTTATTTGCAGATATTTATATTGTACAAGGCGCTACAAAGCTCAATCCTGTACTGGCCAATGGAGAACTTTGGAAAGGTGCAATAAATGGAATTCGTACCAAATATTACACTCCTGAGCACCCTTCTACAGCATACCCGCGTCCAAAACCGGATACGCATTTACATCTGTATTCTTTTGCAGTAAGAGAAGCTTCTTATGTCAGACTGAGAACCCTTTCCTTGGGATATAATATTCCCCATGAAAGTCTTTCAAAGTTTGGTATTCAGAGTGCCAATGTATACATCACGGGTACCAATCTATTTACTTCCACGGACTTTAGGTCGTATAGTCCAGAACAACCGCCTGTATCGGGCTGGGAGTCTGAATTCCCTGAAACACGGAATATCACTTTAGGCGTAAAACTAGGATTCTAAAAAAAACATCATGAAAAACAAACATTATATAGTATCATCAAAAGGGGTTTTTGCAGTACTGCTGTCCCTTGTTTTATTCACCTCATGTGAGAAGGATTTTTTGGAGGATAGTTTGCATTCAGACACCTCTGTTGATTTTCTATACTCCACAGCTGAGGGATTGGAATCAGCAGTAGTTGGCTTGTATTCCCTTAATAGAAATATCTACCAGGATCAAAGTCTCAACGGAACATACCCGCTAATTCTTCAAGCAAAGAGTGATTTGGGTGTCGGGATTACCGGTGAAGTTTCCCTGTACAGTAGATTACTTTGGGGAGCTAGCTTAGGAGATTATGGAACCACATCGGGAATTAACGCGCATTGGGTACATTATTACCGCTTAGCCGATAGAACTAATGCTATTATTAAGAGTGCTGAAAACTTGACTGACATTGGCCAAGATAGAAGGGATCAAATCTTGGCAGAGGCCAAGACCATGAGGGCACATGCCTTTTTCTCACTTTATCGCCTTTTCAATAATATCTATATTACCACTGAGCCAACAACACCGGAGAATGCCTTTGATGTGCCTCAGGATAAATCTTCGCCAGAAGAGATTTTTGCACTTTTACGATCTGATCTGGACTTCGCAATTCAACACTTAGATTATACGCCTGAACAGTTTGGACGATGGGGGCAAGGAGCTGCAAGACATCTCAGAGCTAAAGTAGCCATGTGGGAAAATGACTGGGCAGAAGCTGCAGCTCAGACTGATGCTGTGATCAACAGTGGATATCATTCACTGGTACCGACAGAACAAGTGTTCGCAGGAAGTTTAGATAATTCTGAATCACTTTTCACCGTCAATTTCATGAAAGAGACCATTGGAGGAGGTAGTCCTCATATTATGAGTTGGAATGTGGTTGCCGGTTATTCGGATGCTCCTGGAATGATACAGTCTGTAGAAAATGGAGGTGCAGGTGCTGGATTTATGTCGTTAAACCAGTATGTGATCGACCTTCTAAACGAAGATCCGGATGACAATAGAAAAAATGGCACCTATTATGTATTCGAATATGCCTATAATGATCCAACGGCGCTTCCTCCAGGAAAGGAATTAGGAGATCCTCTAGACTTATACGAGAACCACCCAACGGACCAAAATGAGTTTATGCTCTATTACAGAAGACAAAACCCGGGAGTATTAAAATTCTTTGATGAGAATGTGGAGCCCACAGATAGAAATCATTTCAAGAATATCATGATTTATAGATTGGCAGAAACCTATCTTATCGGTGCTGAGGCTCATATGATGTTAAACAACACCACTAAAGCTTTAGAATATCTCAACCAGGTTAGGGAGAGAGCAAATACAGACCCTGTTAACACAATCGATCTACAGGCAGTTTTGGATGAAAGAGCTCGGGAATTAGCCTTTGAAGGGCAGCGTTGGTTTACCTTGAAAAGAACAGGTAAGCTATATGAATTCTTATTGGATCATATGAATAATGATAATATGAATGAGTCTTATCCTGAAGGGAACCCTAAAGAGCTCTTGAGAGAGTACATGAAAAACTGGCCTATCCCTCAGCAACAGATGGATCTTTTAGGTCCAAACTATCCTCAAAATGAAGGGTATAACTAAGGGAATAACTCAGGATTAACTTAAATTCAAAAAAAAAATGAACATCCATAAAAACAATTATATACCAAACCAAAGCAAAGCAATTTTATCGCTGCTGTTGCTCTTTGGGATCCTTGTAAGTGTAGGGTCCTGTGATACTATAGATGATATGCCACCTCCATCAGCCTATGTTCCCCCAACTCCCGCACCTGAGCCGGAACCAGGGGCTCCATGTGAATTCGAGATTTATGTACCACTTTTAAGTGATGGCATCGATTTCGAATGCAAGGGAGCAGAGCCTACTTTTTTCGGAGAAAAGGATGGTTCCTTTACCCATGAGTTTGTAGCGAATCCGGATCCTTCCGGAAGCAATACTTCGGCCTATGTGGTTGCGTATAGCCAAACTGAAGGGGTAGAGCCTTGGGCTGGTTTCTTTTATGATTTGGCAGCTAAAGTTGATTTTACTGCCTTACAGACCATTAAGGTAAAAGTGTATGCTCCTGCTGCTGATCAAATCGTCCTTTTGAAATTTGAAAATTCTGCTGATGGATCAATAGCTAAAGAAGTTCAGGCAACTACAACGGTTGCAAATCAATGGGAGGAACTTTCTTTTGCTTTCTCACCAAGTGATACGGATAAATTCGATCGGATTGTTCTGTTCTTTGGTTTTAATGGTACGAAGGAGGCTCCATCTACTTACTATTTTGATGATATTACATTGGCTGAAGGAGCAGCCGAAGAACCGGGAGATTCTGATGCTCCAACTAGTGCTGCGCCAACACCAACTGCTGACGGCGCCCAAGTGATTTCAATTTTCAGTGATGCCTATACCAATGTGGAAGGAACGGATTTTAATCCAAATTGGGGACAATCAACACAAGTTACACAGGAACTCGTAGCGGGAGATAACACCCTTAAATTGGCAAATCTAAATTATCAAGGAGTAGCTTTAGCTTCAAGTATTGATGTTTCAGCAATGACTATGTTACATGTGGACTACTGGACAGCGGACTCCTCCACAATTAATTTATCACTAATAAGCACCGGTCCTGCTGAAACGCCTTATAGCTTTGCTGTCACAACAGGACAATGGGTGAGCCTTGATATTCCACTGAGTGAATTCTCAGAAGTGGTAGATTTGAAGGATATTATTCAGTTGAAGCTTGATGGTAATGGAACGATTTATCTGGACAACATTTATTTTCATGCACCCCCCGCAACAGGACCAACAGCTCCGGCTGCAACACCGACACTTGCAGCAGCGGATGTAATCTCACTATTCAGTGATGCCTACACCAATGTTAGTGTAGATACCTGGAGAACGGACTGGTCTGCAGCCACTTTAGAAGATATAGACATAGATGGCAATGCAGTCAAAAAATACAGTGATTTAAATTTTGTAGGCATAGAAACGGTAACAAATCAAATTGATGCCACAGAGATGACTCATTTCCATACAGATGTCTGGACAGGAGATGCAACGCAGATCAGGATAAAACTTGTTGATTTTGGGGCCAATGGAGCCTATGATGGCGGAGATGATGTGGAACATGAAATAACCATAGAAAGCCCAGAACAGAATACTTGGATTTCTCTTGATATTCCACTCAGCGACTTTACGAACCTAAGCACAAGAGCAAATATCGCCCAGTTGATCTATTCAGGCCAACCAGCTGGAACTATGACTTTGTTGGTAGATAATATATATTTTTACAAGCAATAGGTAAGATTAGGTTCCTTGAATACTATGGAATATTAGTTTAGAAAAGCTTAAGCTCTCTTCCAAAAGGGGGAGAGCTTAATTCTAAAATTTATAACGATGAAAAAAAAGAATAATTCACCTATTTATCAAATTTTTAAAATGAGTATATTCAGTATATCCCTTTTGACCCTGGTCTTCTCCTTAGCTTGCAGTTCTGGGGATTCTCAAACCGATGAGCTGCCATCTGACTTGGTACTTGAAGTCGCTATTCTTGGCGCCAATGATGCTAATGCTTTAGGAGATGGCTCTGGAAAAGTCACCATAACTGCAAGAGCAAATAATGCCACTAAATATGCTTTTAGGATTGATAGTGGTGACCTGATAGAAAGCCAAAGCGGAACTTTAGAACACCAGTTTAGTGAAATTGGTACCCGTTCCCATAATATAGCTGCATGGGCTTATTCCGCAAATGGGAAATTTATCACCAAGACCACAAATGTAGAGGTCTTTAAAAGCGATGAGAAATTTACAACCTTAATATTCGCTGATGAGTTTGAGTATGAAGGACGTCCCGATACCGAAAAGTGGCATCACCAAATCATCCCACCTGATAATGGGAGTTGGCATAATGGAGAACTTCAACACTATACCGATAGGGCTGAAAACTCTTTTGTAAGTGATGGTTCTCTTAAGATTAAAGCATTTAAGGAACAATATACATATCAGGGTTCAACCAAAGCCTATACTTCTGCACGTTTGAATTCTAAAATTGCCTTTACTTACGGTAAGATAGAGGTGCGTGCGAAACTTCCAAGTACTGCCGGTGCTTGGCCAGCAATCTGGACTTTAGGTGCAAATTCAAATGAGGTAGGGAATTACTTTGGTGATAAGTATGGTAGTGTAGGTTGGCCACTGTGTGGTGAGATCGATATAATGGAACAAACCGGTTGGGATAAAAATTCAACAATTTCACATTTTCATTGGGGTGATCTTAACACCAAGGAATATAATGACGAGGGAGGAGAGACCCCTATAGTAAATGCTTCGACAGAATACCATATCTATGCTTTAGAATGGGATGGCGAAAGCCTTAAAACCTATGTGGATGATACCCTGGTTTATGAATTTATCAATGGCTCTAATAGACCTTTTAATCATGAGCATTATCTTTTACTTAATATTGCCATTGGCGGCAACTTGGGTGGGGAAGTGCCGGAAGATTTTTCAGAAGGTACCTTTGAGATAGATTATGTAAGGATTTACCAGTAATTATTTAAAAATTGGATACTGGGTTTTGGCATCTGCTATAATCCTGTATCCAATTTCTAATATCGAAGTATAGACATTTCCGCTTCTTTTAACTTTTGGGAGTTATGAATTTGGTTATGGTGAACTACCCGCACATCGTTTTATTGTGTGGGTAGTCACATATTGATAGCCAACAACCTTGAGATCTTTAGATTTATGGTAAGAAGCACCGGATTGGATATATTGAGAATTGTTATCCTGCCCGATTTAATTTATTTCAAAAGTTCTTATTTTTCTGTAGAAGTGATTAATGGAATTTTGTCAGTTGGCCACTTACCGTCAACGATAGGGTAAGTAGTAAGCTTTTCTGGATCTACCACCACATGCTTTATGCGTTTTCTATGCCAGGTATATGCGATGTGTACCAATCCGTCTGTTGTTTGAATAATGGCCGGATATGAAAATTGTTTTCCTGGTTCGTCCAAGTAATCTATGACTAGGGCTGCTTCCCAATTTTTTCCGTCTTCGCTTACGGATAGATTTAATACCCCTCTTCCCTTGTGTCCCATTCCTTTTTGTTTTCTGGTTGAATGATTGTAGATTAATAACTGTCGACCATCTTTAAGTGTAACTGCATCGAGGCCTGAATTATTATTCGGAAGCTCTGTCAAGCTCATTTTTGACCAGGTTTTACCCTTGTCTTTTGACCAGGTTTCACTAATGTATTCTACTTCTGTTCGGGTTCGGCATAACATTTGAATACTTCCGTCTGTATAGGTTAATAAGGTAGGTTGAATAGCGCCTATGGTTTCAGCATCGTTTAGAGGACCTATAATGTTCCATGTTTTTCCGGCGTCAGTGCTGCGTTCAATATGGACTTTCCATCCACTATCTTCAGTACTCGATCCGGAAAGTATGGTACCATCTTCAAGGGTTATTGGTTTGTTTTTAACCGGGCCTATGACGTTTTTATCCAATCGCTGTGCTTGGCTCCATGTGTGTCCTCCATCGGTGGAAGTTTTTTGCATTCCCCACCAGGTGCTCGGACTTGGCCCTATTTTATAATATAAAGTAAGGGTGTCTTTTGAGTTTTGGAACAGCACGGGATTCCATGTAGGTAAGCGTTCTCCATCCTTTTGTACGCCATCTGCTATGCTTCGTGGAGCACTCCATGCTCCTCCTGGCTTTTTCCGTGAAAGTTTGATTTCCACGTCTGGATGTCGTTCTTTGGTGCCTCCGAAAAAGCTACATAGGAGATCACCGTTCTCAAGTTCCAGCATAGTTGCAGAATGGGCTGACGGAAAATCTGCAGTGTTGTATACAAATTCTTCTAATACAATACCATCTCGGTGTTTTTTTGGATTTTGAAGTTCCTTTGTATCTTGTTGCTCCTGAGTTTGTTTTTCGGATTTTTTAGTGGTCTCACACGATATGATTGCTGCTGCGGGTATGAGCATGCCGGCGATGAGACTAAGTTTTTTAAACGTTTTCATTGTAATTGTGTATTGGATTATCTTAACTATTTATTTGCGTGTTACTTTTATAATTCGGAACTCAATATATAATTTCCGGAAACGAGTTTTAGGTGAACGCGATTACCCTTAACTTCTTTAAGTTCTATACCATCTATTTTAGCTATAGGTTTTCCGTTCTCTTTGATGTTTTTGAGGTCTTTTGTCGGGAAATAGACCTCAGCAGAAGTGTTTGGAGGAATACGAATCTCCCATATGAATTTTTTATTGTTTTTCTTCCAACGACTTACTATTGGACCATGGATGGAGTTATAGCTGGCATTGACATAATTAAGCTCATTCACCATTATGGGATTCATCTGAATTTCTTTAAATCCTGGTTTTTTTGATTTGATTCCTGCTAGGTTTTCATAATACCAAATGATAAGATCTCCTAGAAGCATTACGTGATTGTAGGAGTTCATATTAGGTGCTGCGGTGTTGCCGTTCCACAGTTCCCATATGGTTGTGGCACCGTTTTCCACCATGTACCCCCAACTTGGGTAACTCGTGCTTGTGGCTAGGGTATAGGCAAGGTCTGCACGGCCATTTTCAGTGAGACATCGCATAATCCATTGGGTACCTATAACACCTGTGTTGAGGTGCCCATTATTTTCTTTTGTTATTTGATGGATAATGCGGTTAAACACTTCCGTTTTTTTGGGTTCGGGAACCAGGTCAAATTCAATTGCAAGAATATTTTCAGTAAGGCTTCCGTAACTGTTTTTATCCTTATTAAAATAATGCTGGTTAAAGGCTTTTTTTACTTTAAGGGCGAGTTGTTGGTATTCAGAAATATCGTTGTGATTTTCAGTTAAAGCCGCAAATTTACTCATCAGTTGTAGGAAGTAATAATGATAGGCGGTGGAGATGATTTTGCTGGGATGTTTAACATTTCCGGTCATTCCTCTTCCTTCTTCAATTGTAGCCGGGGGTGCTACCCAGTCACCATAACTGTCCTTGGTAAGTATATAATTTTCGTCCATGTATCTTTCTCTCATATATACCAGCCATTTTTTCATATGAGGATAATGGTCCTGAATTGGAGCCACAGTTCCAAATTGTCGATGGATCATATCCGCAATCATAAGGTAGGTTCCGGGCCAGGTCATATTATCACTATAATACATCCAAAAGGCCGGAGCCACATCCGCAATGGCGCCGTCGCTTTTTTGTGAATATCGGATATCATCCAGCCATTTACTGTATAATTTTTGATTGTCAAATATGAAACTTTCTCCATAGGCACTGGTGGGTCTGTCTCCCAACCAAGGCTGTCTTTCGTTGCGCTGTGGGCAATCTATAGGCATGCCCTTATAGTTTCCCCGTATTCCCCAATAGGCGTTTTTATAGACCTGATTTATAATTGGATTTGAGGTCTCAAAAGTGCCTGATTCTTCCAAGGCATCATTGACTACCCTTCCTTTGAAATTTTCAAGTGTAGGAGTATTTGGGAATCCGCTAATCTCCACATAGCGAAACCCGTGATAAATGAATGAAGGTTCCCAGGTTTCTTCTTCTCCTCCCTTAAGAATATAGACATCTGTAGATTTTGCGTCTCTTAGGTTGTCAACGTTCAGACTGCCGTCTTTGTTTAAGACCTCTGCAAAACGAAGCTTTATCTGATCTCCTTTTGAACCTTTTACTTTTAATTTTAACCAACCGACCATGTTTTGACCCATATCCAAGATGTAGGTGTCCGGTTTAAGCGGAGTTATGGAAATAGGTTTGATGGTTTCTACAACCTTCATATATTCAGTCATCTGAGCCTCAATGTTTCCCGAGGGCGCTAATACATATAGGGCGTTTGTCCAGCTGCTGTCATCGAAAGTTGGAGTGGACCATCCCGGCATTTCTTTTCTGGCGTCATAATGTTCCCCATCGTATTCATTATTGGAGCGGATGGGACCCTCAGCTGTCATTTTCCAGCTGTTGTCTGTTCGAAGTACCTCTGAGCTTCCGTCTGTGTATTCTACCAATACATTAAGTAGCATTTTTGGGTAGCCAAAATCTTTTATCTTATAAGGTTTATAATCTTGTCGCATGGTATAATACCTTCCGTTGCCAAGGATAGTTCCTATGGTATTCTCCCCGGTATGAAGGGCATCGGTAACATCAAAGGTATTGTAGAGTATGTTTTTAGAATAGTCGGTTGGAGCAGGCGCTAATACATGGTCACCTATTTTTTCTCCATTGATGTAGAGTTCATATAGTCCTAGGCCAATGATATAGGCTTTTGCACGTTTGATCTGTTTTGGGAGTTGGTAGGTTTTTCTGAAATATCGTGCTGACAGTTTTGAGAATTTTTCATCACGATCGCTGGGTGTAAGCGAATCCATACCGATCCATCGCCCTTTCCAGTCTTTAAAATATAGTAATCCCATGCTCCAATGCGATGCGGTACTCCAAGTATCTTCACTATTGCTTGTCCAAACTTTTACTTTCCAATAAACATCTTGGCTGCTCTGGAGGTTTTTTCCGCGGTATTGTATACCATTTGTCTCTGAGGAGTTTTGTTTCCCTGAATCCCAAAGATCAGCGGTATCTGAGGCTAGTTTTTCGGCTGATGAAGCGACCAGTATGCGATAGGCGATTTGATGGAGTCCACGACTTTCTCCTGCAATTTTCCAACTTAGTCGTGGATTTAAAGCGTTGATGCCTTCCGGATTATTCAGCATTTCAGTGCGAAGGTCGTATATTCTTATACCGCTTTCACCTTCAAAGGAAAAACAAGGTATAGAGCTAAACAACGCCAGGCTAAAGAGTAGAATCCTTAATTTCATAGTTTGTAAACATTAATCTTTAGATGGATTTATCTAATTTCCAACACAAGAATACTGAAATAACCCAAAAGACCTATCCTTGTGTGTCCTATGTAATGGATGGGAGTGCGAACAACTAAACAATGCGCATCAAGTTAAGATGAACGATGATTGATGTGACAATTTCGAGCTTTGGATGTTTTAAAAAGAGGAGGCGATATGTATGTTTAGTAGGTTAATCCAAAATGCCATAAAGGAATGACATTTAAAAAGCCACGTTCAATATCATCTTTAACCACATAGCTATTTTCAACAGATTTAAGTTGTTGATGACCTTTATTTTTACCGCCAAGTTCAAAGGTTGTTCCATGGACCGAAAAATCAGAACTTTTGGAGGTCAAAACGGTATATTTCACACGTAATTGATTTAAGAAAAAGGTTTCTCTTATATTGCCAATGTTCGGTTCTCCCTCGGATAATTGGTAAATCAGATTTGAATTGTCTAGATAAATTTTATCGACTTTCCCCAGTCCTCGGATACCTGCTGTATCACTTCTTAATTGAGCGATCATTCCTGCTTGTTCTATGTAATAGCAATAGTCGGATATGTTATTTCGACTAGCGGATAACATTTTGGCAATTTTGCTAAAGTTGGGTTTAAAAGGAACTCCATTGGAAATGATGGCTAATAATTGTTTTAATTTTCTACTAGTTGAAGCATTCATTTTGGCATATATTGGAATATCCACTTCGAAAGTATGATTAATGATTTGATTTAATCGAATCTGAAAATCCCCTTCCAATACGAAAGGATAGTACCCCTGTTTTAAATATTTTTTAAAAAGAGGAAGTGGTTTTTTTAATTCTGGGATGGCTACTTTGTGTACTAATATCTCTTCTGAAGAATAGGTTTTGGAATCAATTTTATGAAATAGTTTTAAGTACTCGCGAAATGACAAGCCTTGCATGGAATAAATTACGGCTCTTCGGCTCAAATCTGCCACACCTTTTTTGATGTCGAGAACAGAAGAACCTGTGAAAATAACTTTCAAATCTTTATGGTAATCATAGAGGAGTTTTAATTCCCTAGACCATTCCTTATATTAATGAATTTCATCAATTACTAATAATTTACCACCGTGGTAAATAAAAATGCACTATTTGAGTGCGTTTCTATTGATTTTTTGCATTGTGATAGTGCAATTTTAACCATATTTTGCACTGTAAGAGTGCGAATTGTGTTTTTTTATGATGTTTCGTGAAGTCACTTGGGTACCTACAGGATAGCGGGCTAAAAAAATAATTGGATATTGCCCCTATATTAACTTTGAGATCATGACTTTTAAATTAAAACTACTACTTTTTTGTGTTACGGCCTTTGTTTTTCACAGCTGTAATACAGCTGTGAAAAACAATAAAACGTTGACGGAAAGTTTAAATCACTTTCCACTGGACAGTCTACTGACTAAGGACCAAGTAGGTGCTGCGCATTTACCTGATGAAATCGCTCCGGTGGATGCTCCTTTTGATATGCCCGAATTTAAAAAGCCTGTATTTCCTGACCTTCGGGTATCCATCGCCGATCATGGCGCTATTGAAGATACTAAAGTTACTCAGATTATTCAATCTTTGATTGATTCGGTCAGTGATCAGGGTGGTGGTATGGTTGTTATTCCTAAAGGGAAATGGAAAAGTGGTCGAATTTCTTTAAAATCTAATGTGAATCTTCATTTGGAATCTGGTGCGGAACTTTATTTCAGCGGAGAATTGGAGGATTATCGCCCCGCTGTATTTACAAGACATGAGGGCGTCGAGGTAATGTCTCTTGGAGCTTGTATTTACGCCTACAAACAGGATAATATTGCGGTAACTGGTTCTGGAACTATCTATGGCCCTGATGAGGGATCGGTAAGAGCGCAAATGATGACTGAAGATGTTACAGAAAAATTTGTTCCCATCGATAAACCGGTGTCTGAAAGAATTTATGAAGGGTACAATGGTTCTTCTATTTTTCTTCCCATGATGATCTCACCGACCAGCTGTACCAATGTTTATATTGAAGGAGTGACGCTGGAGCGGACTGCATTTTGGAATATCGTTCCTGTGTATTGTGATGGGGTTATTATCCGTGGGGTTACCGTGAACTCTGTCGGAATTCCTAGGGGAGATGGTATTGATATCGAATCTTCAAAAAATGTGTTGATCGAGTATTCTACTTTAAATAATGGGGATGATTGTTTTACCATGAAAGCCGGTAGAGGTGAGGATGGATTAAGAGTAAATAAACCTACGGAAAATGTTGTAATTCGTTATTGTCTAGCCAAACAAGGGCATGGTGCTGTTACTGTGGGCAGTGAAACTGCCGGAATGGTTCGAAATATGTACATTCACGATTGTGTCTTTGATAATACCGGTGTAGGTGTACGTTTTAAAACACGCCGACCCAGAGGTGGCGGAGGTGAGAATCTATATTACAAGCGCCTGCGGATGAATCTGCACGGAACAGCTTTTAAGTGGGATATGTTAGGGCAACCGTTGTATGTTGGAGAATTGGCAGAGCGAATGCCTCCAAGACCTGTAAATCCTTTAACCCCGCAGTTTAAAAACATCTTTATGGAAGATATATTGGTTGAAAAAGCGGAAACTTTTGTTAAAATATACGGAATTCCGGAATCACCCGTGGAAAATGTAAAGATGGATCATATTAGGGTTTTGGAAAGTGATAAGCTGTTGACAATTAATGATGCTAATGGCATAGAGTTTAAACATATCAGGGTGCGGAGCTCGGATTCGTTAATGAATTTCTTAGATGCTCGTAATATAAAATTCAATGATGTTATTTTTTATGTGCCTGGAGATACTTTAATTGTGAATAAACAGGGAGATTTGACAAAAGGTATTGAGTTTGAAAATTCTCCCAATGTGATTAAACAAGACTAATGTCTAGTTTTACTGACTAAAAAAATAAATCAAATCTTATAATAAATCAATTATAAATGGGGCTTTCTTTTCAAATTAAACTCTTTATATCTGCAATAATACTTGTTATTACAGGGTGTAATCACTTGCTTGGTCAAGAAACAGAAACACTCTATTTATCAGGAACCGGAAGTGATCATACTGTCGAGTGGGACTTTAAAGTATCCAATGGAAGAAATTCCGGAAAATGGGCTCAAATTCCGGTACCCTCGAATTGGGAGCAATTCGGGTTTGGTACGTATAGTTACGGACATACCGATGAGAAGGATAGGGGAAAAGAGGTGGGCTTCTACAAACATAGTTTCAGCGTCCCAAAGGATTGGAAGGATAAAAAGGTGGAGATTGTTTTTGAGGGCTCTATGACGGATACCCAGGTAAAAATAAACGGTAAGCTTGCAGGAGCAATTCATCAGGGGGCCTTTTATCGATTTAAATACGATATCAGCAAGCTTTTAAACTTCGACGATTCTGAGAATTTGCTGGAGGTTCGTGTGGCAAAACATTCTGAAAACGAATCTGTGAATACCGCTGAGCGCAAAGGGGATTTTTGGATTTTCGGCGGGATATTTAGACCAGTATACCTGAGCGTAAAACCTGTCAAAAATATTGAGCGAGTGGCTATTGATGCCAAGGCGGATGGAATGCTGACTGCTCAAGTTTTTTTAGATGGTTCTATAAAAAAAGGGGAAGTAGTTGCGCAGGTTTTCGACGCAGCACATAAGGCTGTCGGTCCGGAGTTTTCAGCGGATATATCATCTAAATCGACTTCGCTTATACTGCAGCAGCAATTCAAAGGAATAAAAACCTGGAACCCCGAGGATCCTAATCGTTATTCCATTGTCTTTAATTTGCGCATTGATGGGGAAGCCGTTCATGAATTTGACGAAAAATTTGGATTTAGAACCGTAGCGTTGCGAAAAGGTGATGGCATTTATGTCAATGGGGTTAAAATTAAATTTAAGGGCGTAAACCGACATACCTTTTGGCCAACCACCGGCAGAGCCTCCAGTAAAAAGCGAAGTATAGCAGATGTGAATCTGATAAAAGATATGAATATGAATGCGGTGCGTATGTCGCATTATCCACCAAATACGCATTTTTTGGATGTTGCAGATTCTCTAGGCTTGTTTGTGTTGAATGAACTTGCAGGCTGGCATGGTTCTTATGATACGCCTACAGGTAGCAGATTGGTAGAGGCGATGGTTAATAGAGATGTAAACCACCCTTCCATTGTGTTTTGGAATAATGGTAATGAGGGTGGACACAATACGGATCTTGATGCTTTATTTCAGCATTTTGATATTCAAAAAAGGGACGTTATTCACCCCTGGCAGCATTTTAATGGTATGGCTAATGAACATTACAGACCTTATAATTATGGAGTGGGTACATACTGGAATGGACGTGAGGTTGTTTTTCCTACTGAATTCTTACACGGTTTGTACGATGGGGGATCCGGTGCAGGTTTAAACGATTATTGGGAGCTCATATGGGATAACCCCAGAGCAGCCGGAGGATTTTTATGGGTCTTTGCTGATGAGGGTATAGAGCGAACGGATACTGGAGAGATCGATACCTATAACGGTTCGGCTGCGGATGGTATTCTGGGTCCTTTCCATCAAAAGGAGGCAAGTTTTTACACCATTAAAGAACTCTGGGCTCCTGTACGTTTTCAGAATCTATATCTAACTAGTAGTTTTGACGGGAAATTGCCTTTGGAAAATCGTTATTTATATACTAATCTCAAGGAACTTAGTTTTAGTTGGACGTTGAAGAAACTACCCTTACCGAATAATAAGGGTTTATCAAAACAACTTCGCGGTACGATTGCTGCTCCTGATGTAGCGCCAGGACAAAAAGGCAAGCTTTCGTTGGAGCTTCCATCAGACTGGTTAGATTATGAGGTTTTATATGTGAATGCTACTGATAAACATGGTAGAGAACTATTTACCTGGAGTTGGCCTATTAAAACGCCTAAGGATGTTGTTTCTAGTCTTAATCCTACGGATGCTACCGGATTGGCTAAGGTGAAATGGAAAGAAAGTTCCAAAGAAATAACGGTTAATTCCGGGGAGTTCACCTTTGTGATCGGAAAACAGGATGGACAACTAAAGAAAGTCGAAAATAAAAACGGAGAAATTCCTTTTAACAATGGCCCTCACTTGAGTGCCGGTGTGGTCGATTTTAAATCGTTGCATACGGAACAATTTGGAGATAGCCTTGTGATTCGATCCTCTTTTGAGGAAAAATCTCGTATGAAAGAGTTTAGCTGGGTTTTTTATCCTTCAGGATGGGTAAAGCTAGAGGTGTATTATAAGCCCGAACACTATGATGTTGATTTTGATTATATGGGTGTGGATTTTTCATATCCTGAAGAACTGGTGGAAGGCATTGAATGGCTAGGTGAGGGACCTTATCGCGTATGGAAGAACCGGATGCACGGCACTAACTTTAATGTGCATCAAAAGGCATATAACAATACCGTTACTGGGGTGTCTCCTATGGTGTATCCTGAGTTTAAAGGCTATCATGCCAATCTGTACTGGGCAAAAATTAATTCCAAATCTCAGTCTTTTGTGGTGGCTACTGAAACTCAAGATGTTTTTTTGAGACTTTTCACCCCCGAATATGCGCAAAATGTTTATGAGGAGCGTACTTCGCCACCTTTTCCATTTCAGGATATTTCATTTATGCAAGCCATTCCAGCCATAGGAAGTAAAACCAATCAGCCTGAACGCCTAGGTCCTTCGGGTCAAAAGAACATTTTCTTCGATTATGGGACCTTTGACAATTGGAAACTCAGAAGTAAAAAAATGACCTTGTATTTCAACTTTTCATCTGGTTGGTAAAAGTGTTTTGCAATGTATATTCATGTAAGTAAAGGATAGGGTTCACTTAGGTTCTTCCTATTATTGGACTCTATTTTAAAATTAAATTTTCATAAACCATTGGTATCACCTATGTTTTTTAAATCTAAATATTGTATCGCGCTCGTGGCGTTGTTATGTTGCTTATCTGTAAATGCACATGAAATTTATGTTTCCACCAGTGGAAATGATTTAAACTCCGGAACTAAAGATCAACCGGTAGCTACCCTTGCCACTGCTTTGCGTAAGGTAAGGAATTTACGAAGGTTGCATAAGATAGCACCAAATGAACCTGTGGAAATCATCCTAAAGGCTGGGGTATATCAGTTGTATGAACCTATTTTAATTCGGAGTGAGGACTCTGGAACTCCAGGATCTCCAACAATTATAAGATCTGAAAGCGAGTCAAATGCTGTTTTGTCTTCAGGTGTGGAGCTTAGTAACTGGAAGCCTAACACTGCTCAGGTTCCAGGGATTCCTGAATCCATCAGTCGAGAGTTGTGGGTTACAGATATGCCTAAAACAGGGGGACGTACGCTTGATTTTAGGCAGCTTTGGGTGGATGGAGAAAAAGCCAAAAGAGCCACCAATCTTGGAGAAGAAGAATTAGACCGGATTTTGTCTGTAGACAATGAGAATGAAATTCTTTGGATTCCAACGCCAAAATGGGATTTTTCAAATGTGGAGGACCTGGAGTTTGTCATCCATCAGTGGTGGGCTATTGCGAATCTTCGCGTAAAGTCATTAGAGGTAAAAGGAGATCGTACGGCAGTGCGTTTTCACCAACCTGAAAGTAAAATTGAATTTGAACATCCTTGGCCGGCACCTTTTATCGACGATAAAAAGGAGTATAATGGAAACTCTGCCTTTTACTTTATGGGAGCGGCTGAACTTTTGGATCAGCCTGGAGAGTGGTATGTGGATTACAAGGCCTCCAAGCTGTATTATTATCCCAAATCTAAACAGCAGATCAACAGTTCTAAATTGGTGGTTCCTTCTCTTGAAACTCTTGTGGAAATAAAGGGAAACAGCAGTGTAAAGGTATCTAATGTTTATTTTAAAAATATAAGCTTTCAGCACAGTACCTGGATGCGTCCTTCTGAAAAGGGACATGTTCCTTTACAGGCGGGCTGGTCATTGGTGGATGCGTATAAACTTCAACAGCCGGGTACTGAGGATAAGGCGAGTCTGGAGAATCAGGCTTGGGTTGAAAGACAGCCTGCCGCAGTCGAGGTTTCCAATGCCGAGGACATAAAATTTGAGCGTTGTGAATTTAAACATATGGCAGCCACCGGACTTGATTATATTGTCGGGGTGTCAAATAGTAAGATTATCGGAAACGTTTTTAACGATATAGGCGGGACTGCTATTCAGGCAGGTTTTTTCGGTAGCCCTGATTTTGAGGCACACCTTCCTTATGTTCCAACTGATGAAAGGGAGGTCGTACATCATTTGGATATCGAAAACAATTATATTGAGGATGCAACCAATGAGGATTGGGGTTGTGTAGGCATTAGTATAGGCGTTGCTCATGATATTAATATATCTCATAATGAGGTCTTTGATGTGAATTATAGTGGAATCTGTGTCGGTTGGAGTTGGACAAAAACGATTTCTATAGCAAAGAACAATCGTATTTATGCCAATCGCATTCATCGCTTTGCCAAACAGATGTACGATGTTGGGGGTATTTATACCTTGTCAGCACAACCCAATACAGTGATTAGCGAAAATGCCATTTATGATTTAGAAAAGGCGCCGTATGCACATATGCCTGATCACCATCAATATATTTACTTTGATGAAGGCTCCTCTTACATTCTTGCGGAGAACAATTGGACGGAAAGAGATAAATTCTTTTCCAACAGTCCCGGTCCCGGAAATGAGTGGAAAAATAACGGTCCCAAAGTATCTAAAGAGATAAAGAAAAAAGCCGGTTTACAACCTGAATTTCAAAATATTAAGTTTTAATACCCATGGAAAATAAGAAATTAAGACTGGGCATCCTTGGTCTTGGAGAAGGAAGGAGTACCATGTCTGCTGCACTTTCAAGTCCTAAGGTCGATTTAGTTAAGATATGTGATCGCAATCTGGAGCTCTGCAAGCAAAGAGCTAAAGAGTTTGATTTTCATCAGTACACAACTGATTTTCAGGATTTGTTGGATGATGATTCTATTGAAGCCATAGCGATTTATACACCTGACCATTTACATGCAGCGCATATTAAACTTGCTCTGCAGCACCACAAACATGTGGTTTGTACCAAACCTTTGATAGACGATTTGAATCAGGCCGTTGAATTGCTTGAGTTACAGCAAAAGGTAGGGAAAAGAGTATTTGTAGGGCAAAGTAGCCGTTTTTTTGAACCGATGCGTAAACAGCGTTTGGATTTCGATGCGGGTCTTATCGGTGAATTGGTTACCGTTGAATCATATTATAATGCAGATCACCGTTGGTTTTTAGCAAAGCCATGGGCGCGGGAAGAACGCTTTAAATGGTTGTATGGTGGATTGAGCCACCCAGTAGATTTTATCAGATGGTATTTGCCGAATATTGATCAGGTGATGGGTTATGGGATGCTCAGTCAAAACGGTAAAGAAGGTGGATTAAAAAACGCCGATACAATGCAGTTTATTTTTAAATCTACTGATGGAAGAATTGCGAGAGTCTCGGGTGCATACGGCGGACCTGTTCAACCGGTGCAACGCGATAGTGAAATGAGCTGTATTTTGCGCGGTAGCCTTGGTTGTAGTCAAGGAGATTATATGGATCTTCGCTATGCCATAACGAATAAAAACGGAGAGGAGCATATTCAAACCTGGGAACACAAACTCAAGCATTTTTTTAGATTTGAGGGAAAGAGTCATCACGCAGGGGAGTACGAAAATTACTTAAACTATTTTGCTGATAGTATTCGGGAGGGCTTTACGGCATATCCGGATCTTAAAGAAGGTATTGGTACCATTGTGCTTCTCAAGGCCATGGAAAAATCACTAGCCTCCGGAGAACCTGAAAATATAGCAGCTGTCAGAGACCAATATCAACTGGAGAACTATCTAAAATAATTCACTTATATGAATGTTCATGAAGAATTAACCATCACTGATTTCATTGTTGTAGGGGCTTATATTTTAATTTTGGTGGGCATTGGGTTCTGGGTGAGTATCCGTCAAAAAAACAGCGGAGACGGTAATCTTTTTTTAGCCGGAAATTCATTGAATTGGACCAGCATCGGATTTACCATGTGGGGAACCAATGTAGGACCTTCCATGCTGATAGCTTCTGCCAGTATTGGATATACAACCGGAGTAGTGGCTGGTAACTTTGCCTGGTACGCCTTTATATTTATTTTTCTACTTGCGGTGGTTTTTGCACCCCGTTATATGGGCGCCAGGGTTCAAACTTTACCTGAGTTTATGGGGAAGCGCTTTGGGGATACCACTCGTGGTATTTTGGCCTGGTACACCATTGTGACGATTTTAATTAGTTGGTTGTCACTCACACTTTTCGCCGGAGGTATTTTGATTCAGCAGATGTTGGGAATTCCGATGTGGCTCTCGATCATAGTTTTGATTATCATAGCGGCGTTTTTCACCATTGCCGGAGGTCTAAAGGCAATTGCCTATACCAATGTATTTCAGATGGTATTATTGATTGTGGTGTCTTTGGCATTAACCATTACCGGTGTTTTTGAGGTGGGTGGACTGGACGGACTTTTGGCGAAAACTCCTGACCATTATTGGAATTTGTTACTACCCACAGATGATGCGAGTTATCCCTGGCATGCCATTTTGTTAGGTTACCCTGTAATGGGCGTTTGGTTTTGGTGTACGGACCAATCCATGGTACAATCAGTTTTGGGAGCAAAAAATAATAAACAGGGACAACTGGGATCTAATTTTACGGCCTGGTTAAAAATTTTGGATGTTCCCTTATTTATTCTTCCCGGAATACTTTGTTTCATACTCTATCCTGATCTTCAAAATCCGGATGAGGCTTATATGACCATGGTCACCAGTATGTTTCCGCAAGGAATGATAGGGCTGGTTATGGCAGTGTTAATTGCTGCATTGGTGAGCACCATTGATTCCGCCCTCAATGCTTTGAGCACCGTATTTACTATGGATGTTTATGTGAAGAAATACAAACCGGATGCCACCGGAAAACAAGTGGTAAAAATCGGTAGGGTGGTTACGGTTATCGGAGCGGTTATTGCCATTTTTATTACACTTGCCATCAATAGTATTAAGGGACTGAATCTTTTTGATATTTTTCAATCAATATTGGGCTTTATAGCCCCTCCAATGTCTGTGGTATTTTTATTTGGGGTATTGTGGAAGCGTTCAACTACCAAGGCTACAAATTTTATTTTACTGTTTGGAACCTTTTTAAGCCTTGGAGTCGGTGTCTTTTACCTCTGGATTTTTCCAGCGGCAGATTATCCTTTTTGGCCACATTTTCTAATGCTTTCTTTTTACATTTTTGTGCTGTTATCCATACTAATAGTGGTGATCTCACTACTTGATAAATCGCAACATCAGTTCAAAAGTACATTGGACTATGGTACACTGCCAAAACTGTCTCCTACAGCCAAGGTGTTATGGGTGAGTTTGTTTGTGGTTATGATAGGTCTTTATCTATTGTTTAACGGTCATTAGTACAGGAGCGGTTTTGATATCTAATAGAACTTTATTTTACCTAATTATTTTTATTGCCGAATCTTGGTAAACGACGTGTATATTTTATTTACAAATAACCTTCTTATTATATCTAAGTACATGATAAAAATTGTAAAATATTGATATTAAATTTTTTACACTCTGTTAATTGCACTCTAGACAAGCTTTGCACGGTATGTTAGAGCGTGTTATTACAAGTTCACATGTTACCGTAGCAGTCTTTGAATACCAATACTACCCTAGCCAAGGCTAAAAAGGGCGCTTACATCCCATCGACACTCCGTGATCAATGGGTTTTATACGCCGACTTATAAATCATGTCAGTACATTTAAATAGGCTGTGGAAACAAAAAAATCAAAGACAATTAATTTTACGTAAATAATTAATATATTTGTACGTAAATAATTTTGTAATGGATAAAAAGCTCACATTAAGTTTAAACGAAAATATTATTGAGACCGCTAAACTTTATGCTAAGTCTAATAATACGAGTCTATCGAAATTAATAGAATCCTATTTAGGAACTCTTACTGAACGAGAAAAAAAGAAAAATGAAATCACACCTTTGGTGAAAAGTCTAAGTGGAGTTATTTCAATAGATGATGATTTGGATATAAAAGATGAATATGCTAAATATTTAATTGAGAAATACAAATGAAAAAAATATTGATTGACACCAATATAGTAATTGATTTGCTATCACAAAGAAAAGATTTTTATAATGATGCAGCAGATCTATTTTCTCAAGCCGATAAAAAAGAATTGAAACTTACAATCTCATCCATAACATTTGCTAATACAAATTACATTCTCACAAAATTAAAATCAGCTAAAGAAGCGAGGGAGATTTTGAGAAAATTTAAAGTGCTCGTTGAACTATTAAGTTTAGATGATAAAATCACCGAACTTGCATTAAGTGATGAAAGTTTTCCAGATTTTGAGGACGGACTTCAATATTATTCAGCAATTGAAAATGAAGTGGATATTATTATAACGAGAAACAAAAAGGATTTTAAAAACTCCAAGTTACCAATTTTAACGGCTAAAGAATATTTAGCTAGCAAATAATTCTTATGGCTAACAGCGGAAATGAAAGTCTAAAATTAAACTCCCTAAAGCTCTGTTTGATTGGCTATTTAGAAAAAATTATTGGTGACCGCTGGTCTAGCCCTTAGTCGTACTCGACAGTTGTTTCATGAACAGGTATTTGAAGAAGTGGAGTGGCGATGTGCACAGGGCGTCAGTCTTTTTTTTAAAGCTATCATGCAACATATTTTGACCGTTTTTAGCTTACTATTTTTAACCTGAAACTAAGCTACATTGTAATTTAAAAGCCCTTAAAAGGACGTATATAAATAATTATTTTTACAGTGAAAGATAATAGCTTTCAGAATGGAATAAGCGGAAACAAAGGATATTTAATGCTTCACAAATTAAAACAGCAATAGATCATATTAAAAATTATTCTCATTTAGAGCAGCTAATTTTGAGTTCTGAATTGACTTTAAGAATTTCAAAATAACGACTCCAACTCAATTGGTCAGACACCGTCTGACCAATTGGAAATGTAAGGTAGAGCTTGCGAAATGTTTTAAGATTTGTTCGACTAAAACCTTTGCCAAACTCTAAGCTTAAATCTTTGGATAACTTATTGACTAGTTCACTTCCATACTCGACTTATTATCACCCTTTTGTTTAAACTCAACAATATACTTTCCGATATACCAATAGGTTTGTAGTAAAATAGTATTTATTGCACGAGCGGATTGCGTCCTCCTAATTTGTTGCAATAATTCTGCAATGGATGATTTTAATAATTCGTTAAGATTTGTTTTTAGGAATGATGTCTTTTTTATTCATTTGATTTTCGAATTAGTCTCAGTTCTATTGACTTCTCAATGCGTAGATAATATCATTATTACTTATTGCTTTAACCTCACACGTGTTTCTTTGTTAATTGTCGTTTCCCTAAACCCCCAAAACAATAGCTGCATCAATGTCCAGTTTTTTGCTGATTTCTCTAGCTACCTTTAAAGTGGGTTCACTTTTTCCTGTAAGGTATTCGCTAACTCTGGACGTACTAACTCCAATAAGTTCAGATAATCCTTTTTGATTCAGGCTCTTTTCAGCCATACGTAGTTTTATAATCTCAGCTAATGTAGGCTTTGCAACAGTATAGGTACGTTCTTCATAATCTGCAATAAGGTCAGATAATATGTTGAGTTCAATATAACCGCTTTCATCAGAATTTTCTATATTATTGCTGTCTTGTAAATGCACTTCCATGCGTTGCACGATAGTTTTGTACTCCTTCTCTGTTTTTATCATATAAACTTTTTTAGCATTAAATGAAATAACAGCCACGAGCCTATTATTGTTTCATTTTATGTTGAACACGAACCGGTGGTTTCCTACATAATCAGCACTATTAAAATCCTGCCTTAAATCATTGATATTATCCCAGTTTTTCCAGAGCATCCTTTCCTGTCTTACCAAACCAAATACAAAGCCCAGTACTATACCTTTAAATAGTACAAAGGCAAAGCTTGCAAAAATAATGCCCAGTTAGAAGTGAATGCACCACTTCTAAGTTCAACGATAAAGTACTGCAAACCATCCCTTAGCTGTAGAACAAACTTATGTGAAATTAATTTGTTTTACACCCCAAATCCAACTATTTTTAAACTATAATCGGTAGTTTTAAGGTAGACTGCCGCCGGTACCAACCTAGAAACAAACTATGAGACTACAAATACCATTCTTAGTTCTATTCTTATTTTCAGTAAAAACATTTGCTTGTTCCTGCTCATATAATCCTGATTTTAAAACAAAAGAAGATTTAAGCGATTATGATTTCATTGCTCACGTGAAAATTACTGAAATCAAAAAAGCCGAAAATATCGAAACGGACTTTTATATACACCTAATGGGTTTCGAAATTTTGGAATTATATAAAGGCGAAAATATAGAAAGCATTCTCGTATCAGGATCTCATCACTCCTTAGAAATAGGTTGGACATCCTGTGATTTAGGAGAAAGTATAGGTGATCAATGGATCATTTTCGGTTATTACAATGAGAATTTTAAAAAGTCTATTACTGGCTATTGCACTCGTTCCAAAAGGATAAAAATGTTTAATGGATATGAAAATGTTAAATATCCGAATGAGTTGACCTTAAAGAAAAAATTACAACAATTATTTGATAAAGAACAAATTGAACCGGAATACCAGGGGAAAAGATTAGAATATTATCAAAATGGAAATAAACAGTTAGAAGAATATTATGAAAACGGACTGCTAAATGGTAAGAGAAATATATGGTATCCAAATGAAGTTGTTCAAAGTACACAAAGCTATCTGAAAGGAAAGAAAAATGGGGTTTTTAAATGGTATTCAGGCAAAGGAAATTTAACTAAAATTGAAAAATTCGATAACGATATTCCCATTGACACTACAATTTTTTGGAGAGAAATAGATACTTCATATTTGCATTTGAAAATATATTCAGACTTAAATGGCGTTGACTTAAAACAGGCTAAAGAACTACTTTCCAAAAGAAAAATTTGGATAGAAAGAGTTTACAACGATAAAGGGCAGATATTGTCAAATATTGTCTTTCGTCAAAATGGAGAAAAGCAAGAAGAAACAATTTATTACCCCGACCAAGACAAGGAAATTGTTAGGTATTTTCATAAAAATGGAGTTTTAAGCTCTGAAATGTTTCGTGAAAAGGGAAAAACAACAGGGATTTATAAAGATTGGGACGGAAATGGAAGATTATTGAGGTCTTGGCAATATGATGAAAATGGGGAAATAATTGAAGAAACGAGGAAAAGATATTAAAAAGCTATGTGATTTTAAACCAGCATACGGCTTTATTTATAGAAACAACTCCTAAATTTAGAGAGCTTAATTGGGTTGAAGATAAAGGTAAATTTCGGATCCATATATATAAATATGATTTTCTCCCAAATCGGGTAATCCCCAATATTGACCAAGAACCAGCATGCTTCAGTGCATCCAGACACTGTACTATTTATGTCATACAGGTAGGTAGAGGATAAGCATCCATTGAATTTTTAGCAATTTTAGCGCTTAACTCTATATTGATGCGAAATTTTATTAAAAAATTAAAAGTTGAGTATTTACTTGGTATGATTTTACTAGCACTGTTTGTGGTGCCTACAAGTCTAAATGCTCAGGATAATTCTAAAAATACTGATGCGACCTGGATTTGGTATCCCGGTGATTATGAAATTTGGTTGAGTAATCAAATGCAAGCCAAAAGAACGGAGCGTGGGGCATTTTTCCCGCCGCTATGGCGTTATTACAGTCCTTATTCCCTGGTGACCTTTCGTAAGAAACTATCGCTTGATCAAAACGATGTGGTAGAAATCCATACAGAGGGTCAGGCTAAAATCCAATTGGATGGAAAAATGTATTACGGAGATCCTAAGGCGCTCGAAATCCCCGCAGGTGATCATATACTAACAATCAAGGTTTACAATCAAGAGGCAACACCCTCTTTATTTGTAAAAGGAAATAACGTGATTACCGACGCTTCCTGGGAGGTTACCTATGAGGATAAAGAATGGATTGATGCCAGTGGGCGAACCTCAGGAGAATCCGGTACCCACTGGGATCAGGTAGGGAGCTGGGATTTTGACAATAAGGAGGATTTGCCTTCAGAGTTCCGTTTGGAAACCAAACCTAAAAAGGCTGTTAAAATTACACCGCATAAGAAAGGATATCTTGTTGATTTTGGAGAAGAAACTTTTGGTTTTGTAAAACTTCACGGTCTGGAAGGCTCTGGCGATCTGAATGTATATTACGGAGAGTCAGAAGAAGAAGCTCGCTCTGAGGAGTTTTGTGAGACCTTGGATCGATTGGAATTTGATGGCAGTCAGGCTTCGGATTTTCTTATCGATCAAAGCAGGGCTTTTCGTTATGTCAATGTACAACCCGAAGACGGAATTCAATTGGATTCTGTATCCATGCTATATGAGTACTTGCCTTTAGAGTACAAAGGAGCATTTAACTCTTCCGATGAGCTGCTCAATGAAATCTGGGATGTTTCGGCCTATACCATGCATCTGACTTCCAGGGAGTTTTTTATAGACGGTATTAAACGAGATCGTTGGATCTGGTCAGGAGATGCGTATCAGAGTTATTTGATGAACTATTATTTATTTAATGATAACCCTTCGGTTAAAAGAACTACCTACGCCTTAAGGGGCAAGGATCCGGTGAACAGTCATATCAATACGATTATGGATTACTCCTTCTATTGGTTTATGGGGATCTACGATTATTATCTGTTCTCGGGGGATGAGGATTTTATAAAACAAATCTATCCTCGAATGAAATCCCTGATGGAATTTTGTTTAGAGCGACGCAATGCAAATGGAATGGTGGAAGGTTTGCCTGGAGATTGGGTATTTATCGATTGGGCTGATGGTCTGAGTAAGGAAGGAGAGGTAAGTTTTGAGCAACTTCTTTTTGCAAGATCTTTAGAGACTATGGCCATATGTGCTGAGATTAACGGGGAACCTGATGCTGTTAAGCGGTATAATGGTTTGGCTGAAGATTTAAAACAGAAGATTCAGACTGAATTTTGGTCCGATGAGCAGCAGGCATTTATTCATAACCGTGTTGAAGGGGAACTCACCGATAAGGTGACGCGATATACCAATATGTTTGCTATCTTTTTTGATTATGTGAATGCTGAAAAAGAGGCACAGATCAAAGAACATGTTTTACTTAATGACCAGGTGCAACAAATCACTACGCCTTATATGCGTTTTTATGAGTTGGAGGCTTTATGTGCCTTGGGCGAGCAGGAATATGTTTTGGATGAAATCCGAGATTACTGGGGAGGCATGCTAGAATTAGGAGCGACTTCGTTCTGGGAAAAATATGATCCCACAGAAAAGGGTGTTGAGCAACTGGCCATGTATGGACGTCCATTCGGTAAAAGTTTATGTCATGCATGGGGAGCAAGCCCGATCTATCTTTTCGGTAGGTATTATTTAGGTGTTCAACCTACAGCTCCAGGGTATGCATCCTATGAAATTCGTCCGAATTTGGGCGGTTTGAAATGGATGGAGGGAAAGGTACCTACACCTAAGGGACCTATTTCTGTATATGCGGATCGACGAGAAATTAAAATAAATGGTATAAAGGGAGCGGGTAAACTGATTTTTAAAAGTCGAAACACACCCAGTGGAGCTGCCGGAATTCAATCCCTTGGAGATGATGCTTATGAACTTGCCATTGAGACTGACCGGGAATATAAAATTAAGTACAAGGCGCTATAGTGCCTTATAAAATACGATTACATGTTTACAAAAAAATATTTTGAAGAATTTGAGGTGGGACAGACCAGATCAACTTTGGGTCGAACCATTACGGAGACTGATATAGTGATGCATGCAGGGCAGACAGGAGATTTTTTCCCGCACCATATGGATGCTGAGTGGTGTAAGACACAGGCGTTTAAACAGCGTATTGCTCACGGAACTTTAATTTTTTCGGTGGCTGTTGGTATGACGGCCAGTGTTATTAATGAGGTTGCTATGACCTATGGGTATGAACGACTGAGATTTATTAGACCTGTTTTTATTGGGGACACTATAAGAGTTCAAATTACGATCTCCGATAAACAACCTCATAAAAAACCTGCATTTGGATTGGTTACTGAAAAAGTAGAAGTATTAAATCAAAATGATGAGCTGGTAATGGTTTGTGAACATCTTTTACTAACAGAAAAAAGCGCTGATGAGTAAAGCACCAAAAATATTAAAAGGGATCACATGGGGACACAGTAGGGGCATACTTCCGCTACAAGCCTGCTCACAACGGATCAAGGAGCTGTATCCAGATGTAGAAATTCAGTGGAAACAGCGTACTCTACAAGAATTTGCTGATTATCCTATTGAAAAACTTACAGAACATTATGATTTGTTGATCATCGATCACCCCTGGGTGGGGTGTGCAGCCGACAACAAATGTGTGTTACCTTTAGATCAGTATCTATCCGCGGATTTTATGCAGAATCAACAAGACCACCAAGTAGGAGGTTCTCATGACAGCTACAACTATAAAGGACATCAATGGGCTTTGGCGATTGATGCGGCTACACCTGTAGCAAGTTATAGAGCGGACTTGCTTGAACAATATGAGACGCCTGTACCTACCACCTGGGAGGATGTATTACAACTGGCCAAAAAAGGAAAGGTGGCTGCGCCTTCAATACCGATTGACTTACTGATGAATTTTTATATGTTCAGCCAAATTCATGGAGAAAAACCTTTTACCGATACAGATAAAGTGGTCCCAGACAGTACCGGAGAATTGGTACTGGAAAGTATGAAGGAATTTTACAGTCTGTTAGATGAAGAGCTCTTTACTGCCAATCCTATCAAGGTAGCTGAGCTGATGAGTCGCACAAATCGGTTTTGGTATTGTCCTTTTGCATATGGGTATTCCAATTACTCCAGGGAGGGCTATGCGCAATATCCATTGCGGTATGCCAATATTGTCAGCTATAATGATGTTCCGATGCGAAGTACCTTAGGGGGGACAGGGCTGGCAATCTCCTCTTTTAGTTCCTATAAGGAAGAAGCGGTGCGCTTTGCTGAAATGCTGGCCAGTGAAAACTATCAACGCACTGAATATGTTATGCATGGAGGTCAACCTGGTCATCGGAAGGCATGGTTGGATCCTCGAAATAACATCCTTACAGCTGATTTTTTCCAAAGTACCATAGCTACGCTGGACAATGCTTATTTACGTCCTCGCTATCACGGGTATCTTGATTTTCAGGATGAGGCCGGGGATTATGTTCATGATTATTTACTGGGTAAAATATCGAAGGTCAAGTCATTGGAAAAAATAAATACTGCATATAGAAATAGCAAGAAATTAATCTATGGCAATTAAGCAGAATTCAAAGCCGCTAGATGGTATTTTGGTACTGGAGTTTTGCCAATACCTTTCCGGACCTTCTGCAGGATTACGTCTGGCGGATATGGGGGCAAGGGTGATTAAAATTGAAAACCCAAACAAAGGCGATCTTTGCCGGATATTACCCATAAAGGATCAATGGGTGGGAGATAATTCATTGCTCTTTCATACCATAAATAGAAATAAAGAAAGCTATATAGCCAATTTAAAGTCGGATACAGAGCTGGAATCAGTCAAAAAATTAATCGCCAAGGCGGATGTGCTTATTCACAACTTCAGACCTGGGGTAATGGAGAAACTCGGACTGGGTTTTGATCAACTAGATGCCGTAAATTCCAGACTTGTGTATGCAGAAATAAGTGGTTATGGATCTCATGGACCATGGGCTAAAAAACCGGGTCAGGATTTATTACTTCAGGCTATGAGCGGTTTGATGTATGCCAGCGGTGATGATCAGGATGCGCCAACTCCTTTTGGTTTGGCCATTGGAGATATGTTGTGTGGAGCTCAGGTTGTACAGGCTGTTTTGGCAGGCTTACTATATAGAAATCGAAAAAATAAGGCTGTTAAGGTTCAGGTGAGTCTTTTGGAATCTTTAATCGATTTTCAGTTTGAACTTTTTACCACCTATTTTACCTCTGGAAAATTACCGCAGCGCTCGGCAAAAAATAATGCACATTCCTTATTGGCTGCACCCTATGGGATATACCAGACTAAGGACAGCTATATCGCACTGGCTATGATACCGCTCGAGGATCTCAAAATTACTCTTAATTGCGCAGGGCTTATGGCCTATGACCAGTCCATGGCATTTTCTAAACGGGATGAAATAAAAGCGGTATTGGCCATATTTTTCAAACATGAGACTGCAGGTTTTTGGATGGAAAAATTCCTTAGAGAGGGGATTTGGGCTACGGAATTAAAAAATTGGAAAACCTTAAAAAAAGAAGAGGGCTATAAGCAAATGGAGCTTGAACAGCTTATTGAAATCGCTAAAGATAGAACGATCAAAACTAATCGTTGTCCCATTCGAATTGATGGAGCGGTATTATGGGGTGCAAGCCCTGCTCCTGAACTGGGGCAACACACAGATCAAATTCAAAAAGAGTTTGCATTGTAATGGAAACAACGAAACGATTAAGACAAACATCATGAAATTATTGGAGGGCATTACAATTGTAGATTTTTCTCAGTTTTTATCAGGGCCATCTGCGAGTCTTCGTCTGGCGGATTTTGGTGCTCGTGTGATTAAGATTGAAAAGCCTTTAACGGGAGATATATGCCGTCAGTTATATGTGTCGGAAGTAGAGGTTGGTGGTGATTCTACTTTATTCCATACCATTAACCGAAATAAAGAAAGCTTTGTGGCTGATCTGAAAGATGAAAAGGACCGGCAGAAGGTATATCGGCTGATTGAAAAAGCTGATGTACTGATCCATAATTTCCGTCCAGGTGTTATGGAACGTCTGGGGTTTTCATATTCAAAAGTAAAAAGCATTAAACCGGATATTATTTATGCTGGCATAAGTGGTTATGGAGAGCAAGGGCCATGGAGCGGACTCCCTGGTCAGGATTTGTTATTACAATCCATAACGGGAATCCCTTATTTAAACGGAGAAGCTGATAAACTGCCAACGCCTATGGGGGTTAGTGTGGTAGATATTCTTGCCGGTGCACAGTTGGTACAAGGAATACTGGCAGCACTTTTAAAAAGGGATGCGACATCAAAGGGTTCTCTGGTGCAGCTGAGCATGCTGGAAACCTCCCTAGATTTTCAGTTTGAGGTGTTTACCACTTTTTTAAACGATGGGGAGGAACTTCCGCAGCGTAGCCATAAAAATCACGCGCATGCCTATATCGCAGCGCCTTATGGGGTATATGAAACCAGTGATGGTTATTTGGCGCTTGCCATGGGAAATATAACCCAACTCGCCAAGCTCCTCAATTGTCCGCCTCTTGAGAGGTATGATGATCCTGAGCGCTGGTTCCGAGAGAGGGATGCGATAAAAGCAGTGTTGGCAGATCATTTAAAAACCCAATCCATTACATATTGGCTGGATATCTTGGAGGCTGCGGATATTTGGTGTGCTAAGGTGCTTACTATTGAAGAGCTTACTAATGAACAGGGGTATAAAGAACTCGATATGGAAATGACCGTTAGTACTACTCAGGGGTTAAACCTTAAAACAACGCGATGTCCTATCAGGGTTAACGGAGAAAAATTAACCGCTACTCAAGGGGCACCTTTGTTAGGGGAACATACCGATGCAATTACCCGAGAATTCGGGTTAAAAAATATTTAGATGAAAATAATAGATACACATATCCATTTATGGGATTTGGAAAATGGCAGTTACCCGTGGCTGGAAGGGGATAGCAGCATTCTAAACCGCTCCTATTTCATGGAAGAATTGGAACAGCAACGCAAAGGCACAACTGTGGAATATGGAATTCTTGTACAGGCTGCGAATAATGATCAGGATACGGCTTATATGCTAAAAGTAGCAGAGGAATCTGATTGGATAAAAGGCGTGGTCGGTTGGCTTCCACTGACGGATCCTGGGCAAAGCGAAAAATTGCTTGAGCAGAAGTACCTTCAAAACTTATATTTTAAAGGGGTAAGACACCTTATTCACAATGAATCTGACCCTAAATGGCTATTGCAAGCCTCTGTACTGGAAAGCCTAGGAATATTGGCTGATAATGAGTTGCCCTTCGATGTGGTAGGAGTGTTGCCGGAGCATTTAGAAACTGCCATAAAAGTGGCAGAGCAACTACCCAATTTAAGCCTTGTGCTCGATCATTTAAATCAGCCACCTATAGCACAAAAATTAAAGTTTGGCAGCTGGGGTACGCTCATGGAAAAAGCTTCCCGGTATCCTAATATACATGTAAAGATATCCGGCTTGGGCACCACAATCGGTCGTCCATTTCAGTGGCTGGCTTCTGATATTTACGAGTACCTGGAGTTTGCTATTAGTAAATTTGGCTACAAACGTTGTTTTCTGGGTGGGGATTGGCCGGTTTCTCTACTGGCTGGAAGTTATACCCATACCTGGAAGCAGTATGAGAATGCCTTGGTTGACTTACTTACGGAAAATGAATTAAAGGGCGTGTGTTTTGAAAATGCTGCGGAGTTCTACAATTTAAAATTAAAATTATGAGTGTTATAGCTGGTGTTGCATTTCATGCTATTGGAGCTGCCTTCGCCGCCCTTTGTTATACCCCACAAAAAAAAGTAAGACAATGGTCCTGGCAAACCTATTGGTTGGCACAGGCATTTGTGTGTTGGTTTTTGCTTCCCATCATAGTTGCTTGGATAACCATTCCAAACCTTATGGAGGTGCTTGAGCAAGCTCCAACTGATGCTATGTGGAAATCTTTCGGTCTCGGGATGGCTTATGGTATCGGTGGTACCGCTTTTGGACTTACGATTCGCTATTTGGGTTTTTCCTTAACCTATGCCATATCCATCGGAATTTCTTGTGTGGTTGGAACCTTGTTGCCACCTCTGGTCAGAGGGGAACTGGCATGGGTATTACAACAATCTGGGTCGATTTGGATAATTGTTGGAATGCTGTTGGGTGTTATTGGAATTACCCTTTGTGGTGTAGCAGGCAGGTTTAAAGAATTGGATTTACTAAAATTTAAAGGTACCAAAGATGAAAATTTTTCAGTGGCTAAAGGCTTGCCTTTGTCTATATTGGCTGGGGTGCTCTCTGCACTTTACGGTTTTTCGATCGACCAGGGACAACCTATAGCCGATATTGCATTTGAACATGGAGCCGGAGGGTTTCAGACCAATGTGGTGTATTTGTTTTCTAACACGGGCGCCTTCGTAACTACGGCAGTGTATTGTATATTTCTTCATAATAAATCCAAAACCTGGAGGGAGTTTAAAACCATAAAAGCACCGAAATTGCATTGGAATTATTTGTTTGCCATACTCACTGGAATGTTGTGGTACTCACAATTCTTTTTCTATGGACTGGGTCATGTACGAATGGGAGCCTATAAATTTACTAGTTGGGCCATCCATATGTTGATGCTGGTACTTTTCAGTATGCTAGCGGGTCTTGCACTGAGAGAATGGAAACAATCCAGGCGTCCCACCATAATGATATTGCTACTGGCTATACTTATTTTAATACTGGCGGTATTTTCACTGACCTTAGGAAATTCATTAACTTCAGGATGATGAACATAAATCCCATAGAAATCATAAGTATAGGCGCCGGAGGTATTGTAAAGGATGCCCATTTACCGGCCTATAAAATTGCAGCCTATCCGGTTGTAGGAATCTATGATATTGATTTGCAGAAGGCAACTCTTCTAGCCGAGGAATTTGATATTCCTCTGGTATTTGAATCCCTAAAACATGCTGTTCAGGCTGCAAATAAAACCACGGTTTTTGATTTGGCGGTTCCCGGAAAGCAAGTTTTGGAAGTATTACAGTCCTTACCTGATCATGCGTCGGTGCTCATTCAGAAACCTATGGGTGAAAATTTGAAAATGGCCAGAGAGATTTTGAGCTGTTGTCGGGACAAAAATTTAAATGCTGCTGTAAACTTTCAACTGCGTTATGCACCTTTTATTACTCGAGCCAAGGAATTGATTGCGGAGCAAAAAATAGGCACCATATGTGATATTGAAATTATAATAAATGTGTACACGCCGTGGCATTTTTGGGATTTTTTAAAAACAGCAGAACGAGTTGAGATATTATATCACAGTATTCATTACGTGGATTTGGTTCGATCCTTTCTTGGCAATCCACAAAAGGTTTATGCAAAATCCATAAAGCATCCGAAAAGTCGTGAACTGGAATCGGTGCGCTCGGCTATATTAATGGATTACGGAGAATTTACTCGTGCAAACATCCTGACCAATCACAATTGTGGTTATGACCAAAAACATCAATGTTCTACGATTAAAATTGAAGGCACTAAAGGAGCCATCCGCATAGAAATCGGATTATTGAAAAACTATCCCACAGGCATGGAAGATACCTTTGAATACATCTTATTTGATGATCAAAAGGGGTGGCGAGAAGAAAAAATACAAGGGACTTGGTTTCCTCATGCCTTTATAGGTTCCATGAGAGAACTTACAAAGTCTACATCTAATGCGCAATATCTTATGGATAACAGTGTGGAGGATTGTATACATACCATGGCAGCTGTAGAGGCTGCTTATATATCAAGTCGGCAAGGGGGAATTACTCCTGATAAACTTTAATTTATTTATATGAATATTTCTAAATGGCTAACAAAAATTGTAAGTGTAGCTTTAGCCTTACTTTTTTTTAATTGTGCTGAGAAAGCGTCTACTACGAGTATAGGAGCTTCGGTGAATTTGGAAAGTTTACTAACCAAAGATCAGGTAGGAGCTGCTCTTTTACCCGATACGATTGCTCCTATTAACGCTCCATTTGATATGCCGCAACTCAAAAAACCGGTTTTTGCGGATTTTGTGCTTTCCATAACGGAAACCAGGGCTAGACAAAACAGACTAAGTACACAAGAGATTCAGGCGGCAATCGACCAGGTACATGAAAGCGGAGGAGGTAAAGTAGTAATACCTGCTGGAGATTGGAAAAGCGGTAGGCTTGCGTTAAAGTCGAATGTAAATCTTCATTTGGAGGCAGATGCGAATTTGTATTTTAGCGGGGAAATCGAGGATTTTCTTCCTGCAGTTTTTACCCGACATGCTGGGGTCGAAGTCATGTCCTTAGGGGCTTGTATTTATGCGTATAAACAAGATAATATAGCCATAACTGGTCAAGGCACATTGTATGGGCCGGATAAGGGGTCTATAAGGGATCAGGAGATGACCCAAAACGTCATTGAGAAATTTGTGCCGCTAGAAAAGCCTGTCGAAGAGCGGGTTTATGAAGGAGATAATGGCTCCCCTGTATTATTACCGGCATTTATTTCGCCCACGAATTGTACCAATGTCTATATCGAAGGGATTACCCTTGAGCGTACTGCATTTTGGAACATAGTGCCGGTCTACTGTGAGAATGTTATTATCAGAGGAATTACGGTGAACTCTGTTGGGATTCCTAAAGGAGACGGAATTGATATCGTTTCTTCTAAAAATGTACTCATTGAATATTCCACCCTCAATAGTGGGGATGATTGCTTTACGATGAAAGCTGGAAGAGGGTTAGATGGTATACGTGTAAATCAACCTACAGAAAATGTAGTGATACGTTATTGTCTGGCGCAACAGGGCCATGGGGGGATGACTATAGGCAGTGAAACTGCCGGAGAAATCCGAAATATTTATATGCGCGATTGCGTTTTTGACAATACTACTGTGGGCATTCGTTTCAAAACCCGAAGACCACGGGGGGGTGGCGGTGAAAATTTCTATTATGAGCGGATTCGGATGAATTTAAAGGGGACAGCTTTTAAATGGGATATGTTGGGACAGGAAATCTATGTGGGAGCGCTGGCGAGTAGATTGCCGGTTCGGGCGGTGGATAAGCTTACTCCCAAGTTTAAAAAGGTGTATATGGATTCAATCTTGGTGGAGAAGGCGGAAACCTTCGTAAAGATTTATGGAATTCCGGAGTCTCCCCTCGAAGATGTGACTTTTGAAAACATTCAGGTAGATCAAACAAATTCATTTTTTACGGCTTCTGATGCGCATGCGCTTCGTTTTAAAAACGTAAGTGTTCAGAGCAGAGATTCAGTATTGTTCTTACAGCAAATACAGGATGTGGTTTTTGAAAATGTAGATTTTAGGGTTGGAAAGGGTAGCGTTTATGTAGAGGTTAAGGGAGATTCGGTTAATAATATCAGCTTTAAGCATTCAAGACCGGCGAAACCCATAAATTGGTCTGACAATCACTATAAGCTGCCGTAATGAGCAAACTTTTATTATTATTTGTTGCACTTTTTTTTGGAATACAAGGTATTGCTCAACAAAAGCCACTTATCGATTATCCACTACCAGATCCCTTAGAAACTCCCAAAGGTGATAGGATTACCAGTGTAAAGGAGTGGGAAGACGAGCAACGACCATGGCTTCTGTCACAGCTCGAAAAATTAATGTATGGCTATAGTCCTGAGGCTCCTAAAAATTTAAAATTTGTGGTATTTGAGCAGGATAGCATGGCATTAGACGGAACTGCTGTTCGAAAACAAGTGGCCATTTATTTGGAAAATGATCAGCATTTGCTTGATCTTCTAATTTACCTTCCTAGGGAATCTAAAAAACCCGCACCCGTATTTCTAGGGCTTAATTTTGAAGGGAATCATACCATACATAATGATCCTGCAATACGGTTGTCCGCAGAGTGGGTGTGGATAGGTGCAGCCGGTTCACTTAAGAATCACCCCACAGAACATTCAAGAGGGACACAATCGAGTCGCTGGCCTGTTGAACTCATTTTAGCAAACGGTTTTGGAGTGGCTACGGTTTATGCAGGAGATTTGGATCCTGATTATCACGATGATTTTAAAAATGGAATTCACCGTCTGTATCCGGAACTGCAGGGAAGAGGAGATAATTTCAGTACAATGGGAGCTTGGGCTTGGGGACTGAGCAGATGCATGGATTATTTTGTAACAGATCCCGGTATTGATGCTGAACAAATAGCTGTAATTGGTTTTTCCAGAATGGGAAAGGCAGCGATATGGGCTGGTGTTAAGGACAAGCGTTTTGCCATGGTAGTGAGCAACGAATCCGGTGGTGGTGGCGCTGCATTATCCAAAAGAATGGTAGGGGAGACGATCGCCAAACTTAACAATGGGAATCCACATTGGTTTTGTGAAAATTTCAAAAGATTTAATGAAAATGAAATAGCTCTTCCATTTGATCAGCATACGGTACTTTCACTTATCGCTCCCAGACTTATATATGTTGCAAGTGCAGAAGAAGATCTCGGTGCCGACCCTCTGGGGGAGTTCTTGGGACTTAAATACACCTCTGATGTATTTGCGCTTTATGGGAAAGAGGGGCTTTTAGATCAGGAATTTCCAAAGATCAATCAACCGATTACAACTGGGGTAATGGGATATCATATTCGTTTCGGAAATCATGATATTACCGAATTTGATTGGCAACAGTATTTAAATTTTGCTCGGGAGAATTTAAAATAAAGGCTTGGATCTTATTTTGCGATAATATTGCCTTAAGAATTCTGAATAGTTTTATTTTTTTAACTTTTTTTTTAGGATATGCGGAGTATATAAAATCTTTTTTATAAAGATAATAATCTATAATAGAATAGTCGTTTAAGATGGACAGTGATTATAGGATTTTGATTCCGAATTCAATTCTTGTAATAGATACTTATCAGGGGATTTAAAATGGCTTAATGTTGTTTTATGCTCTCTAAATAGTGTAGTTGTATTTAATGTTTTTTACACACTTATTTCAATTCTTTTTGGCTATTATCTTGTAGATTATAATTAGAACGTTTGGAACGCTCTAGTCAAAATATTAAATAAATAGCAGCATAGTACAGGACACTTAGAGTATTGTTTCTTAATAAGTTTGTTAAAGTTATGTTATAAAATAGGCTTGGAGCCGAAGGATTTGTGGGTGCGACCGTTTTTGTACTACAACGATTGCGTTGATCTGATTTATAACATGGATTATTAAACTAGACTAATTTATAAATCAAAAACTAAAATTTAAATGAATCAATTAACTTCAAAAAAATGGACTGTACTGTTTTTGGTATTACTCTATGCGGCTATTGGATATTCGCAAGAGGATTACAAGACAGTAACAGGAACTATAATCGATGAAAACGGTATTGGGATTCCCGGCGTTAACGTGATTATAAAAGAAAAGAGCCGAGGTGTGGTTACAGATTTTGACGGTAATTATACTGTAGAAGTTCGCCCGGGTGAAGTACTCCATTTCTCATTTATCGGAATGGAAACCAGGGAAATCACCTTCAACGGATCTAATGTAGTTGTAGATGTTACTTTAAATCAGACTAGCGAAAGACTCGATGATGTAGTGGTCATAGGTTACGGGAGTCAGATAAGGGAAGATTTAACGGGGGCAATCGCCACTATTGATCTTGATGACATTCAAGACTTACCCGTGTCTAATTTATCCGCTTCTTTGGTCGGTCAGATTCCAGGTCTATCTGTCTCTGATGGTTCAGGGCGCCCTGGAGATGGTGGAGCTATTAAAATTCGTCAAACCTTTGGTTTTTCCAAGGATGGCAATACCACACTTCCGCTTATAGTAATTGATGATATGATTCAGGTGGATCCTATAACTGGATTGCCAACCCTAGATACATTTAATCAATTAGATCCTTCCGAAATAGAAAGTATAACAGTTTTAAAAGATGCCTCAGCAGCCATTTATGGTGCCCGTGCCTCTCAAGGGGCGGTTGTTGTAAAGACCAAACGAGGGAAGCCGGGGAAAATGAAATTCACCTATTACAATCAATCTTCTATTAACGATGCTATTAGCCATAGTAAAACCTTAGATGCATATGAGTTTGGGGTGTGGCATAATAGATTTTTAAAAGCTGATAATAGGGATAATGACGGAGCCAACTTGTTTTCTACCGATGAATTACAAGAGATGAGAAGTCTCGATTATAATTGGTTGGATAATGCCTGGCATGTTGCGGTTCAGCAGCGACATTCTCTTAATGTGAGTGGAGGAAGTGATAATGTGACTTATTTCGCAGGGGCTACTTATTTTACACAAGGCGCCAACCTCGGTGATCAGGATTATAACAAATGGAACTTTCGAACTGGGGTTAATGCAAAAATTGCTGATGCTTTTGACTTGTCTGTTTCATTATCAGGTATCTCAGGGGAAGTTGAGAAGTCATTTACCAAAGCAGCTGCTAATATTAATGATAGCAGTTATGGTTCTAAGGCTAAAAGCTCTGGAGAACAAGCCGATTACGGTTATTTATTGCATATGCCCAGATATATCCCATGGCAGACTACTGTAGGTGATCAGCAGTATTGGATGTCACCATTCCCTCGAACGGACCGTAATTTACAAAGTGCAAATTCTAATCGTACAATTGCAGGTTGGAACTATTTTGCTACTCTAAATAACGGGTCTAAACAAATTGAGGAAGAGAACTCCTTTAATGTGAATGCGTCTTTGAATTATAATGTGCCGTTTGTTAAAGGCTTGTCTATAAAAGGAACCTTTTCTAGAAATGAAGCAAATTCCTATACAGAACAAATTCAGCTGCCTTATGAACTCGCTCGAATCAAAAACTATAACAGCGAAGGACGCCATCTTGCGAGTGCCGCAGAGGACTCTGATTACAAGATAGAGATGAATCGACGAAACTCAAGGGTGTATTACAGTAACTTTAAAAGTAAGAGTACACAAGCCAATCTCTTTGCTGTTTATTCCAATACTTTTGGCGATCACGACATTGATGCAATGGCCTCAGTAGAGCGTTCAGAATCTAGTTACAAAAGTACGCGATTAGCCTATGAGAACACCTCAGAAGATTATTTAGGGACTAATCAAACTGCCGGAGAGTTATCTGATAATTCTACGGCTTATAAGGGAGAGTCTGGAACGCTTTCGTATTTAGGAAGGGTAAGTTACAGCTATAAATCAAAGTATTTACTACAACTTTTGTTTCGTAGCGACGCCTCTACAAAGTTCGCTCCTGAAAACTATTGGGGCTTTTTTCCTTCGCTCCAATTGGGTTGGATAGTGACCAAAGAGGATTGGTTTAATTCTTCTTGGTTAGATTTCTTAAAGATCCGTTATTCCGTTGGTAAAACCGGAAAAGATAACATCCAGCCTTGGCGTTGGGTACAATACTATGATATTTATACCGATAAAGGGTTTCAGTTTGGAGAAAACGGAGGTGAACTCGGCGGTGGTTTATCACCTAAGGTAAATCCCAATAGAAATGTGGGATGGGATACTACTATTAAATACAATACCGGTATAGATCTGGCTGTATTAGACAGCAGGCTTCAATTGACTACAGATTTTTATTATGACAGCACAACGGACATGTTGACCAATATGGCCAGTACTGTTGATGTGCCGATTTCTGTTGGAGGTGGATTTGCGGAAGAAAATTATGCTTCTATTGATGCTTGGGGAGCAGAATTTAGTGTGAATTGGAGAGATAATATAAAAGATGGCTTTAGTTATAACGTAGGCGTAAACTTTGGTTTTTCGGATAATAAAGTTAAAAAATATCCAGAGCAAGAACTCAAACATCCATCTTATAATATTACCCAGCAAGGTTCTTCCTTGATATTCCCAGCTTGGGGATTTGAAACCTGGAAAGGAACCTCTTCCGGCGATGGCATTCTTCGTACGGATAGTGACCTTCAAAACTATTGGAATTATTTAAGTGATCGTGCGGCTCAGGCAGGTGTTGAGCCGATGTATTTTGATATCAATTCTATTGACGGACTGCAGAAAGGAATGTTGGCTTACAATGACGTGGGCGGTCAATTTGATAGTGAAACAGGAGATCAGGCAGGGCCGGACGGTCAAATTGCTGAAAATTTGGATTATGTAAAATTAGTGGACAGAAACAAATCTTATGGTTTTACCACTAATTTGGGAATGAATTACAAGGGGGTTTATTTTAAAACTCAAATCTCATCTTCTTGGGGTGGAGTGCGAATGATTGATATTGTTAAACAAGGAACTTCTTCTTCTCACAATATGTGGTCACATGAAAGTTATTGGTCTGACATGTATGACCCTGATGATAATGTAGATGGTAGATACCCGAATCTGGCCTATTATGATCAAATTGGCAGGCCATCAGATTTTTGGATGTTGGATACTTTTCGCGCTTCAGTCAAAAGTATGTCCATCGGCTATAGCTTTTCTGATGAGGTTTTATCTCAGTTGAACATTCAAAATGCATCGATAGGTATCACGGGATATAATCTTTGGGATTTTTATAACCCTTATCCTGATCAATACCGAAACATGTATGATAATTCTTATGTGGGCTATCCTACACTTAGAAGTTGGTCAATTAATTTAAATGTATCATTCTAACTTAAATTCAATGTCGATTATGAAAATGAGGTTTAACATATTTTACGGAATTCTAGTGCTATTGGGTATTAGTGTTTCCTGTAGCGATGACTTTTTAGAAGAAAAAACAAACTATGGCCAGTATGATGATACGTTTTATCAAAGCGAGGAACGTGTTGACTGGTATTTAAATAATTTATATTACGATTACTTCCAAGGATATACTTCTCCTTTGTCTAATTTAGTCGGAAACTATACCAGCGACTATTCAAGGATGACTCAAGAAATCGGGGGTATGACAGATTTAATCAATCCTACGCTTAATTTGGTAAATGCCGAAGATGCTTCCGGTTATTACGGTACCAAACTCGAAAATAAGATTAAAAACGAGCCCTATGGAAGAATTAGAGATTGTAATTCTTTGATTGAAGAAATCGATGTGAAGGGAGCGGAACTTGATGAGGAGTACAGAAATCACGCCAAAGGTCAGGCTTACTATTTACGCGCAATTCAATATTTTGATTTGATGCGCGTCTACGGAGGTGTTCCCTTGGTAACTGAGATTCAGAAACCATCTCTTGAAGATGAATCTATTCGATTGCCTCGAGCAAGTGTTTCTGAGGTTGTGAATCAGATCGTTGAGGATTTGGATATGGCGGCAAGTTTATTACCCGGGAATTGGGAGGGCCAATACGGTCGTTTTACAAGAGGAGCTGCACTTGCTCAAAAAGCAAGGGTTCTATTGACCTATGCAAGCCCACTGTTTAATAAGAGTTGGGAGAGTAATGAGCGCTGGCAGCTAGCCTTGCAAGCAGGGTTAGAAGCAGAAAATCAATTGATGGTTGATGGTTACGGCTTGTATGGAAATTCTGCGAGTGACTGGGAAGAAATGTTTACCATTGATAACTCATTTTGCTCTGAGGCCATTACTGTTCAACTTTTAGGAGATGGAGATACCGGGAGTTATTTGCATAATTCGTGGGAAGGAAATATACGTTTAAGCAGCCAGAACGGCGGAGGGGGACAAGAAGCTCCTAAAGAGATGATTGATTTATTTCCGATGGCTGATGGTTCAAGACCTACGGCTGCAAACGGCTATGATGATTTTCTATTCTTTCTAAATCGCGATCCTCGCTTTTACAGAACATTTGCATTTTCCGGCAGCCATTGGGGCTATAGTGAAGATCCGGAGTCTACTGTTTGGACTTACCGTTGGTTGGATAGCAGCGGTGAAATCCAATACAGTGACAACAATCAGGTATCAAGCCCTGCCTTTGTTCGTAAGATGACAAATACTGAAATCACTAGTGAAAGTAGTTACGAATATTCAGGCACCGATATTTTTGAATACCGATATGCAGAGTTATTGTTGACTATCGCGGAAGCCTATGCAGGTGTAGGGGATATTTCAAGCTGTCAAGCTTATATCGGTAAAGTGAGAAGTAGGGTAGGGATACCATCAGCAAATAATTATGGTGTAGGCACCCTGTCTGATAAATTTGATGCTTTTGAGGCATGTTTGTATGAGCGTAGTGTTGAATTGGCTTATGAAGGAAAACGTTTTTGGGACATTCAACGTTGGATGCTTTTTAATGATGATCCTGCTCAAGGAAATACGACATGTGCGAAACTTGGTTTAACTCCTCTTAATGGGACTCAACGTACCGGGCATTACTTACAATATACCGAGGTAGTGGATAGTGAGGATCCGTTGGCGGATAGTCGCGAAGGAATCGTTGTTGATCCGGATAGAGATGATTTTCAAACGCAATTACAGAGCTTAGCGGCACTTTATAGTTCTAATTTTGAATTGGAAGAATTGCCAACGCCTATGGATAACGTTAATGGGGAACCCGCTCAAATTGATTGGAAACAGCATTATTATATTATGGGCTTAAATGCTAGTGTTTTAACTCAGAACACTTGGTTAAAACAAACCATTGGATGGTTAGATGCCAGTGGAGGCCAAGGTACTTTTGATTATCGAGAATAATTGAATTACGAATTCAGAATATGCTTAACACCTGCTCTTAGATTTTCTAATTGTGGGTGTTTGTTTTGTGTTGTCAGTGTGCGTATAAATGCTCGTTACCGAAGTTTAAAATACTACCCCTTTATGTTGTAGTTAGCTTGGTAAGACCTGCTTTAATGTTTATAAAATGTGGAATTTTAAAATATTTTTTTGACTTGACAATGCTCATTTAAAGCTTTGAATTAAAGATGTGTCTCCCAATGATTTGATTACGAGTTGGGTATGGGCTTAAAGGCCTTTTAGGCCTTTAGTTTTCTTTCTTTTTTCTATAACTTTCATTAGCATCCAAGTAAGTACAGGACGGCGGTAATGGGAAGTTGCATTAAATTGCACTACAAGTAAAACAGTTTGTAATTGCTTTGATATGATACGCTTAATTTCTAAACTAAAATGAAAATTATACCATACTATATTCTGCAGATTTCCCTTGTGGTTTTATTGGCTTGTTGCGCTAAAACACCAGATAAGAAACAGCTAGTTAAGCGAGATATTACCCCCGAGGTTATGGAAGAAATTTATCAGGAAATTAAAACGCCTCATAAATATGGGTTGGTTATGGTTCCGGAGGACAACTCTTACAAATTAGATTGCCCAAGTGTTTTTAAACACGGTGATAGCTGGTATATGACCTATTTGATTTTTGATGGTAGGGGATATGAAACTTGGTTAGCCAAAAGTTCTAATCTATTGGATTGGGAATATTTAGGAAAGTTAATGTCTTTTTCAGAGGATAGCACGCTTTGGGATCGAAATCAAAAGGCAGGTTATATTGCATTGCAAGATCCCACCTGGGGTGGTAGTTATGAGTGGACTACTTATGATAATAAGTATTGGATGAGTTATTTTGGGGGTGATAGCAAAGGCTATGAAGCCGGGGTACTTTCAATAGGGATGGCATATTCGGATAGTTTGCCGATCTATCCTCATGAGCTTGTGCGTTTGGATAAACCTGTGTTAACGCCCAAGGATGATGATGTGGCATGGTATGATAATAGTACCATGTATAAAGAAACGGTGATTCGAGATTTTCAAGGCGAAACAGGTCATGAATTTATTATGTATTACAATGCAAGAGGGGACAGTATTAACCCTGGTCGCGGAGCAGAGCGTATCGCCATGGCGGTATCTGATGATATGAAAAATTGGAAGCGTTATGGCGATGATGCTTTATTAAATCACCATACCGGCATTACCGGGGATCCTTATATTCAGCGTATTAATGATACCTGGGTTATGTTTTATTTTGGGGCATTCTGGAAAGATGGAGCTTTTAACCGATTTGCAGTATCGAATGATTTAATTCATTGGACGGATTGGGAAGGTGAAGATTTGATTGCACCTTCTGAGCCCTATGATGAAGTATTTGCACATAAGTCTTTTGTGGTGAAACACGATGGTGTGGTTTATCATTTTTACTGTGCTGTTAATGAGGAGTTCCAAAGAGGGATTGCCGTGGCCACTTCTAAGGATCTCGGTAAAAGTAAATTAGATTTTGTAGCACCCGATGAAAAGAAAGAAGAGAATTGATTTTTTATTGTTAGTTTTAGTAGGTTGTTGTTTAAGTATGCCAATAAGCGGGCAAACCGTTACCGGGGAGCCTGCCGGCATACCTAAACTACCAGAAATCTACCAGGCTAACCCTTGGGAAGATCCCTTGGTAAATAGTATAAATAGAGAGCCTGCAAGGGTGACCTCGTATTCCTACAAAAACATTGAAGATGCCCTGGAAGGGGATCGTTCCAAAAGCCGTATTAAAATGCTTAACGGCCAATGGGATTTTAAGTATAGCGTGAACTTAAGTTCGGCTCCAAAAAATTTCTTTAAACAAGCGGTTAAAAACTGGGATAAAATTGAAGTACCTTCCAATTGGGAATTAAAGGGCTATGATATTCCGATTTATAAAAGCGCAGTATACCCTTTTAGACCTGTCAATCCTCCCCTAGTGCCAAAAGATACTAACGGTGTGGGTTCGTATCAACGAAAATTTGAAGTTCCAAAGGACTGGGACAATCAGATTGTAACCTTGCATTTTGGAGCGGTAAGCTCGGCTTTTAAAGTGTGGTTGAATGGTGAGTTCTTAGGCTATAGTGAAGATAGTTATCTTCCGGCTGAATTTAATATTACACCATATTTAAAGCCAGGTGAAAATTTACTTTCTGTGCAAGTGATGCGTTGGAGTGATGGTTCTTATTTGGAAGATCAGGATCAATGGAGGCTCAGCGGTATTCAGCGTGAGGTTTTTATAATGGCAGAGCCCAAACTTCATATTGAAGATTACTTCTATCAAGCCAAATTAGATGACAAGTATAAAGATGCGTTGTTTCAGCTTCGACCGGAGGTGGAAAACCTCACCGGTGATACCATAAGTGGTTATCAGTTGGAGGTACAGCTGTACGATAAATACAACAAACCTTTGTTTGAGAAAGCCATGGACACCGCAGTTGCGGAGATTATTAACGAGGATTATCCCAGATTGGATAATGTGCGTTTCGGGTTTTTTGAAAAAGACATTTCCAATCCTGAAAAATGGAGTGCGGAAACGCCTAATCTATATACAATGGTGTTGGTACTCAAAGATCCTCAAGGTGACATTACCGAGGTGAAATCTTCCAAAATTGGTTTTCGGAATATTGAGTTTTCCAAAGAGAATGGAAAACTGTTAATTAACGGTAAAGAGACCTATGTCTATGGGGTGAACAGACATGATCATCATCCAAGAAAAGGAAAAGCTTTAAGTAGAGCGGATATAGAGGAAGATGTAAAAACCATAAAAAAATTTAATTTCAATTTAATACGTACGAGTCATTATCCTAATGATCCTTATTTTTATGAGCTTTGTGATCAGTACGGACTCATGGTCATGGATGAGGCCAATCTCGAAACGCATGGTTTGGGAGGTAAACTAGCAAATGATTCCAGATGGGTTCATGCGCATATGCAGCGTTTTACGCGAATGATTGAGCGCGATAAGAATCACCCTAGTATTGTGTTTTGGAGTATGGGCAATGAGGCTGGAAATGGTCCTGCATTTGCCGCTATGGCAGGTTGGGGACATCGTTTTGATATTACACGACCTATTCATTATGAACCTGCACAGGGGAATCCGAGGTTGGATGGATATTTAGATCCATTAGACAAGGGTTATCCAAAGACTGTAGATCATGCGCACCGTTTTGAAAATCCACAAGACGAACCTTATGTCGATATGGTGAGTCGGTTTTATCCCGGGGTATTTACTCCTAAATTTTTAGTGGATCAAAAAGCCGATACCAGACCCATTATTTTTGTGGAATATTCCCATTCTATGGGGAACTCTACTGGAAACCTCAAGGAGCTCTGGGATGAGTTCAGGAGTTTAGATCGCGTTATAGGTGGTTGTATCTGGGATTTTAAGGATCAGGCATTCTATAAAACGGACCTTAAAACCGGACAGGAGTTTTTGGCTTATGGCGGTGATTTTGGAGAGAAACGACATGATGGCAATTTTAGTATAAATGGAATAGTGGCTGCCGATGGCAGACCTAAATCAGCCATCTATGAGAATAAATGGGTGTATCAACCGGCATTAAGTACATTGATTTCCGGTGAACGACTGCAGATTAAAAACCGAAATAGTGTACAATCCTTGGCAGTCTATGATGCGTTTTTGGTCTTGTTAGAAGATGGAATAGTGGTCAAGGAAAAAAAGATAGCACCTGTGGAGGTTGCTCCGGGAGCGGAAACAGAGATTTCTTTTTCATCTTTTTTACCTAAATTTAAATCAGATGCTGAATATCTTTTAAATATTGAATTTAGACTCTCAGAAGATAAACCATGGGCTAAAAAGGCTTATGTGATAGCCATGGATCAGTTTGTGTTGCAGCAAAAACCCCAAATCATTCACGATGCAGCTAAATCTAAAGATCTGAAGTTGGAAAAAACCAATCAAGCTCTGGTGGTTCACGGAAAAGATTTTGAAGTTTCTTTTGATCAAAAAAGCGGGGTGTTGATCTCGTATAAATTTAAAGGCGACGAACAAATATTTGCGCCTCTAAAACTTAATTTTACCAGGCCTCTAACCGATAATGACCAAAAGGGTTGGAAGCCTCATGAAAAATTAAAGCCGTGGTATACTGCTGATCCTAAGTTGTTGAATTTTAAGCACATTCAAACCCCGAAAGGAATTGAGATTACCTCCAGCTATGAAGTGATTAAAGACAGTGCAACGGTGGATGTGAATTATCGTATTTATTCGGATGCCGTTGTTCAGGTTAATTATAGCCTTGTCGCTGATAAAGGACTTCCCAATATTCCAAAAGTCGGTATGCAATTGGGGGTTAATGAGCAGTATGACTATATCAATTGGTATGGAAAGGGACTTTTAGAGAACTATGTGGATAAAAATCATGGTTTCCCTATTGGGACGTATTCTTTAGCCATCCAAGATTTTATAGAGCCTTATGCCATGCCTCAGGAAAACGGGAACCGTACCCAGGTACGGTGGATGGCCTTGACAGATCAGAAGAAGGCTAATGGGTTAGCGGTGGTAAGTGCTCAAAAACCGCTCAGTATGAGTGCCTGGCCATATACTGAAGAAAACCTGAATCAGGCCAAGCATACTTATGATTTAAAGAATCCAGGTTTTATTACCTTGAATATTGATCTAATTCAAATGGGTGTTGGCGGAAACGATAGCTGGTCTGATGTGAGCCAACCTTTAGAAAAATATCAAATTCCTGCAGGGGATTATAATTATAGTTTTTACTTGATCCCCTATTTAAAGACGGATCTTCAAAAGACGCTTAAAAAAATTGGTTATTGATGTTTAAAAAGGTGTTGCAGTTATTCATAATAACCCTGATGTTGGGTTCCCAGTGCTTGTTTTCTCAACAGACAGAGTCCGAGGCTTATGAAAATTCTAAACCATGGGTGTACTGGTATTGGATGCATTCCGCGTATTCTAAAGAGGGCATTACTGCTGATTTGGAGGCCATGAAAAAAGTAGGTATTGCGGGTGCGTATCTCATGTCCGTAAAAGGACCGACGGATCCACCGCTGATTGATCCTCCAATTCTCCAACTCAGTGATCAGTGGTGGGAACTGGTGGATTTTGCTATTGCAGAAGCTGATCGATTAGGACTGAAAATTGCCATGCATGCCGCAGATGGTTTTGCAGTGGCAGGAGGTCCCTGGATTAAGCCTGAACAATCCATGCAAAAGTTAGTGTGGTCAGATACGCTGGTTGAGGGTGGAGCGTCATTAAAAATGCCCCTTGTTCAACCTGAAAGTTTGGAGGGCTATTACAAAGATATTGCGGTATTTGCCATTCCACAAAAAAATATGGAACTGACGACCCAGAACAAAACACCCATAGTAACAACTTCAAAAGATACTATTGATGCCTCCTTTTTGGCAGGCGCAAATCATGATGATGAATTTAAATTATCAGAAAAGGGTTGGGTTCAGTATGAATTCCGGGAGCCATTTCTGTGTAAATCGATTTCAATAGCGTCCAAAGGCGTTAACTACCAGGCACAGCGACTGCGAATTTTGGTCAGCGATGATGGGAAGAATTTTAAAGACCTTGGTCGTCTGACAGCACCTCGACATGGTTGGCAGGACTCAGGAATTGCTTATGCTCATAGTATGACGCCTGTTCGTGCTAAATTTTTTCGTTTTGAATATGATCCCGAGGGAAGTGAACCCGGTGCTGAGGATTTGGATGCGGCTAAATGGAAGCAGTCTTTAAAGGTAAGTAACATTATACTTTCCAATCAGGCCATTATTGATAACTACCAGGGCAAATCCGGTAGAGTATGGCGGATTAGTCCACAGACTTCCGGTATAGTGCCGCAGGATATTATTTCAAAGGAGTCAATAGTGAATCTTAGTTCGTTTATGGATCAAAATGGTGTTTTGCATTGGAATGCTCCTAATGGGAATTGGAGAATCATGCGCTTTGGACATACCTCAACCGGACAGGAAAATGAAACCGGCGGTGGGGGAAAGGGATTAGAGGTGGATAAGTTTGATCCTGAACTGGTAAAATACCAGTTTGAACAGTGGTTTGGAAAATCTGTAGAGGTGGCTGGAGCTAACCGCGTACCGGAAGTACTTCGCATTCTTCATATCGACAGCTGGGAGGCTGGTAGCCAAAATTGGAGCTCGGTATTCCCTTTAGAATTTAAAAATAGAAGAGGCTATGATCTCATAGACTACTTGCCCGTAATGGCAGGAGTTCCGCTGGAGAGTGTAAAGGCATCTGAGCAAATTTTGCACGATGTGCGCCAAACGATCTCTGAATTAATCGTGGACAATTTTTTTGGTACCATGGCAGCGGAGGCTGGTAAGCTCGGGGTGAAATTTAGTTCTGAAAATGTGGCGCCTACAATGGTTAGTGATGCGCTTATGCATTTTAAATATGTTGATTTTCCGGGTGGTGAATTTTGGTTTCGAAGTCCTACCCATGATAAACCAAACGATATGTTGGACGCCATCTCCGGCGGACATATTTACGGAAAAAATATAATTCAGGCGGAGGCCTTTACAGCACTTCGAATGGATTGGGATGAAGATCCGGAATTGCTGAAACCCATGGCGGACAGAAATTACGCCTTGGGTATTAATCGATTCTTTTACCACGTATTTGTTCACAATCCATGGCTGGATCGAAAACCAGGCATGACCCTGGATGGTATAGGAACCTATTTTCAACGAGATCAAACCTGGTGGGAGCCAGGGGAGGCCTGGGTGGAATACGGTAGAAGAGTACAGGAGCAATTGCAACGCGGAAACCCGGTGATTGATTTGGCTGTTTTTAGTGGAGAAGAAGTACCTTCCAGATCTGTTTTGCCAGATCGTTTACTGCCCTTTATTCCCAATGTTTTCGGGGAGGTGCGTATCGCATCAGAAAAAAAACGCCTGGAAAATAGTGGACAACCTACCGCTAGAATGCCAAAGGAAGTGCGGTATTCCAAAAACCTAACAGATTTAAATCATTGGATCAACAGCTTAAACGGTTATAAATATGATTCTTTCAACACTGATGTTTTGCTCGATCATGCTAAAGTTGTAGATGGTGCTGTTGAATTTAAAGGTAATATCCGTTATAAGGCGTTGTTGTTTCCCGGGAGTCGTAAAATGTCTCCCAATGCCATGGTATCCACTGAGGTAGCGCAGAAGATGTTAGAGCTTATAAAAGACGGTGCTACAGTTTTTGTAGCGGAAAAACCCAGTAGAAGCACTGGTTTTACAATTGCTGAGGATAAGAGACAATGGCAAAATATCATAGATGAAATTTGGAAAGGTTATTCAGCCAATACTCATTCTAGGAATTCAAATTCCTGGACTATTGGGAAGGGAAGCGTAATTCAGCTGCCCTATATGAAGGAGAGCTTCAGGGAAATAGGAATTCAACCGGATGTATTGTTTCCAGAACTGGATCGCCAGGGCGCAGAAGAATTTGCTTGGACACATCGGACCAGTGGTGAAGAAGATATTTATTTTATCAGCAATCAAAGTAATGAAGAACAAGTGATTGAGGTATCGCTGAGAATCAGTGAAAAGCAGCCTTATTTGTACAATCCTGTTACCGATGAATTTTTCAGTGTAAAACAATGGAAAGTCAAAGATAATCGACTTCAAATTCCATTGAAGTTTGCTAAAAATCAGGCACTGTTTATCATCTTAAAAGGAACTATTCAATATACAAAGGGTACCTCCGGGAATAACTGGCTTTCTTATACATCAGAAAAAGTCTTGGATTCTCATTGGGAACTTCAATTTGATCCCGAATTTAAGGGACCCAAGGAAACTTTTAAAATTAATGCTCTTTTTGATTGGAGTATTCACAAGGATGATCGTATTAAATATTATTCCGGAACGGCGACCTATGCAAAGACCTTTAAACATCGTGGGAGCACACGGGGGGTATGGTTGAACTTAGGGGACTTTTCTGATATTGCTGAGGTGTTTTTAAATGGTGAAAAAGTTGGTGTGGTGTGGACTTTTCCGCATAGGATCAATATCACTAAGGCCTTGAAAAGAGGTAAAAACACTTTGGAGATTAAAATCACAAACACCTGGAGAAATCGACTTATTGGGGATCAAAAGTTACCTGAGGAAGAAAGATCTACCTGGACGACGGCTCCTTATCGATTGGAGGGCGAAGAATTGTTACCCGCAGGTCTTTTAGGACCCGTTGTATTAGAAAAAGCAGAGTAGTCCATGCAAGAGCAGGATAGCTTTTATGTACTAATGCTTGAACTTCGCATCAGAAGCCTAAATATTTTGCTATGGAGAGAATTATTGCACATTACCTGATCGAAACGCCATACGATCTTGACAAAGCTACAGCCATATTGGCTGGTGAACAATCTAGTGGAACTTTTGTTGACATTCCAGGGGAAACCCAAGCACTGAAAGATCGTTTTTCGGCCAGGGTTGAAAATATAGAACTTCTTGAACAAGCCCAGCAACCGAGTTTGCCTGGAGATTCCAGTCCACATGCCTCCTACAAAAGAGCTAGAGTGAGTGTGTCTTGGTCTGTGGAGAACTTTCAGGATAATATTCCTACCTTAATAGCCACTTTACAAGGCAATTTATATGAATTAAGACAATTTACAGGATTAAAATTGGACGATTTCGATCTTCCCGATTATTACAAGTCTAAATTTAAGGGACCTGTTTTTGGGGCTAAAGCCACTAAGGAATTAGCGGGCGTCATCCCTCAAAAACCTATGATCGGGACCATTATCAAACCTAGTATTGGCTTTACGCCGCAGCAAACGGCCGACTTAGTCAAGGTTTTAGTAGAAGGCGGTATCGATTTTATCAAGGATGATGAACTCATGGCATCTAGTGCTAATTCACCTTTTGAGGAAAGAGTTTGCCAGGTGATGAAAGTGATTAAGAACCATCAACAAAAAACCGGTAAAAAGGTCATGTATGCCTTTAATATCTCTGGTGATTTGGAAACCATGAAACGAAATTATGATGTGGTGGTTCAGCATGGAGGAAGTTGCGCAATGTTAAGTATCAATAGTGTAGGATGGGTTGGTGTAAAGGCGATAGCAGATCTGGGCGGCTTATCCATTCATGGGCACAGAAATGGTTGGGGGATGTTAAACCGCCATCCATTGCTTGGGATTAACTTCCCTGCATATGCGAAGTTATGGCGATTGGCAGGTGTTGATCAATTGCATGTCAATGGAATACGAAATAAATTTTGGGAATCTGATGCCTCTGTCATCCGTTCCATAAAGGCCTGTAGCGAGCCATTTTTGGGAATCAGAAAATTACTTCCGGTAGTTTCTTCCGGACAGTGGGGAGCTCAGGCATTTGACACCTATAAACACACCAAAACCACCGAACTTTTATATATGGCCGGTGGAGGAATTATGTCGCATCCCTTTGGTCCTGCTGCCGGTGTTCGAGCTTTGCAACAAGCATGGTCAGGTGCGGTACAGGGTAAAACCATTGAGGAAACGGAACATGAATGTGCCGAATTTGCAGCCCTGGTTGCTAAATTTGGAAAGCTAAAAACAAGTTAGAGCGGTTTATGGAACCAAAGTTGGTATTCTACGGAGATGATTTTACAGGAGCAACAGATGCCTTGGAGTTTATGACTCGGGCTGGAGCCAAGACTGTGCTCTTTCTAGAAGCACCTACTCCCGAGGCCTTGGAGGCTTTTGGAGTTCTTGATGCTATTGGAATCGCGGGTAAGACAAGAGCGATGCCACCTGAGGAAATGCAGCAAACTCTGGAAAAAGATTTTGCTAAAATAGCTGCTATACGTCCAAAGCATATACACTATAAGGTGTGTTCAACCTTTGACAGCTCTCCGGAGATCGGTAATATTGGCGTTGCCATAACAGAAGGGCTTAAGAAATTTGAAAATAGCTTTGTCCCTATAGTAGTGGCAGCACCTGATCTGGGACGCTATGTGATCTTTGGGCAACTTTTTGCCCAAATGGGTATTGGGAGCAAAGGTGATGTATATCGCATTGATCAGCATCCCTCTATGTCCAAACATCCGGTAACGCCTGCTAAGGAAGCCGATTTAAGAAATCACCTGGCTTTACAAGCGGATTTTTCAATGGGACTTATTGATATTCGTGATCTTGAAGATTCATTGCCTGAGCTTCTAAATAAGCTTCAGGAGCTATCTAAGGAAAGTGAGGTTGTTTTTTTTGATGGCATATATTCCTGGCAAATGAAGAAAATAGGGGCTGTATTGGAAAATTGTATGGATGGTAAAAAGCCATTGTTTTCAGTAGGATCTTCTGGAGTGGAACAGGCATTGGGAGATTATTGGCAGAAAGAAAATATACTAGGGGAAACCCCAATTTGGTCTGTAGTGCAGCAAGCTAAGCCCATGTTGGTGCTTTGTGGTAGCGTCAGTCCCATTACGGCCGGACAGATCGATTATGCCCTTGAACAAGGATTTGAAGAAGTGGCTATTGCCCCTGAATTTTTGTCGGATGATCTTTTGGCTTCGGCCTTAAGTTATGCGGGCAAAGTCCTCAAGTTTCTAGAACTAGGCAAAAGTGTGATTGTTCATACCGCTCGCGGTCCGGAGGATCCAAGGCTCGAACAGATTCAGCTCATCACCCAAAATTTAGGCTGGGATGCTGTACGATGTAAAAGCGAACTTCCAAAAAGGTTTGGACAGTTGTTAGGACAGACCGCTGATGAGGTGCTCAGGCAAATGCCTTTAAAACGTTTGATTATAGCGGGAGGGGATACCTCTAGCTATACGGCCAGGGCTCTGGGTATTCAGGCAGTTCAAATGATAGCACCTTTGGTCAAGGGCGCTCCACTCTGCAGGGTTTATGCAAAAGGCGCTGCTGTAGATGGAATGGAAATAAATCTCAAAGGAGGGCAGCTTGGCGAAAAGGATTATTTCGTGGCGCTCCAACAAGGAATTTTAAGTAAATAGTAAATACATATCGTATGCGAACAAAATTAGGATTAATCCATACCTCAGCAACATTGGTACCCATTTTTCAAGAATTGGTAACGAGGTATTTAGGGGATAAGGATATTGAAATTTTTAATATCGTAGATGACAGTTTGATTAAAAATACAATTAAACAAAATAAATTAACCCCTGATACGGCAAGAAGAGTATCTGATTATATCGGTTCTGCAGAACAGGCCGGTGCAGACTTTATCATGGTCACCTGTTCTTCTATAGGACCTGCGGTGGAGGCCTCAGAATTATTGACTTCCATACCGGTACTCCGAGTGGATCGACCGATGGCGGATAAGGCGGTTAAAATAGGTACAAAGATAGGGGTTATTGCAACCTTGGAAACGACCCTTGAACCTACCAGTGACTTGGTGTCTCGTCGTGCTAAGGCAGTGGGGAAAGACATTGAGATTTTCTCTGTATGTTGCCAGGGCGCCTTTGAGGCTTTGATGGGAGGAGATGCTGCTATTCATGATCAGATTGTGGCTGAAGCCTTGAAGGGTTTGTCCGATAAGGTAGATGTTATTCTTCTGGCTCAGGCTTCCATGGCAAGGGTCGTAGACCAGTTGGGAGCAAGTGATAAAAGGGTGCCAATCCTGGCGAGCCCACCCATAGCTATGGAGTACCTTGCTGAAATCTTATAGTATGGGAAAGGGCTATCGGATTATTTTATACTTAGGGATCACTACGCTACTGATCACAGTGGTTTGTTGGCTTGTTGGCTTTAACGAGTTCTTAGCGTCGCTTTCTGTTTTGTGCGCTGTATGTATCGCTCTTGGTTTGGGGGGCGTACCCTCGCTAAAAACCTTTGCGTATACGGCTTGGATCATTGTTGCAATTGTTTGCGGAATGCTTTATCCTAAAGCTTTTTTACAATGGGGAGAGCTTGATCTTCAAAGTCCCTGGTTGATTTTAATCGTTGTACAAATCGTCATGTTTGGAATGGGTACTCAAATGAGTATTCAGGATTTTAAGAGAATTCGAAGCCTAGGAAAAGGTGTTGTTGTCGGAATCTTGTGTCAATTTACCCTGATGCCGATTTTTGGATATCTGTTGACGGTTTTCTTTTCTTTTACTCCAGAGATTGCAGCAGGGGTTGTGCTTATCGGTTCGTGCTCCAGCGGTCTGGCATCCAATGTGATGTCCTATCTGGCAAAGGCAAATTTAACCCTTTCCATTACCCTTACCGCAGTAGCTACTTTGTTTGCCCCTATAATGACTCCGTTCTGGATGAAAATGTTAGCGGGAACCTACGTGGAAATTGATTTTATGGCCATGTGTATTCAGATTATAAAAATTGTCATAGTTCCCATTGGAGCCGCATTGTTGTTTGACGCCTTGAATAAGGGGTCCATTGGATTTAGAAATGGTATGAAATTTATAGCCCTTGGAGCGACAGTTTGGTTGTTTGGTGCCAGTTGGTTTTGGAGTTTTCTATCCTTAAGTTTAGCGGAGACTCCATTAGAACTGCTCGTTCTTGCTAATTTTCTTGTAGGCGCAGTACTGTTTGGTTATTTGTTTTATCACCTTAACAAATGGTTGCCGACCGTATTGAAATGGATGCCTTTCATGTCTATGGTGGGCATTGTTTACTTTACAGTGGTGACAACGGCGGCTAGCCGAGATAACCTTATGAATATTGGAATTTTCTTGCTGGCGGCTGCAATACTCCACAATACCCTGGGGTATACTTTTGGATATTGGATTAGTCGTTTGCTTGGATTGGATAAGAACTCATCCAGGACAGTTGCTTTGGAGGTTGGAATGCAAAATGGAGGTATGGCCTCGGGATTAGCAGGAGTGATGGGCAAACTGTCCACTCTTGGTTTGGCCGCAGCAGTCTTTAGCCCATGGATGAACATCTCAGGTTCTATCTTAGCAAATTATTGGCGAAAGCGACCGATGAAACCAAATAAAAATTAAAGCCGGCTGGAAGGTGCAGGATGGAAGCCGAAAACCATATAGATATCTTTAATGCCAACAAATTTAAAATTTATGAAGTTATTCAAACGGATACTTTTCTTACTGACTTTTGTTTTTAGTATCACACTAAATGCCCAGTTAAAGCTACCTGCCTTATTTTCAGATCATATGGTGCTTCAACAAAATATTCAGGCTCCTGTTTGGGGTTGGGGTGATCCTAATTCAGAACTTCAGTTGACCACTTCATGGGACGGTAAAGTCTATAGGGTCAAGTCAGATCGATCTGGAAAATGGCAACTTAAAGTGAGTACTCCGGTTGCTGGAGGACCCTATAATATTTCCATTGTTCAGAACAATCAAAAACTTCTTGTGGAGAACGTACTTGTGGGCGAGGTTTGGCTATGTTCGGGTCAATCGAATATGGAAATGCCCTTAAAAGGATTTCCGGGTCAGCCGGTAGCCGGGGGTAACGAGACTATTGTAGTTTCTAAAAATGATCAAATCAGATTAATCACCATCCCTAGAGATGCTAGGGTAAAGCCTAATGATGATTTTCAGGGGCAGTGGAAAGAGGCTGTACCTGAGGTGACCTCGAACTTTAGTGCCACGGCATGGTATTTTGGAAGTTTACTTCAGGAGGTACTCGATATACCGGTCGGATTGATTCATGTTTCTTATGGAGGGTCTAACGTAGAGGCTTGGATGAGCGCTGAAATGCTACAGGATTTTAAAAAAATTGAAGTACCTAAAAAACAAAAGGATATCGGTGAACCTAATCGCACGGCTACTGCCTTGTACAATGGGATGTTGGCGCCGGTTATCGGTTATGGAATAAAAGGCGCAATTTGGTACCAGGGAGAATCGAATTACGATCGTCCTTTTCAATACCTTGATTTGTTTAAAACTATGGTTACTCAGTGGAGAAGCGAGTGGGAACTTGGTGAATTTCCTTTTTATTTTGCGCAAATTGCACCTTTTGATTACCGTGTATTTACACCGGATACCGTTGTGGAAAAATACAATTCCGCTTACCTGAGGGAAGCACAATTAAAGGCTTCACACGAGATTCCAAATTCAGGTATTGCAGTGCTGATGGATATTGGAGAGCAATACAATATACATCCCAAACAAAAGAAAGTGGGTGGACAGCGTTTGGGGTATTTAGCATTGGCAAAAACGTATGGTATAATGGGCTTTGAATTTCAGAGTCCTGAATTTAAAGCAATGGAGGTGAAAGGGAGTTCATTGACGCTATCTTTCGATAATGTGCCTAATGGCTTAATTTCAACGGTGGAAAATATCAAAGGTTTTGAAATTGCGGGGGAAAACCAGGTGTTTTATCCCGCCAATGCTTTTTTAAGACGTAAGTCTGTAATACTATCCTCACCTAGAGTGGAGAAACCGGTAGCGGTGCGGTACTTGTTTAAAGATTTTGTAAAAGCTGAACTGTTCAGCACAGGAGGATTACCGCTTTCTTCCTTTAGAACAGATAATTGGTAATTAAAATAATGTTGAAAACACTTCTTTTTGCCATAGTATTTTTGATAGGTAATCTTATGCATGGGCAATTGCCAGGCTTGAAAGATTACAATCAGCAATGGACAACTCAGAGTAAAAACAGTGGGGAATCCATGCCTGTTGGCGGCGGCGATATCGGTATGAATGTATGGGTGGAAGAAGGCAATGTTTATGCTTATTTTTCTAAAAGTGGGACTTTTGATGAACACAATACCTTTTTGAAATTAGGACGGTTAAAGTTGGAATTGAGCCCTAATCCGTTTGTAGGTAATGATGGATTTAAGCAGGAATTGGTTCTGGAAGACGGCTATATAAAAATCAAGCAAAATGGGGTGCAGGTCAATGTTTGGGTAGATGTATTTCATCCGGTAATTCATGTTGAAGTATCGAGTAAAGAAAAAATAGAAGCTAAGTTTTCTTATGAAAATTGGCGTTATAAAGATAAACAGGTCAAGGGGCGAGCAAACAATGCGAATTCTTATAAATGGGCACCACAGGGCGATATTATCAGCTATGCGGATACCATTAAGTTTGAAAAGGACGGAATTCTGTTCTATCACCGCAACCGAGATCATACCGTATTTGATGTAGTTGTTAAACAACAAGGGTTAGAAGCTTATAAGGATACTATGCTGAATCCTTTAAAACAGCTAACCTTCGGAGGCTATATTCACGCATCTAATTTTTCTCCATCGGGATCCTATACAGGTGTCTATAGGGATACTGATTTTAAAGGGTATTCTCTGGAGAGTAAAAAACCTTCTAAGTCACATAAGATTAATGTCCGGCTCTATACCAGCCAGCCTGAGGAGTTGCTTAGTTGGAAGCATGATTTAATGGCTGAAGTAAAAGAATATAATGGATCCTCTGAAGACAATCAGAAAAAGTCGGTGGATTGGTGGAATTCTTTTTGGAACCGCAGTTTCATTTACACTAAAAAAACGGGGTCTAACGTTAAAGATACTATATATCAGTTGGGACAAAATTATCAGCTATTTCGTTATATGCTGGGTGCAAATGCTTATGGGGAGTATCCGACCAAGTTTAATGGGGGGCTTTTTACCTATGATCCTTACTATGTAGATTCCACCTATACTTTCACCCCTGATTTTCGGAATTGGGGTGGGGGAACTATGACCGCTCAGAATCAGCGTTTGGTGTATTATCCTATGCTTAAGAGCGGAGATTTTGATATGATGAAATCTCAGTTTAAGTTTTATATGCGGATGCTTGAAACCGCAGAATTACGTTCCAAAGTATATTGGGGTCACCAAGGGGCTTCATTTACAGAACAAATTGAAAATTACGGATTGCCCAATCCTTCAGAATACAGTTGGGATCGTCCAAAGGATTACGATCGGGGGATGCAACATAATGCCTGGTTGGAATACCAATGGGATACTGTGTTGGAGTTTTGTAAAATGATGTTGGATCAATATTATTACGCTGGGCAAGACGTACAAGACTATATCGATTTTGTCATGAGTTCGTTGCGTTTCTTTGATGAGCATTACCAATATCTTGCTAATAAAAGGGGGGCTAGAACCTTCGATGCGCAGAAAAACCTAGTTCTTTATCCCGGTTCTGCAGCGGAAACTTATAAAATGACAACCAATGCCAATGCGACTATTGCTGCTCTTGATGTGATTATTCAAAAGGTATTGGATCTTCCAAAACAGATGGTTTCTGAGGAAAAACGGACATATTTATTGGAATTTAAAGATCGAATACCTCCGCTGAGTTACCGTCAAATTAAAGGGCATAAGGTACTCTCACCCGCGAAGAGTTGGGAGCGGATCAATAATACAGAAGTCCCACAACTTTATCCCGTGTATCCCTGGGGGATATACGGACTGGGAAAACCTGATCTTGAAATTGCACAGAACACGTGGAAGTATGATCCGGATGCACAGAAATTTAGAAGTCATGTAGGCTGGAAACAGTCTAATATTTTCGCCGCCAGAATGGGAATGACCGAGCAGGCTGCCAAATATGTAAAGTTAAAATTAGCGAATTCCAATCGCCGTTTTCCCAGCTTTTGGGGACCTGGTTTTGACTGGGTTCCGGATCACAACTGGGGCGGATCGGGAATGATTGGTTTACAGGAGATGCTATTGCAGGAGTCTGGTGGAAAGCTACTAATATTTCCGGCCTGGCCCAAAGATTGGGATGTGCATTTTAAGCTTCATGCCAAGGCAAATACAGTAGTGGAGGTTAAAGTTGAAAATGGAAAAGTTAAGATGCTTAGGGTTGAGCCTAAGCATAGAAAAGGTGATATAATTAATCTTCTTGATATGTCGATGGAAGATAAACTGGAATTAAATTTTGAAAAATGAACTTTAAAGTTGTATTGAATTATTTAACAATTGGAGTCGGACTGCTATTTTTGCTGTCTGCCACCGGGTGTAAATCACCTGAATCCGAACCTCAGTTTGAAACCCTTAAGGTTGATCTTGATTTTTCCGGTAGGCGTATGGCAGAGGTTAATGATCCTCTGTATACTTCTTGGGTCGCTGAACAGGGAGATAAATTGGAAAAATCCTTTGACGACATCACTATTGGGTTTGCGGGAACCATTGAGTCTGGATGGTATAAGACCGGCGTACAGGCACCGTTTTATGCAAGGCTTGTCAATGATGGTTTGATTAGTCAAGGACCATTGCAGATGACAATATCCGGTTTGAAGCCCGGAAAGCACAGCCTTCTGACCTTCCACAATACCTTTGATAACCCGGAGACAAAATCGTTCGCTCCTGTGGCAATATATGTAAATGATGCGAAGGTTAAAACCGTGGAACCTTCTAATAGAACGGATGCTACTATTAATTCAGCCATGGCTTATTTTAAGTTCGAGGTAGAGCAAGGTGATGAAGTTCAAATTCGATTTGAAGCGGATCCGTCAAGCGGAATCTCTAATAGCAAAGTGGTTTTAAACGGTTTTGAATTGGATGGTGAAAATATGTTAAACCAGGCGCATAGCCCGCAACCCGAAAATGGGGATGAGCACGTGGTAATCGAAGATAATTATATGCTCCGTTGGGAATCAACGAAGAACATGAAAGAACAATATTTGTATTTCGGTACTGATAAATCTGATGTTGCTGCTGCTGATAAGACGTCTGATATTTTTAAAGGAATGCAACAAGGAAATCAATTCGAGGTTTCTGATTTGTATTCGGGCAGTACGTACTATTGGAGGGTAGATCAGGTGGACCAATCGGGAGAACTCACCAGAGGTAAAGTTTGGTCGTTTAAGCCTGCACAATTGGCTTTTCCCGGGGCAGAAGGTTACGGGAGATTTGCTATTGGAGGCCGAGGTGGCCGGGTGGTGGAAGTAACCAATTTAAAAGATAGTGGTCCCGGGAGTCTTCGCTATGCTGTAGAGCAGGTCAAAGGGCCGCGTACTATTGTATTTAATGTTTCCGGAAATATTGATTTAAAATCCAGACTTGTAGTGGGTGATAAATATGTGACTATTGCCGGTCAAACAGCCCCCGGAAAAGGAATTACGGTATCGCGTGCTCCGATTGGACTTACCGGTGATGATGGAATTATTCGGTTTTTAAGGGTTCGTATTGGTGCCGGCAGAACCTATGATGGTATGGGACTAACCGGTGCGAATTACAGTATTATTGATCACTGTTCTATCAGCTGGACCATTGATGAATCCTTTAGCTCCAGAGGAGCTCACCATATTACCCTGCAAAATACTTTGATTTCCGAGGCGCTCAATGTGGCAGGTCATACAAAGTATCAGGATGGTAAAATGCATGGGTATGCCGCTACCATTGGTGGGGATATCGGAAGCTTTCATCATAACTTATTGGCACATAATTTTGGTAGAAACTGGAGCATGGGCGGAGGATTAAACGGCAATGGTTATTATACCGGAAAGTTGGATATTCGAAATAATGTAGTCTACAACTGGGGACATCGCGCCACCGACGGTGGAGCAAATCAGGTTAATTTTGTCAATAATTATTACAAACCCGGTGCAGCGACCACCTTCTTCTATGCATTAAATGCACAACACGAAGGAGTGGGACTTGGGAAACAACAGTATTATTTTCACGGTAATGTTATGGGCGGTTATTTTGATCAGACCAATCAACAGGATGGTAGAAAAAGAACCATTTCCAATAATGAAAAGGTCGATTATGAAACCTTTGTGGATCAGCCATTTTTTCCTTCTCATATTCAAACACAATCTGCCAGGGAAGCCTATAAAAGGGTACTTTCAAATGTGGGTTCCAATCGGCCACTTGATGAGCATGATCAAAGGATTATTCAGGAAACTTTAGATAGCACCTTTACCTATACTGGAAAACTTAGTAAACTTGGGGGTATGATTGATACCGAAAAGGATGTCGGTGGTTGGGAAGAATATCCTGAAGAGCATCGCGCTGAAGACTGGGATACTGATCACGATGGCCTTCCGAATTGGTGGGAAGAAGCCAAAGGGTTTAATGTGAATTCTAAATCAGGTGATTTCTCGGATTCCAATGCTGATAAGGACAAAGATGGGTTCACTGCCCTGGAGGATTATCTGAACTGGTTGGCTGAGCCTCATTATATTTTGAGGGTTGGTGATCGGCTAAACATCCCTGCTGAGGAGCTCTTTAAGGGCTTTACCCAGGATGTGAGCTATCAAATCGAAAAAGGACAAGCGGTTCTCAGTCAGGAAAATTTTGAATTTAAAGCGATCGAAAAAGGTTTTCATTCCTTTGAGGTTAGTGTAAAGGACGGCGAGGATGACAGTATGAAGCGCTTGGTTAATATTTATGTATACGAATAAAATTATAAAGAATATGGCAAGGTATAAATTGGGTGTTTTACTGTTTATTGGATGCACCACTTTGGGTTTAGCACAGGATGAAGGATTAGTTGGCAACGCGAACAGTCCCTATTCGAAGTTGCGTAGTTTAGCTTTGGATGATGTGCGGTGGACAGCTGGGTTTTGGTATACTCAGTTTGAAGTTGAGAAGCAAACTACGCTGCCATTTATGTGGGGGCTTTATCACGATGCGGAGGTGACTCATGCCTATCGCAATTTTGAAATTGCGGCCGGAAATATGAAGGGGACTCATGATGGACCTTCATTTCACGATGGGGATTTTTATAAAATAATGGAGGGCATGGCCTCGGTGTATGCGACCACCAAAGATAAAAAGCTGGATAAACAGATGGATGAAGCTATTGCAATGATAGCCAAAACACAAAGAGATGACGGTTATATCCATACACCTGTTTTGATAGAGGAACGTTGGGGAACATTAGGTCCAGAGGAACTTAAAAAGCAATTGGGGTTTGAAAAATACAACATGGGTCATCTGATGACTGCTGCAAGTATTCACCACAGAGCCACGGCTAAGGATAACTTTTTAAACGTCGCTATTGGAGTGGCGGATTATCTATACGATTTTTACCAAAAGGCTTCTCCGGATCTGGCCAGAAACGCGATTTGCCCCTCACATTACATGGGAGTAGTGGAGATGTACAGAACTACCGGGGATCCTAAGTATTTGGAACTTGCAAATCATTTAATTGATATCAGAGGAACTACTGCTGACGGAACCGATGACAATCAGGATCGAATCCCTTTTCGCGATCAAACCACCGCCATGGGACATGCCGTACGTGCAAATTACCTCTATGCCGGTATAGCAGATCTTTATGCGGAAACTGGAGAGGATAAGTTGCTCCAGAATTTAGAATCGATTTGGGAAGATGTGGTTTATCGTAAAATGTATATCACCGGTGGGTGTGGATCGCTCTATGACGGGGTTTCCCCGGATGGTACTTCCTATGATCCTTCGGTAGTGCAAAAAATTCATCAGGCCTATGGAAGACCTTATCAACTTCCCAATGCCACTGCGCACACGGAAACCTGTGCCAATATTGGAAATGTTCTTTGGAACTGGAGAATGTTGCAAATCTCCGGCGATGCCAAATATGCTGATGTCTTAGAATTAACCCTATACAATAGTGTACTCTCCGGAATGAATTTAGAAGGAAATAAGTTTTTGTACAACAACCCCCTGAACGTATCGGAATATTTACCTTTTGAGCAGCGATGGGGGCATCAAAGAAAAGGCTATATCGCCTTGTCAAATTGTTGTCCGCCGAATGTTACTCGTACCCTGGCGCAGGTTCAAAATTATGCCTACAGCCTTTCAGATGATGGTTTATATGTGAACCTTTACGGAAGCAATGCCCTGGAAACAAAAATGGCTGACGGCAAAACCATAAAGCTTCATCAAGTAAGCAATTATCCTTGGGACGGAGCTGTTAAGATAATTATCGACAAGGCGCCAAAGAATACCTTTGAGATGTTTCTAAGAATACCTGGTTGGAGTCAAAGTTCAAGTGTTTCGGTCAATGGTAAGCAGGTTAGTACCTCGGGTAAGCCAGGCACCTACCTAGCTCTGGAGCGCTTATGGAAAAAGGGTGATGTGATAACCTTGGATCTTCCAATGCCAGTTGAACTTATGCAAGCCAATCCCTTGGTTGAGGCAACGAAAAATCAGGTTACCGTAAAACGCGGTCCGCTGGTGTATTGTTTGGAGTCGGAATCTTTACCTGAAGATGTGAGTATCAATGAGGTGGTTTTAGATGTGGAAGCCGGTTTTACACCAGAAACCCTCACCATCAAAGGTAGAACACTCACTGCACTAAGGGCAAATGTTAAAGTTAAAAATAGTTCCTCATGGGAGCATCAATTATACCGACCGCTAAACACAGGCTCAACAAAGAACTACCAGGTTGATCTTATCCCTTATTTTGCCTGGGGTAACAGGGATGCCAAAGAAATGTCAGTTTGGTTATCCTTTTAGGATTTACATAAAAAATCTCTAAAATATCGCATCAATTATTGTTTTCTTAACTTAAAATTAAACAAAGTGGTATAGTACAGGATAGAAGCATTATTGGATATAGATATATTTGGCCTGATACCTATTTGAACATAGCGAACAATTTAATTTGCTGGGTAAACTAATGATTTCATGGAATGGCGTTTCTTTTTAACGAAATCGATTGAAATAAGGGGTTTGCAAGTTATTGGGTATCAATGAATCAAAATGAAATGAACTAATTATTAATTAAAGTCAAAATACCTATGAGAACAATTAAAAAGGTATGTACATTATTTTTGGCTGTATTTGTATCAGTTACAACTTATGCACAAGACCTCACGGATCAAAGAACGATCACTGGGGTAGTAGTTGATGAGCAGGGGATACCAATTCCGGGAGTTAATGTGATTGTGAAAGGAAGTAACAACGGGGTAGCCACTGATTTAGAAGGAAGGTATTCTATCAGAGCTTATGGAAAAGATACCCTGGTGCTGTCCTTTATTGGTTTTAAGACTGAGGAACGTTATGTAGGCGGTGAGTCTAATATTGACCTTACCTTGGTGATGGATAGCCAACAGTTAGAGGATGTAGTGGTTGTAGGCTATGGAACACAAAAACGAGAGCATCTTACTGCAGCGGTGGAAACCGTAGATATGGAAGAGATTGACCAGTTGCCGGTAGGTGATTTGGGGACGGCTATGGCCGGGAGAGTTTTGGGGTTGAATGTCTCTGGTGGTAACACCAGACCGGGCTCTAAAGCACAATTGACCATTCGTAACCCCATGACACTATCAAAAGATGGGGGAAACCTTCAGCCACTCTACGTTATAGACGGTGTGGTTCAGTTGGATGCTCAAGGTAAAAATGACAGTCAATATTTTAACAGTCTTGACGCCTCTGAGGTTAAAAGCATTTCTATCTTAAAAGATGCTGCTGCTGCCATTTACGGTTCCAGAGCATCTAACGGTGTGGTTGTGGTAACCACCAAAAGAGGTAGGGTCGGTAAACCAGTATTCAGGTTTTCCGGAACCTCAGGTATAAATGATGAGCAGTATCGCGTTGAAATGATGGATGCTTTTGAGTATGCACAATACTACAACATCATGAACGGTCCCAATGGTTATAGGGAAGACATTAGTGACAAAGAACGATTCTTTTCGCAGGATGAGTTAAATTATTTTAGAAATAACTCCTATGACTGGTTAGATCAGGCATGGTCAAGTTCGACCACACAGCGTTATACCTTAAATGTCAGTGGAGGTACAGATCGTGTCACCTATTTTAGTGGGGTGTCCTATTATACACAAGATGGAAACCTTGGGCCTATAGATTATGATAAATTCACCTTTAGAGCAGGTACAGACGTGGAAGTTGCAAAAGGACTTAAAGTAGGTTTGCAACTCTCGGGTAACTTCACCGAGCAAGATAAGGTGTTTAGTAAAATTGGTGGGGAAAATGAAGAAAATGATTATAAAAAATTACTCATGGCTCCACCGTACCTCCCTCCATATGTGGATGGATATCCGGTCAAGCTTCCAAATGCCGGAAACAACCAGGCCTACCATTTCTTTGAAATCCAACGTTTAGCCAATAAATCCAGCACACGGTCTAACGATATGCGAGTCAATATTAATACTGAATACGAACTGCCTTTTGTTAAGGGCTTAAAATTAAGCGGAAGTTATGCGCGTAGTATGGGGCATTCCAGAAATCACCGTTTAGGAACTTTTTACGACTTGTATAATATTATCAACAGAGGCGGTGATAATGAACACATTTATGCCGAGGGAACTGTAGGAGAGCCGCGCAGCTTTGAAAATGGGAATGAGATTAGAAAATCAAATGTTACCTCGATGCTGCAGCAGCTCAATGGAACCATGTCATACTCAAATCAATTTGGGAAGCATGGTGTGAGTGCACTTTTTACGGTTGAAAAATCGGAATCGGAAAGTTTTCAGGAAGATGCTGCCGTTGATGATCCATTACAGGATTCTAACGGTACCTTCAGAACAGCATTTGGAGAAGCCAGCGTAAGGGATTTTACTAATGAAGCCGGTTCTTTGTCCTATGTAGGTCGTATGAACTACCATTATGATGATAAGTATCTTTTTGAATTTTTATACCGTTCAGATGCTTCAACTAAATTTGCCCCTGAAAATTATTGGGGAGATTTCTATTCCTTCTCCGCTGGTTGGGTAGTTTCAAAAGAAAATTTCTTTAATGCCGACTGGATAGACTTTTTGAAAATTCGTTATTCCCTAGGATTATTAGGTAAGGATGATACTAGGCCATGGCTGTGGAGACAGCGCTATACGTATCAATACGGTAATGGAGTGGTCTTTGGAGGAAATGCGCCTGTATCCATTGGGGTTAAGGCGGAATCTTCTCCTAACAGAGCGGCGACCTGGAGTGATGATTTTAAAAACAACCTGGGTATTGATGCTCGGTTTTTGAATGATCGCCTATCCACAACCGTGGAAGGTTTCTATAACAAAGGGACTGGCATTTTGTTGGAGCGTATAGGTAATGTACCCTTTACAGTTGGTGGGACTTTGGCTGCGGAAAACTTTGCAGAAATAGACTTCTTCGGTTATGAGGTTGCTGTTGGATGGAATGACAATATCGGGAAGGATTTTAGCTATGGAATCGATGCCCGTTTCTCCTGGTATGATAACAAGGTCAAAGTTTCTAACTTTAACGATGAAGATATCTTAAAGCCATGGTTTGCAAAACCTGGAGGATCCAGCGATTTTGGAGTTTATGGTTATGATTATATGGGAATGTTTAAGTCTCAGGAAGATATTAATAATTACGTTGAACAATACAATATCCAACAGGTATTTGGTACTCCGGTTGATGAATTACGACCAGGGACATTATACTATCGCGATGTGCGTGGTGAGTATCTCGGAAATGGTGAATTTGCTGCTCCGGATGGAATTATTGATGAGAATGACCAAATTCAACTTGCCGATAAAGAGGCCAATCACTATGGTTTTGGAACGACCTTGAAATTTGGTTGGAAAGGATTGAGTTTTAGTGCCGTAATCGCAGGTTCTTTTGGAGGATGGAGTGAATACTCTGCTAAATACGACTTGGATGGGAATATCGCTAGTAATTTTGAAAACTTACCCCGCGATTGGAATGATATCTATGAGCCGACAATTAACCCTGGTGGCAGTATGCCAAACCCGGCTTTTGGTGATATCAATTTTGTAAGATCGAAATACTGGGAACAGAATTCCTTTAGTATGGCAGTTCGTAACTTTACCCTAGCGTATAGTTTACCTAGTGAGGTCAGTGAAAAAATTGGTTTTGAAAACCTCAATTTGACATTTACAGGTGTAAATCCGTTGAATCTTTACAATCCTAATGATTACATAAATTCATTGGGTGCCTGGGATGCTTATCCGGTATTGAGAACCTTCTCTTTAGGTCTAAATGTTACTTTTTAATTCAAAAAAACAGAACATGAAAATAATTGTAAGAACGAAAATTGTTTTATGTGCAGTACTCTCACTCGCGGTACTTAGCTGTAGTGACGATTTTCTCGAAGAAAAGAAGGATTTTTCCGGAATGAATGAAGAAACCTTTGAAAATATGCAAACAGCCCAGGCATACGTAGATTATATCTACCGCCAGTTTTTCCCGGGTGGGGGAAATGCTCCTGCCTGGTGGGATCTTGCCAGAGCTAATGATCTCGTGAAGACTAGTGATGAGGCTCCTGGAAGAACCCGATGGAACCAGGAGTGGGCGCAAATTTCTCCCACTCAAAATCACGCTATGGAGTATATTGGAGAACGATTGAGTACCAGTAATAGAAATTATACATATACCCGCCTAAAGTCCATCAATATGTTCTTGGAGAATATTGAACTGCATGATGGAATCAGTGATCAGGACAAAGCACTTCTTAAAGGACAGATGTTTTTTTGGAGAGGTTGGCAGTATATGGATCTTATGCGTTTTTACGGTGGGGTTCCAATTGCTCTAAAGGCGTTGAATCCTATTGTGGGAGGAACCGATACTCAGATTCCAAGAAGTACTTCTGCGGAGACTTTGGCTCAGGCATTGTCTGATTTTGATAAGGCCATAGAACTTTTACCGGGGCGTTGGCCGGATGATCAGTGGGGACGAGTTACCAGTGGAGCTGCTGCAGCCTTTAAAGGCCAGGCACTTCTGTTGTGGGCGAGTCCGCAATTTAATCGCAGTGATGATCAGGCTCGTTGGCAATTGGCCTATGATGCGAACGTAGAGGCTAGAGAAATTTTAGAACAAAACGGATTTGGAATGTGGACAGGTCCATGGGATGAAATGTGGCTTACAGAGGTCGGAAATCCTGAGGCTGTTTTTGTCTACGGTTATAACTCAGTAACTACTGAGGATTTGGATTTTTATAATGGTATGGAGCCAAACTCTCGATCTGCGGATGCAGGTGGAAGTCCAAACTTAATACCGACCAAAAATACCATGGATTTATTTCCAATGGCCGATGGTAAACCAATAGGAGAGTCTACCACCTACGATTATGATTTACAAACTTTTTACAAAAACAGAGATCCTAGATTTTATGCCACCTTTGTGTACAATGGTGCTAAATGGCCTTTTGCTGAGGACGAAGATTTTGTACAATGGGAGTACAGATGGTATTCCGACGCTGGAAATACCGGTGCGAATATCCCTGAAGAAGTTACAGGTGAAAATAATAAGCCTGCAGGGATTTATATTAAGAAATGGACAGATCCAAATGCTTCCAGCGATGATAATTTTTCCAGAAGCGGTACGGATTGGATGGAGCTTAGATTTACTGAGGTTCTGATGAATATTGCGGAAGCTGCCACAGGAATTGGTCAAATGGGAGAAGCCAAGCAAATTTTGATTCAAATTCGCGAAAGAGCCGGTGTTGAAAACACGGATGGTAGTTATGGTCTTGGGGATGTCAATGGAAGGGATGCCATGTTTGGGGCCATTCTAAATGAAAGAGCTGTGGAGTTCGCCTATGAAGGAAAACGCCATGATGATCTTAGACGATGGATGTTGTTTAACGATGATTACGGTACAGTGAGTCGCCTTGGATTGGAACCTATAAGCGGGACACGAAGACAGGGAATTGTTTATGTGGCCTTAGACGAAACAGGCCAACCTTATGTCGGTGATCAAGACCCTTTTTTGAATAGCGGCGAACAAGCACCAATTATTGATAGAGAACCAGAAACCTATCCCGAAGGTATTACTACCCATGAGGAGTACGTAGATTACCTTTATGAAAACTATTTTGAAATCAGAGTTAAAGATGATTTGGATCCTGAAGATTTTCAGTTTCAATGGTATAATGAGTACTATTTCTACGGGTTCCCACAAGATGTTATGGATAGTGCACCATATTTAGAACAAACCGAAGGTTGGGGTGGAAGTTATAACCCGTTATCCGGAGAACTAGATTATAATAATTAACGCAAATGGTGAGCTGTGATCTTTTATAGTCTACGGCTCATTTAAATTTTTTAACGTATAGTACAATGAATCATAAAGTATTAATATTTTTTATTTTAACACTAGTAAGTGTTCATTCTTACGGACAGTACCCGAAGCTTACAGATGCCGATAAGGCAAAAGAAAAGGCTATAATCCAGGGTGCTGAAAGGCATTCAGACAGCGTATGGCAGCATGCCGTAAAGATTGTTCGCAAAGAGGCAAGAGAAGGAAAACCTTATGTGCCATGGGCTTTTAGACCCATAGATTTACCTCAAGCTGAAATTCCATCTTTTCCCGGTGCTCAGGGTGGCGGTATGTATAGCTTTGGCGGTCGTGGCGGTAAAGTAATTACGGTGACCAGCTTGGCAGATAAAGGACCCGGAACCCTAAGAGAGGCACTAGAAACAGGCGGAGCCAGAATTGTTGTTTTCAACGTTGCCGGAAAAATAGAATTGAAATCTCCGCTGATTATCAGAGCACCTTATGTAACTATTGCGGGGCAAACTGCACCTGGTGATGGTGTTGTCGTAGGTGGTGAAACCGTATGGATCAACACCCATGATGTGGTGATTCGTCATATGCGTTTTCGAAGAGGAGAGACATTTGTAGGAAGACGGGATGATGCTATTGGAGGAAACCCGGTTGGAAACATCATGATTGACCACGTCTCAGCCAGTTGGGGTTTGGATGAAAATATGTCGATTTACCGACATATGTACAGCCCCGGTGGTGATTATAAAGAAGAAAAATTAGGAACGGTTAATGTTACCATTCAAAATAGTATTTTTTCTGAGGATTTGGATACCTATAACCACTCTTTAGGAAGTACACTGGGTGGCGAAAATTGTTCCTTTATGAGGAATCTGTGGGCTAGTAATGCCGGACGTAATCCATCCATTGGATGGAATGGCATTTTCAACTTTGCCAATAATGTTGTCTTTAACTGGAGTCATAGAACCACTGATGGTGGAGATTATAAGGCGAAGTTTAATATAATCAACAATTATTACAAACCCGGACCAATTACTTCCAAAGATCGACCGGTAGCTCATCGTATTTTAAAGCCGGAGGCCGGGCTTAGCGATTTAGATACTTTAATTTTTGGAAGGGCTTACGTAAAGGGAAATATTGTTGAAGGATTTCCGAAAGTAAGCTCAGATAACTGGAATGGAGGTGTTCAGATTGAAGGTAAGGATGGCGAACTTATGACCTATGAAGAGGCTAAAGTTTATTTTCCGTATATCAAAGCAACTGATGAATTTCCAAGACCTTGGTTTAAAATCATGCCAACAAAACAGGCCTATAATTTTGTGTTGGAAAACGCTGGCGCAACACTCCCAAAGAGAGACCCTGTTGATGTTAGAATTATTAAAACAGTGAAAACGGGAAAAGCTATTTATGAAAAAGGACTGGATCCGGATTCTTTTTACCAATTTAAACACAGACGTCTAGCACCTGATTCATATAAGCGCGGTATTATCACCGACATTTCTCAGGTGGGCGGATATCCGGAGTATAAAGGAAAACCTTATACAGATTCTGATGGTGATGGTATGCCAGATGGTTATGAGAAGAAATTCAACCTCGACCCTAACGATCCAACAGATGCACATTCTTACCCTCACGGTAAGGATGGTTATACTCAAATTGAGTATTACATCAATGGTATAGATCCGAATAAGAAAGTCGACTGGAGCGATTTGAAAAACAATGAAGATACCTTGGCTAAACAGTCAAAGGGTTTGAATACGTATAAAAAATAAGAAAAAGTTATTTTCAAATTCTGGACTTTTGAGCAATCAAGAGCCGGAATTTGGATTTTTAAAATAAATAACAATGAGAATAATTAAAAATATGTTGTTACTACTCTCTATAGTAGCTGTAGGTTGTGGAAGTGCAACTAAAAGTTTTGATCCCGAATATGTAAAAGTTACCAACGAGAGAGCACAAAAAATAGTCAATGATTTAAATATCGCAGACGCTGATAAGCAACTCACGGTTCGCGATATTATCGCTGAGCAGTATCGCAATCTAAGTTGGGTTCAGGATGGAAGAGATGCGAAAATAGATGCGCTTGATCAGATGAATCTCTCAGAGACGGAAAAGGATAAAGTGATTGAAAAAATAGAAACCAAGGCTCAAAAAGATATCGACAAACTCCATAAGAAGTATATTAATAGACTTGAGGATCAACTTAATGAACAGCAAGTTGTTCAGGTTAAAGATGGCATGACTTATGGGGTTGTTCCCCTTACCTATAATGGGTATTTGGATATGTTGCCTGAACTTACAGAGCCACAAAAAGAGGTGATTTATGAGCATTTGGTGGAGGCAAGAGAATATGCTATGGATGCAGGATCTTCTGATCAAAAACATTGGTGGTTTGGAAAGTATAAAGGAAAAATAAACAATTACCTTTCTTCTCAAGGTTATGACTTAGGCAAGGCCAGTAAGGAGTGGCAAGCGAGGCTCAAAGCAGAGAAGAATCAGTAGAACCGGTATTAGGAAAAAGAAAGTTCAAAATTTATTCACCTATGATGTTTGAAGTATTAAAAAGAAGCATTTTTGTAGCGGTAATCATTAGTAGCAGCTGTGCATACAGTCAATATCCTGAGATTCCGCCGGAGCTTCAAGCCAAAACGGACGATCGAATGGCAAAGGAGGAGGCCCGATTGGAAGACCTTTGGGATTCTAAGGTCTATCCTATTGTACAAAAGCAAGCTGAAGAAGGTCGTCCCTATATCCCATGGGGATCAAATCCCGGTGATTTTATGCAGGCTGATATTCCTGCCTTTCCGGGTGCAGAAGGCGGAGGAGCCTTTACCCCCGGAGGTAGGGGCGGAAAGGTTTATGTGGTCAGTAGTTTGGCTGACAGTGGCCCCGGTACCCTAAGGGCTGCGTGCGAGGCCGGAGGCGCCAGAATTATTGTTTTTAATGTAGCCGGAATTATAAAGCTTAAGACTCCTATTAGTATTCGCGCGCCTTATGTGACTATAGCAGGACAGACCGCTCCTGGAGATGGTGTATGTGTGGCAGGGGAAAGTTTTAAGGTGGACACCCATGATGTGATCATACGTCATATGCGTTTTCGCAGGGGAGCGACGGATGTCACCAGAAGGGATGACGCCTTAGGCGGATCACCTATGGGGAATGTGATTATTGATCATGTTTCTGCGAGCTGGGGTCTTGATGAAAACATGTCTTTATACCGTAATATGTTTAAGGAGCATGATAAGGCGGATGTGCGTAAATTACCCACCTCTAATTTAACGATTCAAAATAGTATTTCTTCTGAAGGACTTGACACTTACAATCATGCATTCGGGAGTACTATAGGGGGATTGAACAGTACATTTGTCAGAAATTTATGGGCCAATAATATCTCCAGAAACCCTTCTGTGGGTATGTATGGCAGCTTTAACTTTATCAATAATGTAATCTTTAACTGGTGGAATCGATCCATAGACGGTGGGGATTATCGCTCGATGTTTAATATTGTGAATAATTATTTTAAACCGGGACCAATAACTCCTAAGGATAAACCTATTCGTTACAGAATTCTAAAGCCGGAATCGGGTTATTTACAGCCTAAAACTTTTGGAAGAGCATATGTCACCGGGAACTTCATAGCCGGTAATCCCCAGGTGAGTAACGATAACTGGAATGGCGGAGTGCAGCTGGAAGATTTTTCTGAAGAGGTGACTGATAAACACCTAAGGTATATTCAACAATCAAAGATGTTCCCTATTGAAAATGTGGAAATTAAACCTGCCCAGGAAGCCTATGAGTTTGTGCTTGAAAATGCAGGAGCAACACTTCCAAAACGCGATGATGTTGATAAGCGTATTGTAAAACAAGTGCGCAGCGGTAAAATCAATTACCCCGACGGTTTAGAATCTTCTATAGGTTCTGAATTTATCAACCGAAGATTGCCCGCGGACTCTTACAAAAAAGGAATAATAACCAGTATTGAACAAGTCGGAGGTTATCCGGAGTATTCAGGAAAACCTTATCAGGATTCGGACAAGGACGGTATGCCGGATAAGTGGGAGCGCAAATACAATCTTAATCCGAATGATCCTTCTGATGCCAATGGCGATTTGAATGGTGATGGGTATACCAATATCGAAAAGTATATCAACGGAATTGACCCGACTAAAAAAATGAACTGGAAAGATTTGGCGAATAATCATGATACACTGGCTAGGTTAAAAAATGGGCTGAATCCATATACCAAATAATTCTAAAGCCTGTATCTAATCAATATTGACAATTTTAACACGTAGGCACAGGATGCTTTATGGCTACCTTATTGCTAAACTGCGGCGTAATTAAAAAAGTTTTCAAACGTAACTTTAATGTAATGAACAAAGCTGTACTACCTATTGCCGGTTTTCTTGTGATACTATTGGGTATTCAAGATATTCGGGCACAGTATCCAACAATAACCAAGGAGGTGAAAGCTGACACGGATCAGTTTATGGAAAGGGTAAAAGAACGATCAGATGAGGCCTGGGCTCGTGCATTACCCATTATTAATGCCGAGGCTGCAAAAGGAAAACCATATATTCCCTGGGCATCTTACCCGGAGGATCTTCCTCAGGCTAAAATTCCTGCATTTCCTGGAGCAGAGGGTGGTGGAATGTATAGTTTTGGTGGAAGAGCAGGACAAGTCTTTGTAGTTGACAATCTTGAAGACAGTGGGCCTGGTAGCCTGAGAGAGGCCTGTACGGCTGGTGGTGCCCGCATTATCGTGTTTAACGTGGCAGGTATTATCCGTTTGAAAACCCCTATTATCTTAAGGGCTCCATATGTAACCATCGCAGGACAAACTGCTCCTGGAGATGGGATTTGTATAGCAGGGGAATCTTTCTTAATTGATACCCACGATGTGGTGATTAGACATATGCGTTTTCGAAGAGGAGAAACTTATGTCGGAAGGAGAGATGATGCTATAGGCGGAAATCCAATCGGAAATATCATGATTGATCACGTATCTGCAAGCTGGGGACTGGATGAGAATATGTCTATGTACCGACACATGTACATTCATCCAAATGGTAGGATGGAAAAATTACCAACGGTAAATATTACCATTCAAAATTCCATTTTTTCAGAGGGTCTGAACACCTATAATCATGCCTTTGGAAGTACTATTGGGGGAATAAATAGTACCTTTATGAGAAATTTATGGGCACATAATATTTCTAGAAATGCATCGGTTGGTATGTATGGTGATTTCGGTTTTGTGAACAATGTAATCTTCAATTGGTATAATAGGAGTATAGACGGTGGAGATCATCGTTCCAGATATAATATTATAAATAATTATTACAAGCCCGGACCCATTACACCATTGGATAAACCGATAGCCTATCGCATTATTAAACCAGAAGGTCATCGTGGGGAAAAGGACAGTCTTATCTTAGGCCGCGCTTTCGTGGACGGAAATATTGTTGACGGATTTCCAAAGGTGACTATGGATAATTGGAATGGAGGCGTTCAAGTGGACGGAGATCCTGAGGCAACAAAGGCGTACTGGCCGAATCTTAGAATGGAGGCACCGTTTCCCTTAGCACCGATCACCATACTTCCGGCACAAGAAGCTTATGCATTTGTGCTTGAAAATGCGGGAGCTACCCTACCAGTAAGGGATGCAGTAGATAAACGTATCGTAAAAGAAGTTAAAACCGGTAAGCTGGAAGATCGCCCAAGTGGCGAGACTGCTGAAGGAGAAAAGTACAATACCAATAAGATTCTTGGAGATGATTCTTATAAAAAAGGAATTATAACTCATATTAGTCAAGTCGGTGGTTATCCTGAATACAAAGGAAAACCATATAAGGATACCGATAAAGATGGTATGCCGGATAAATGGGAGCGCACATACAATCTCAATCCAAATGATCCATCGGATGCCAATGGTGATTTGAACGGTGACGGGTATACCAATATTGAAAAGTATATCAATGGAATCGATCCTACCAAAAAAGTGAACTGGGAAGATGTATCCAATAACAAAAACACCTTGACAAGAGCTTTACTGCAATAAAAATAAATACCGCATATAATGCCATTTTGTATAAAAAGAAGTTTTTTACTTTATACCACTTTACTGATTTTTTCAGCGGGTTACAGTCAGATTGCATATCCCGACTTGGAGAAAAATAAGGATGGACAAATTGTATATATTCCTGATGCTATGGGGAACACCATCCCGGATTTTTCCTATAGTGGTTATGAATTATCGGCTAAGGTTATCCCTGATGTACCTGCTAAAATCAAAGTTTCTCCAGTACATGGAGATGCTACCGCTCGTATTCAACAGGCCATAGATTATGTTTGCGGTTTAAAACCGGATGCTAACGGATTTAGGGGAGCGGTATTACTAGAAAAGGGAGTTTTTAAACTTCAGGGAAGCTTGTATTTAAAGAAATCAGGAGTAGTACTCAGAGGTTCAGGTTCCACTGATGACGGAACAGTACTATTAGGTACGGGTATTCGTCGGGAAGCAATTATTCGCATACTGGGAACTGACGATAGAGCAGTTGAGGATACAATTCAAATTGCAGATCATTATATTGCTTTGGGAAGTTCTACAATCAGCCTCAGAGGAAAAAAAACAGAAAATGGCGATCAGCTTATTCTACGTAAATATTTAACCCAGGGGTGGTTGGACTCCTTAAAAATGAACAACTTTGGTGGAGATACGGGTTGGATTGGTTGGAAAACAGTAGATTGGACCATTGATTGGGACAGAGAGGTGGTGGGAGTTTCCTCTAATGGGATTACACTGGATGCTCCTTTGACCATGGGGCTTTCACCAAAAAAAGACAGTCTTCAACTTCTGCGCTATACATGGCCGGGAAGAATTGAGCAGTTGGGGATTGAGCAGTTAAAAATTAGCTCTACTTACCAAAAGGATAATCCCAAAGATGAACTTCATCGTTGGCTTGGGGTTTCTGTAGAAAATGCCAAAAATATTTGGGTGCGGCAGGTAAATTTTGAGCATTTGGCCGGAGGCGCTGTACATATTCAAAAAACAGCTAGTCAGGTTACTGTAGAAGATTGTATCTCCTTAAACCCTGTTTCTGAAGTTGCTGCATTTCGAAGACACAGTTTTTATACTGAAGGTCAAAAGAATTTATTTCAACGTTGTTATTCCGAATATGGCTATCATGATTTTGCTGTCGGAGGCTATGGGACTACAGGACCCAATGCCTTTGTGCAATGTAAGGCCTTTATGCCTCATAGTTTTAGTGGTGCCATTGGTAGTTGGGCCACAGGGATACTTTTAGATATTGTCAACATTGACGGTCAGGCATTAAGTCTTCGCAATCAGGGGCAGTTATCCAGAGGTTCAGGTTGGACCGCAGCCAATAGTGTGGTTTGGGAAAGTTCTGCTTCCATGATGGAAGTATCCAGTCCACCCACGGCACAAAATTGGGCATTTGGTGTTTGGGGGCAATTTTCCGGGAATGGTCACTGGAAGGAAGTGAGCAGTCATATCAGTCCGCGAAGCCTTTTTTATGCACAGCTTCAAAAAAGATTGAACAAATTGGAAATTGATCCGCAAATTCTCGATATAGGATCAGAACCGTCCTCTAGTCCAACCTTGGAAGTTGCACAGCAGCTCACCCAAGAGGCCAGTGTACCCATGAAAGGGTTAAAGCAGTGGATTCTAGAGGCTCCAATCAGAAATCCAATCGCTGTAAATTCTAAGGAAGTTCCTACAATGGAAAAACGCATCAAGAGTAGTACCAAAGCAAAAACAAAACTACAATACGATAAGATTGAATTGCAGAATGGAAAACTGCAGTATAAAAATACACTCTTAAGCGGTAAACGTTCCAATGTAATGTGGTGGAGAGGGAGTCTGAGAGATCGTGATATCCATAGGGCAACACCTCATGTAACCCGTTTTGTGCCCGGACAAAGAGGGCTGGGTCGTACGGATAATCTTCCAGAGGTAGTTGCGTATTTTAAAAAGGAAAATATTATCAGTTTAAATCATAACTACGGTCTGTGGTATGACAGACGTATGGATGATCATCAAAGGGTGCGAAGGATTGATTCTGATACCTGGCCTCCCTTTTATGAACAACCCTTCGCCAGAAGCGGAAAGGGGTTAGCTTGGGATCATTTGAGTAAGTATGATTTGACAAAATACAACAGCTGGTACTGGACCAGACTTTTAGAATTTTCTCAACTGGCTGAACCTCATGGACAGCTGCTATTGCATCAGCAATACTTTCAACATAATATCTTAGAGGCCGGAGCGCACTGGTCGAGTTCACCTTGGAGGTCGATTAATAATATCAATAGTAGTGATTTTCCGGAACCGCCTCCATATGCTGGAGATAAACGAATTTTCATGGCTGAACAATTTTATGATATTACACATACAGCAAGAAAAAAACTACACACCTCTTATATTCAAAAATCACTGGACAATTTTAAAGACCAATCTAATGTCATTCAATTTACCAGTGAGGAGTTTACAGGTCCACTACACTTTATGGAGTTCTGGGTAGATGTGATAATGGATTGGGAGAGAACCCATGAAAATCAGGCGCTAATTGGACTTTCGGCTACAAAGGATGTTCAGGATGCCATACTTGCCAATACACAGCGAAGTGAGGTCATTGATGTGATTGATATTAAATATTGGTATTACAAGGAAAATGGCCAGACTTATGCGCCTGAAGGTGGTAAAAATCTAGCTCCGCGTCAGCATGCACGAAAAATGAAAACGGGAAAGGAGTCCGGTCGTTCTGTCTATAGGGCGGTAAAAGAGTATCGCGTGCGTTTTCCGCAAAAAGCGGTACTTTATTCTACTCACGGTGCTCCTCGATTTGGATGGGCGCAGCTTATGGGAGGTGCTTCCTTACCAATGATTCCAAAAGTAAATCTAGAGGCATTTTACATGGCACTACCCAAGATGTCCTATGGTGAAAAAGAGGACTTTGAAAGTTCTGTTTGGAGTCTTCAAAATACGGGAAATAGTTACCTGTTTTACCTGAATATTGTTGAAGACTTTCAGCTTGATTTGAGTACGTTTAGAGGAAGATTCCAGGTGTATAGTATCGACCCTGAGACAGGTGAAGCCAGTCCTCGAAATAAAATCCGTGGAGGATCAATAGTTACAATAAAACCCTTAGAAAACGATAGAATTTTCTTTATTGAAAAATTATAATTATGAAAATGAAAACCTTTCTTATCAACTCAAGTTTTGCCCTTTTGGCAAGTTGCTTATTGGGTTGCAAGCAAAACAATAAAAAGACAACAGAATCAGAAAATACAGTAATATCAGCTCCCGACACAGGATTGAGCCGTCTGGAGATTTCTGAGAATCATCGGTATTTTGTCCATGAGAACGGGGATCCATTTTTTTGGCTTGGTGACACAGGTTGGCTTATGTTTAACCGTTTGGACCGAAATGAAATTAAGGCGTATATAGAGGATAGAGAATCTAAAGGGTTTAATGTTATACAGGCGATGGTGTTGCATTCTCTTGATGCCGTCAATGTTTACAAGGATACTGCTTTGGTTGCTCAGAATGTTTCTAAACCTATAGCTACTGAAGGGGCCAAAGTAAGCGACTCTGCGCAGTATGATTTTTGGGATCATATCGATTATGCTGTAAAAACAGCAGAAGAGCACGGGATCTATATGGCGCTAGTTCCGGTGTGGGGAAACAATGTTAAAGATGGCAAAGTTACCGCAGAGCAAGGAAAAGCCTATGCTAAGTTTTTAGCCCAAAGATATAAAGATACCAAGAACATTATCTGGCTTAATGGCGGCGATACTTTTGGAAATGAATATACCGACGTTTGGCAGGCTATTGGAGAAACATTGGATCAGTATAATCCACAAACCCTTATCACCTTTCATCCCCGAGGCAGACATGATTCCTCGGATTGGTTTCACAATGAAAACTGGTTGGATTTCAATATGTTTCAATCGGGACACAGACGCTACGATCAGGATGATACCGATAGGGCTTATGGTGAAGATAATTGGCGTTTCGTTCAAGCGGATTATGCGTTGAAACCTACAAAACCTACCCTGGATGGTGAACCGTCGTATGAGGGTATCCCACAAGGTTTACACGACACACTTCAACCTTTTTGGAAAGCCAAAGATGTTAGGAGATATGCGTATTGGTCCGTTTTCCAAGGAGCGGCTGGTTTTACCTACGGACATAGTGCAGTGATGCAGATGCATCCGGAGGGTCCGGAAACCGGTGCTTACGGGAATAAAATGCCATGGGATGTCGCACTCGATGATCCGGGAGCCAAGCAGATGCAGCATTTGAAAAAACTACTGACGTCCTACCCATTTTTAAGCGGACAGCCTGATAGTACCTTGGTAATCAACCAAGGGGAACGTTATCAGTACATGCCGGCAACTGTTGGCCAAGGCTACGTCATGGTGTATACCTATGACGGTCGAACTATTGAAATTAAGGCGGATGCCCTTGCTTTTGACTCCTTTACAGCGAGTTGGTATAATCCTAGAAACGGGGAGAAGTCTGCATTGGAGTTATCGGATAAAAAAGGAGATCGATATAGTTTTCAGCCCCCCGGAGAACAAGCTGATGGAAATGATTGGGTACTCATTATTGAAGCAAAATAAAATTCAAGAAAAAATAGAATACCAGAACAAATACAAACGAAATAAGAACTGAATAAGAACCAATAATGATATCTAAATTTTACAACTTTCGCTGGGCACTTGCCGGACTACTTTTTATGTTACCGCTTTTGATGCACTCTCAAAATCAATGGATTAACATAGGGGAACTAAAAAAAGGAGGTGCGGATGAGTTGCTTACCAAGACGATTCAACAAGCCATTGATCAGGCAGCCGAAAAAGGGGGAGGAACGATATATTTCCCTGCAGGGGATTATTTAACCGGAGCCATTCATTTTAAAACTAACATCACCCTGCATCTTGATGCGGGAGCCGTGTTGCGGTTTTCGGACGATTTTGATAATTATCTGCCCTTTGTTCAGACGCGATGGGAAGGCACAGTGATGAATAATTTTTCACCGCTGATCTACGCAAAGAATGTGAAAAATATTGCCATCACCGGTAGGGGAGTTATCGATGGTCAAGGAAAAAAATGGTGGAATGCCATGTATGATATTGAATTGGCCAAAGAAAAGCGGCCATTAAATAAATACCAAAAAATGTGGCAAGAGGCTAATCCAAATTTGGAAACATCCGATTACTACCAACGTACGATGAATTTGAAATTTTTCAGACCGCCATTGTTTCAGGCATTTCAATCGGAGAATATTCTAATCGAAGGGGTGACCATTAAAAACAGCCCTTTCTGGACTATTAATCCTGCTTTTTGTAATAATATTAGAATCACGGGGGTTACCATCTATAATCCACCGTCCCCCAATACCGATGGTATCAATCCGACTTCCTGTAAAAATGTACATATTTCTGATTGCCATATTAGTGTTGGTGATGATTGTATTACCATTAAATCCGGTCGTGATGCCGATGGACGTAAATGGGCTACACCAACAGAAAATGTAACCATTACCAATTGCACAATGCTTAACGGGCATGGCGGAGTGGTCATTGGAAGCGAGGTTTCCGGAGGGATAAAAAAAGTAACTATTTCCAACTGTGTCTTTGATGGCACAGATCGTGGAATTCGGTTGAAGACCGCTAGAGGTAGAGGTGGTTATGTGGAAGATATTCGTGTATCCAACGTTGTGATGAACAACATCCAAAAGGAAGCCATTATGATGAATATGTATTATGATAAAAATACCAAGGTGGCTCCCGTAACGGAAGAAACGCCTGTATTTAAAAATATTCATTTCTCCGGTATCACCGGTAGGAACATCAATACGGCGACCAAAGTTTTAGGTATCGAAGAAATGCCGGTTTCCAATATTCGATTTTCTGATATTCAGATGGATGCCAAAGAAGGTTTTTATATTTCAAAAGCTTCCGGAGTTGAATTGCATGATGTTACGGTGACCACAGAACTAGGTGCTTCCTTTGAATTGATCGATTCTGATATGGTGGTACTGGATAATATCAAAACATTGAAACCATTAGAGAATACCCCAGTGGTGAAACTAGAAAATGTTCAGCAATTGCTGCTTTCCAATACTTCATTATTTTCGCCTATGGATCAATTCTTATCGGTTTCCGGGGAGAAAAATAAGGAAATTTACCTATTGAATAATTTGACGCCTCATGCTGAAAAGCCACTTGTAAAAAGTGATCAGGTAAAGAAAAACGCAATCATTCAAAAATAATACAAATGCAAAAGGGATTGTTATTTTTAATTTTGATGCTCTCAATTTCCTGTAAAGATAAATCCGTTGAGCAATCAAAGGATGGAATAGATCCATCTTCGGATCGTATAGCGCAAAAGGCCAATGATTCACTTTATTTGTTCACAAGCTTTAGAGAGCCTGCCGATAAAGGTTTATTTCTGGCTTATAGTTCGGATGGTTATCAGTGGGAGGATTTAAAAGGGCCATATCTGGAGCCTAAAGTGGGTAAAAGTGGTATTATGAGAGATCCTTCTGTAGTTAAGGGACCTGACGGCACCTACCATATGGTGTGGACTACGGATTGGCGAGGCGGAAACGGTTTTGGTTATGCCAGTACAAAGGATTTTATTCATTGGACTCAGCAACGTTTTATACCGGTGATGGAACATGAGCCGGAGGTGGTCAATGTTTGGGCTCCCGAACTATTTTATGATCAGGATCGTGATCGGTTCATCATCATTTGGGCATCTACCATTCCTTTTCGTTTTGAAAAGGGAGAAGAAGAGGAAAAGAATAATCACCGTATGTATTTTACGACCACTTCAGATTTTGAGGAATTCACTTCCACAGAATTGTTGATGGATGCCGGGTTTAGTATGATTGATTGTGTGATTGTCAAAAGAGCAAAGGATGATTACGTGCTTGTTATGAAGGATAATACACGTCCTAACAGGCATCTTTTAGCCGGATTTGCATCCGATCCTTTGGGGCCTTATACGCATTTTACCAAACCTTTCAGCGGGTTTTTATCCGAAGGGCCAACGGTGATAGAAGAGGATGGGAAATTCATCATATATTACGATAATTACGGTGAGAAAAATTATGCCGCCGTAGCAACTGAAGACTTTCATGAGTTTGAAGATATCAGTGATCAAATAAAATTACCTGAGGGACATAAACACGGTACCATTACCAAAATTTCAAAAGCAGCACTTCAGGGATTAGTAACCAAAAGCAAAATGTTTCAATAGCAGTTGTTGATTAATACTTTACTTATGCGAATACTTTCAAAGAATTTACCCAAACTTGTCTTAGGCCTGTGCCTAGGGTTGTTTTGTAATACAGCTGCTAGTCAGCAAGCGGATACTGCACGTTATGTGGGGTCTACACTTTCCAATATCGATTATCACCACGGCCAGTTAAGACCTGCAGTGGGAACCCACGCTACGCAAATAATGCGAGCTAGCAGGGAACATCCCGAGTTGGCTGATGATATGGGATGGACTTATAATCATGCCCCCAATATAGCCTATTGGAACGATACCTTTTTTGTTCAATATTTGAATGACTCCATCAGCGAACATGTACCGCCGAGTACAACCTTGTTGATTACCTCAAAAGATGGCTCCAATTGGTCCAAACCCGAGGTTATTTTTCCCAGGTATAAAATTCCGGATGGATGGACAAAAGAGGGCGTGGAAGGCGTAGCCAAAGATATTACAGCGGTGATGCACCAACGTATGGGATTTTATGTGGCCACTAATGGCCGTATGCTGACGCTGGCCTATTACGGAATTGCTTTAAACGAAAAGGATGACCCCAACGATGGTAAAGGAATCGGTCGGGTGGTCAGAGAAATATATAAGGATGGAAGCTTAGGGCCTATTTATTTTATTCGGTACAATAAAACCTGGGACAAGTCGCTATCTGAATTTCCATTTTATAAAAAGAGTAAAGATCGCGGATTCAAAAAGGCATGTGAAGAATTACTGGACACGCCACTGATGATGCAACAATGGGTGGAGGAACAAGACAGAGATGATCCGCTGATTCCCTTAAAAGATCAATTTAAAGCATTCAGTTATTACCATTTGGAAGATGGAAGAGTAGTCGGCTGGTGGAAACATGCCTTGACCTCCATGAGTCTTGACCATGGCAAAACCTGGGAATACCACCCACTAAGAGCACCAGGATTTGTGAATAGCAATGCTAAAATTTGGGGACAAAGAACATCAGATGGAAATTATGCAACGGTGTACAATCCCTCTGAGTATAGATGGCCACTGGCGATTTCTACCAGTGAAGATGGCCTGAACTATACTAACTTATTCTTGGTTCATGGGGAGATCAGTCCGATGCGCTATGGCGGAAATTACAAATCATACGGTCCTCAGTATGTAAGAGGTATTCTGGAAGGTAACGGTGCTCCTGATTCCGGTGATCTGTGGGTTACCTATAGTGTGAACAAAGAAGATATATGGGTAGCCAAAATTCCAGTGCCTGTAACAGCCACTGCGGATTCACATGCCAATGAGGTGTTCAATGAACTTCCTGACGGGAAGGAACTTGATAAATGGAACTACTACGATTTAAAATGGGCAACGGTGGATATTGAACATTTAAACGGTGAGAAATATCTGGCATTAAAAGATAAAGATGCTTTTGATTACGCGCTTGCACAACGCATCATTCCTACTACTGAAAATTTACATGCCAATTTCACAGTGGTGCCCGAACAAAATGATCACGGTATCTTGCAAATTGAGTTTCAAAACGCCAAAGGTTCTCCGGCGGCAAGGCTCATTTTCAACGACAATGGTGAATTGATCGCAAAAGCAGGTGCTCGTTATAAAAAAATACTGGACTATACGGCCGGTGAGGCTTACGAAATTGATATCAAGCTGGAAAGCAGTACACGTTCCTATACATTAACCGTCAATGGAGAAAACGAAATGTATAGAATCCTTTATGCCCCAGTACATGAATTTGAACGAATTATGTTCCGAACCGGCGAGCAGCGCTATTTTCCAAACCCGGATACCCCTGCGGATAATTATAGCGATTTAAAGGATACCGGAAAACAAATACCACAGGCGGCTTATTATATTAAATCTCTAAAAACCAATAGCTTTTAGACATATGCGGTTTACTCACTATTTTTTATTCGTTTTCGGAATTCTATTGCTTTGTTCCTGTCAAGGTGAATCTTCTCAGACAAAGGGAGCCGTTTCGGTTACAAATATGCAACTGGGCTTTAACAATCAGGCTGTAGGCGTGGCAACATCAGATGTGAAATTCGGATGGCAACTGCTATCTTCACTTTCTGATGTCCGACAGCAGGCATATCAAATTGTAATCTCCGAATCTGAGGATTTTGAAAAGGATAAACTATGGGACAGCGGTAAAATAGATTCTGATCAAAGCAGACTAGTGGCATACAAGGGTCCGGAATTAGTGAATGCAAATGACTACTACTGGAGAGTCAAGGTTTGGACCTCAAAGACACCGGAAGGTCATTGGAGCGAGTCTGCTCATTTTTATACTGCTCCTAATACCAAGCAATTAAATGGGCAATGGATTGGAGCCATTCGTAGGGAGCACAGTCATTTGCCTAAAGGGCGAAAAATGCACACAGCAACCTTTAAAAAATCAAAAAGAGATTCAATTGTCGCTGCGGTAGATCCTCTGGCTTGGCGAAGTATTATGCTGCGCAAAGAATTTAAATCAGAAAAGAAACTTACATCTGCTAAAGTTTATGTTTCCGGACTTGGGCATTATAAACTAAGCATAAATAGCGAGCCTATAGGACAAAGTGAATTTGCACCCTTATGGTCAGATTACGACAAAACTGTATACTATAATATATATGATGTTACCCGGCAGTTAAAACAGGGTGATAATGCCATTGGGGTGTTGCTTGGCAATGGAATGTATAATGTCATAGGAGGAAGATATTCTAAGTTTTTTGTAAGCTTCGGGCCACCGACTCTGTATTTCCAATTGGAATTGCAATATGAAGACGGAAGCACCCAAACTATTCATTCTGACAGCAGTTGGAAGTATGCGAAAAGCCCTATTGTGTTTAATACCCTTTTTGGGGGTGAGGACTACGATGCCCGCTTGGAACAAAGCGGATGGGATGCTCCCGGTTTTGACCAGATGCAATGGAATGAAGTGGTGGTTCAAGATGCGCCAAAAGGAAAACTGACAGCGCAATCGGCTCCTTCGGTAAAGGTTATTGATACCTTTGGGGTAAAGGAAGTTAAAACGATTAATGATTCAACATATGTGTTGGATATGGGGCAAAATCTTTCTGGTTTTCCTGAGTTTAAGGCTAAGGGTAAAAAAGGTCAAAAGATACGGATCTGGGCTGGTGAAAAGTTAAAAGACGATGGTCAAATTTCACAAGGAGGATCCGGAAAACCGTATTATTTTGAATACACATTTAAAGGAGATAGTGTAGTGTATTGGAAGCCGAATTTTAGTTATTACGGATACCAGTATTTACAAATAGAAAATGCTAATTACAAGGAAGATAAAATTAAGGATCTGCCTACAGTGTTGGAGATTAATTCTTTATTTGTCAGTAACAGTACAGCGGTAGCCGGAACTTTTTCTTGTTCCAATGAAATCTTCAACAAGGCACATCATCTTATCAATGCAGCGGTAAAAAGCAATTTTCATGCTGTTTTTACGGATTGTCCGCATCGTGAGAAATTAGGCTGGCTGGAAGAAACGCACCTGAACGGACCCGGACTTGTTTACAATTACCATTTGGAAGGATTTATCCCCAAAGTGATGAAAGATATTTCAGATGCCCAACGAGACAGTGGACTTATTCCAAACATTGCTCCGGAATACATTAGTTTCGGCGGAGATTTTACTGATTCGCCTGAATGGGGAATGGCAGGGGTGATGCTACCTTGGATGTATTACAACAATTACGGGGATAGTTCTCTTATAACCCAATACTATTCGGTGATGAAGGATTATGTAGATTACCTTTCCACCACAGCTGAGGATAACATTGTTTCTCATGGTTTGGGTGATTGGTATGATTATGGAGAACATGCGGCCGGATATTCTAAGAACAGCCCCATTGCACTCTCTGCCACCAGTCATTATTTTTATGGTGTAACCTTGGTTGCCAGGGCGGCTAAATTGTTAGAAAAGTCTGAAGATGCACAAAAATATGAAAAGCTTGCAGAACAAATACGGACTTCATTTAATAAAAAGTTTTACCATTCAGATAAGGGGTTCTATGGTACCGGAAGTCAATTTAGTAATGCTGTGCCTTTATTTATGGACATTGTAGAGCCACAAGAAAAAGAACGGGTTCTGCAAAGTTTAATTGATACCATCGCAGGTAATAATTACCGTCTTACGACTGGAGACGTTGGGAATCGTTATTTATTTCAGGCCTTGGCACAAAATGGAAAAAATGAGGTGATGTATAAAATGCAAAATCATTATGATACTCCCGGTTATGGTTTTCAGATTCAATTTGGATTGACCACTTTAACCGAGCAATGGGATCCTCGTAAAGGGAATTCCCTCAATCATTTTATGATGGGACAAATAGAGGAATGGTTTTATAAAAGCCTGGCAGGGATTACTTATGATCCCGAAAATCCAGGATATAAGCATTTCTTTTTACAACCTGAATTAGTAGGAGATATGGAGTTTGTCAATGCCTCATATGAGTCCATTTACGGCACCATTGTCTCGAGCTGGCAGCGCAATGATAATCGGGTGATTTTTGAATTCAGCATTCCTGCCAATAGTAGTGCCACTGTTAAACTACCGCTTGTTAATTTTTCTAAACTCAAGGTGAATGACAAACAATGGACGCGTTATAAAGCTGATGAAGCCAAAACGATTTTGGAATTAGGATCGGGAAATTACAAGGTGGAGGTAACGCTTTAATATAATCACAAATGAAGATTTTTAAAATTAAATATTGTACAAATGTTGCTTTCTCTCTGGTGCTTTTGTGCTGCGCAAGTCAAATGAGTGCTCAAAATTCGGATACCAAATATCGCGTGCCCATAAAGCAAAGCATGGAAAAGATTGAACGTATTTACGGTGTAGAAATTCTTGATAAGGATCAACTCTTGGATGGAAAGTCTCTGAATTATGGGGATTGGCGCATCTCAAAATATCAACTGGAGGTTTCGCTTACGGCCTTACTTTCTCCCTTCGATTTGATGTATTGGAAGGTTTCAGATTCTGTTTATGAGATCAAAAAATTTGATTATCCCAGAAGAACACCGGATATAGGGGCGCAGCGCCTGGAATACCTCAAGGGGCTGTATACCAATAGCGCAGAATGGGAGCAAAGAAAAGGTGTATTAAAAAGTTGTATGGTGGAAGCCTTGTGGTTAAATAAGACACCTGAGCTGGATAAGCCCAAACTTATTTTAACTGATAAAAGAATTTATAAAAGGCAGGGGTATAGCGTTGAAAACATTGCTTTGGAAGTGTTGCCCGGGGTATATACCACGGGTTCTATATACAAGCCTTATCCTTTGAAAAAAAATCACGCGGTAATCTTATCTCCCAATGGACACTTTGGAGACGGTCGCTATAGAGAGAGTGAGCAAATTCGTTGTGCCAACCTTGCTAAAATGGGAGCTGTTACAGTGAGCTATGATCTGTTTGGATGGGGGGAATCTGCACTTCAGTTTCCATCGAACTACCACCGGACCAGTATAGCGCAAACCATGCAAGTTTTAAACGGCATAAAATTATTGGACTACCTTCTCGGACTTCCCTTTGTGGATCCCTCTAGGGTAGGTATTACCGGAGGTTCCGGAGGGGGGTCTCAAAGTCTGTTTCTCACGGCAATAGATGATCGTATTCAGGTATCAGTACCTGTGGTAATGGTCTCTTCATATTTCTCCGGAGGCTGTCCCTGTGAGAGTGGACAACCCATTCACCTGTGTGGTGATGGAACCAATAATGCGGAAATTGCTGCAATGGCAGCTCCGCGGCCACAATTGATTATTTCAGACGGTGGGGATTGGACGCAGCATGTTCCGGACTTAGAATTTCCATTTATCCAATCTGTCTATGGGTTTTACCATACTAAGGACAGGGTGGAGAACAGCCACTTCGCCGATGAAGGTCATGACTACAAGATTTCTAAACGAATGGCCATGTATCCATTTATGGCAAAGTATCTCAAACTTGATTTACAGATTATCCAAGACAAAAAAGGAAGTATTGAGGAGAAAATACACCTGGAGACGGAACAACAAATGAAGGTGTTCGGTGCTAAAGGTGAAAAACTGCCAAAGGATGCTTTGAAAGAAATTGATAAGCTCTACAGCTTTTTTGGACGAACCCATTCATAAAACACAAACCGATGAATAAATCTATAATCTCCATATATCTATTACTGCTGTTTACGATAGTATTTCAAGCGGAGGCACAACAACAAAGTGATTTAAAACTATGGTACGATGCCCCATCGGAAAATTGGAACCAGGCACTTCCCATAGGTAATGGAAGACTAGGGGCTATGGTTTTTGGAAATCCTGCTGTTGAAAGATTGCAAATTAATGAAGAAACTATTTGGGCAGGATCGCCAAATAGTATTGCTCATGAAAAGGCCTTGGTGGCCTTGCCAAAGGTGAGACAGCTCATATTTGAAGGAAAATATAAAGAGGCACAGGATCTTGCCACTTCTGATATTCGGTCTCAGACTAACAATGGAATGCCTTACCAGACCTTTGGTGATGTATTTATAAATTTTCCGGGTCACGGAGTTTATAGCGATTATTACAGAGATTTAGATATTCAAAAGGCCACTGCTTCGGTAGCCTATACCGTGGATGGGGTGCGTTATAAAAGGGAGATCATTACAGCTTTTAAAGACGATGTTATTGCGGTACTATTAACGGCAGACAGTCCTGGGAGTATCAATTGTAACATCGCTATGAGCAGTCCTTTCGATAAGACAGATGCCGTAAGTAGAGGTGATATCATTATGTTAAATGGCACCTCGAGCAATCATGAAGGACTTCGCGGGGAAGTGGATTTTGAAGGAAGACTTGGAGTCCGTACTCAAGGGGGAACTGCTATTTCAGAAAATGGTTATATCACCATTAAGGATGCTGATCAGGTGACGATCTATATCTCAGTTGCTACTAATTTTGTAAATTATAAAGATCTTTCTGCTGATCCCAGAAAGATAGCAACGGATAAGCTACAGAACGTATTAAAAAGAGATTTTGATGCCGTAAAAAAAGACCATATTTCATATTATGAACAATTCTTTAATCGGGTGAGTCTTGATCTGGGATCCACAAAAGCAGCTGATGCTCCTACAGATAGTCGTATTCGGAATTTTTCAAAACAAAAAGACCCACAGCTTTTGGAGTTGTATTTCCAATTTGGGAGGTATTTGCTAATTTCAAGTTCTCAGCCCGGGGGTCAACCGGCCAACTTGCAAGGGATATGGAATGATATGTTATTCCCACCATGGGAAAGTAAATACACCATGAATATCAATGCGGAGATGAATTATTGGCCGGCAGAGCTTACCAATCTGTCTGAAATGCATGAACCCTTTATACAACTGGCTAAGGAGGTAAGTGAAACAGGAGCTGAAACGGCCAGAATCATGTATGATGCCGATGGTTGGGTGCTTCATCATAACACCGACATTTGGAGAATTACAGGCCCTATTGACAATGCTCATTCAGGAATGTGGCCTGCTGGAGGTGCTTGGTTAATGCAAGATCTATGGGAGGCCTACTTGTATCGTGGGGATAAGGAGTATCTGGCGGATATTTATCCACTTATGAAAGGATCAGCGGAATTTTTCCTCGATTTTATGATTCCCCATCCTGAATTTGGCTGGATGGTAGTGGTTCCTTCAAATTCTCCTGAAAATTCTCATGGGGGAGGTGAAGGTAATGCATCAATAACTGCTGGAGCTACCATGGAGAATCAACTGTTATTTGATTTATTCAGCAATACTGCAAAGGCAGCTGAACTGCTCTTTAAAGATGCAGTCTTTGTGGAAAAACTTCGACAAGCAAAAGAAAAATTGGCGCCGATGCAAATAGGGCGTTACGGACAATTACAAGAATGGTTAAAAGACTGGGACGATCCCAATGATCATCACCGTCATGTTTCTCATTTATACGGACTTTTTCCGAGTAATCAAATTTCACCTTTTCGAAATCCTGGGCTTTTTGAAGCTTCTAAGGTTGTATTGGCACATCGTGGTGATGAGTCTACCGGATGGTCCATGGGGTGGAAGGTGAATTTATGGGCTCGGCTTCTCGATGGCAACAGAGCTTATGATCTGCTCAATGAGCAACTTAGTTTGGTTACTGAAAAGAAAGATGGTGGGGGAAGTTATCCCAATATGTTGGATGCCCATCCGCCCTTTCAGATCGACGGTAATTTTGGAGTAACGGCGGGTATAGCCGAATTGCTTATGCAGAGTCATGAAGCTGCCATTCATTTGTTACCAGCATTGCCGGATGCCTTGGATGAAGGTCAAGTAAAAGGGATTAAAGCTCGAGGAGGATTCACCATTGATGAATTGCTCTGGAAGAATAATGCTTTGGTACGGGTAACCATTACCTCTAATTTAGGTGGTGCTTTAAGACTTAGAACCGCAACCAAACTTCAGACAACGAACTTGAAAAAAGCCAAAGGAGAAAATCCAAATCACTTTTATGCGATAAACCCGATTAAGGAGCCGTTGGTTGCAGATGGGGTTAAACTTAAAAAACCGGATTTACCAAAATACTATGAATATGATATTAATACTGAAAAGGGTATAACATATACATTTTATGCAAAATAAAATCAATTTTTCAACGCTTTATTCTCGGATAATTCCAAGTGCCGTTATGGCTTTTTTGGTAATGAGTTCATGTACCACAGTGGAGAATTCAAAAGAAGATTCCACGGTTTTAAAAGCAGAGGACTTTCGCTTCCATGTGGATAAATTTAATGCCATGGAAGACGAGAATATAATTCAGGCCATACCTAATGATAGTTCATGGAGCTGGATGAAGGAGAATATACCGCTTTTTGAAAGTTCGCAAAAGAATTTTGAAGAGATGTATTATTACCGCTGGTGGACCGCAAGAAAACATATTAAGGAAACGCCTCAAGGCTATGGAATTACTGAATTCTTGGTGGAACGTTCCTATGCTGATAAATACAATCTTATTAGTTGTGCACTCGGCCATCATATCCATGAATTTCGATGGTTACACGACAAGGAATATATCAATCAAAATGTGCATTTGTGGTTTCGGGGCAACGATGGCGAGCCGATGGAAAAGCTCAGAAAATTTAGCAGCTGGACCGCATCGAGTTTGTATCAAAAATATTTAGTGGATTCGGATAAGGAGTACCTATTGGACATGCTACCCGATCTTGTGAAAGAATATAAAGCATGGGAGGGTGATCGAAAAAGAGCAGATGGCCTTTTTTGGCAATACGATGTCAAAGATGGTATGGAGGAATCCCTCAGTGGTGGACGACATGTCCAAAATGCAAGGCCTACCATTAATAGCTATATGTATGCCAATGCCGTTGCCATTGCTAAAATAGCCAATGTCAAGGGAGATAGTGAGCTCGCAAAAACCTTTAAAGCAAAGGCCGATACGCTCAAAGAATTAATTGAAGAAAAATTGTGGAATTCTAAAGATCAATTTTTTGAAACCTTTACAGAAAAAGATACCTCGTCCAATGTTCGTGAAGCCATTGGTTTTATACCCTGGTATTTTAACCTTCCACAGGATAACGCTAAATACAATGCTGCCTGGAATCAACTTATGAATGAGGAAAGCTTTTTAGCGCCATTTGGATTAACCACAGCGGAGCGCAGCGATCCTCTCTTTCGTTCTCATGGCACAGGAACCTGTGAATGGGACGGTGCTGTATGGCCATTTGCAAGTTCGCAAACCATGACCGCGATGGCTAATTTTATGAACAATTACCGACAGGATGTAGTGGACAAAAAAGATTACTATCAGTTAATGAATCTTTATGTGGAATCTCAACACCATAGAGGTCGACCTTATATTGGGGAATATCTTGACGAAACTACGGGGTATTGGCTTATGGGAGATCGCGAGCGAAGTAGATATTACAATCACTCTACTTTTAACGATCTGATTATTACAGGTCTTGTGGGGCTTCGCCCAAGGGCAGATGACAAGATAGAGGTAAACCCTTTACTGCCAGAGGAGGAGTGGGACTACTTTTGTTTGGATAATCTCTTATACCATGGTGATATTATTACAATTCTCTGGGATAAAACAGGTGAAAAATACGGGAAGGGGAAAGGGCTAAAAATCTTTAGAAACGGCAAGCAGGTTGCAGCCTCAGGGAATCTTGGACATTTAATTTCCGAAGACTGATCGGAATGATCCGGTATCGGCTAATTGAACACATGGCCATTATTATAAAAACCACGATGGAAATCGATTGTTGAATCGAAGGGTTTAGGGACAGCACAGGACGCTAATTTTTAAGATTCAGCTTAATTTTCCCCTTGGTTATAAACTAATAAATCAGGAATATGAAAGCTGACTTTTCCCCTATCAATCACAGAAGAAATTTTATCAAGAAAACTGCTCTGGGGTCTCTGGGGGTATATCTGGGATCTTCCTTTGTTACTGCCAATGCCTTGGAATTGGCATCCCTAAGAGCAAACCGCTATAAAATTGCTGTTTGCGATTGGATGATACTCAAAAGACAAAAGCTTAGTGCTTTTGAATTTGCCGAACAAATTAATGCCGACGGTATTGAAATGGATATGGGCGGACTTGGAGATCGTATAACCTTTGACAGCAAACTTGGGGATCCGGAAATAAGAGGAGCATTTCTTCAAAAATCTAAAGAAACTGGTGTCGAAATTAGTTCGGTGGCCATGTCAGGTTTTTATGCCCAATCTTTTGCCACGCGTCCAACGGTGCATTTAATGGTTAAGGATTGTATTGACGTAATGGAGCAGATGAAGGTTAAAAACGCTTTTTTACCTCTTGGTGTTCAGGGGGATATGGTTAAAAATCCGGAACTTCGCCCCGAAATCGTTAAGCGTTTAAAATGGGCTGGTGAAGAAGTGGGTGAGATCGGCGGTGTGATCGCTGTGGAGACCTCCTTTGATGCTGCGGCTGAAAAGGAATTTTTGGAGGAGATCGGCTCTCCACATATTAAAAGCTCATTTAACTTTGCCAATGCTATAAGCAACGGTAAGGATATATCTTCAGAATTGGAAATCCTTGGTAGAAAACATATCGCACAAATTCATGCCAGTAATACCGATGGAGAATTGATTGAAAACGACCCTGCTTTGGATATGCCAAAAATCAAAAAGACGTTGGATAAAATGAATTGGAAGGGTTGGCTAATTGTTGAGCGCTCTCGAGATACAGACGATGTTCATAATCGCAAAGCAAACTACGGAGGTAATGTAGCTTATCTGAAGTCAATTTTTCAACAATAGTAAAGGGGATTTATGATTCACTTAAAATCAATTTTGGCTATTTTTAGCTGTTCAGTGTTTATGATAGCCTGTAACTCTAAAGATAACAGTAAGGAATATACCACGGTCGGAGAAATTACAAAGCCCAGGGATTCAGTGCAATTAAATACGCGGTGGAAAACCGCTCTTGAAGGATCAGATATGCTTTCTGATACTACCGGGATTGTCGGGGATGATTTTGATGATTCAAGATGGCAACAGATTGATGTGCCGCATAATTGGGATCAGTACTACGGGTATCGAAGAAACAAACATGGTAATCTTCACGGCACCGCCTGGTACAGTAAGCGTATCGAAATTACTTCAGAAAACAGTTCTAAGCGACATTTTCTTTTTTTTGAAGGAGTAGGCTCTTATGCTACAGTTTGGGTTAATGGAAACCGGGTAGGTCAGCACAAAGGTGGACGAACTACCTTTACATTGGATATCACGGATGCCATAGCTTTTGACCGTCCTAATCGTATTGTAGTTAAGTCTGAACATCCACCGTTTATTGCAGATCTGCCATGGGTATGTGGGGGATGTTCAGGGGAATGGGGATTTTCTGAAGGATCTCAGCCTTTGGGTATTTTCAGGCCTGTTTCTTTAATTGTAACCAATGCTATTAAAATTGAACCTTTTGGTGTGCATATATGGAATACAGCGGCTATTTCAGAACAAAAGGCGAAGCTTTCTGTAGAAACAGCATTACAAAATTACAGCGAATCCGGTGAGGAAGTTGTGGTGCAAAATACCTTATTAGACAGTTTAGGGAATAGTGTAGCCACTGTTAAAAGTAAGCTTGTATTACAAAACACTGCCGGCAGTACAAAAGTGAAGCAGGAACTTCCTATAGTGAATAATCCAAAATTGTGGTCTCCGGAGAATCCTTATCGGTATACGCTTCAAACGCTTATAAAAAAGGATGGAGAAATTATAGACCAGGTTGAAACTCCTTATGGGATCCGATGGATTAGTTATGCCATGCACCGAGATGATGGAGATCCTCGTTTTTATCTCAACGGAAAGCCTTATTTTATAAACGGAACCTGTGAATATGAGCATTCCATGGGTCGAAGTCATTCCTTTACAAGCACCATGATTGGCGCCAGAGCTGATCAAATTATCGCAGGCGGATTTAATGCCTTTAGAGAGGCACATCAGCCTCATAACCTAAGGTATCAGGAACATTGGGATCGGGAAGGAATCTTGTTTTGGAGCCAGTTTTCTGCTCATATTTGGTATGATACCCCTGAATTTAAAAAGAATTTTAAAACACTGTTGCGTCAGTGGATCAAAGAGCGTAGAAATAGTCCTTCTGTCATTATGTGGGGGCTGCAGAACGAAAGTACCATACCAAAGGCTTTTGCTGTGGAAGCTCTTGAAATTATCAAAGAAATGGACCCGACTGCGTCCTCCCAGCGATTGGTTACCACCTGTAATGGTGGTGAAGGTACCGATTGGAATGTCATACAAAATTGGTCAGGAACTTATGGAGGAAATCCTTATAATTATGCCAATGAACTTAAAAAAGATTTGTTGAATGGAGAATATGGAGCCTGGCGAACTGCGGATCTCCATACCGAGGGTGATTTTGATCAACAAGGTTCTTATAGTGAGGAGCGATTTACGCAACTCATGGAAATTAAGGTCCGGGAAGCCGAAAAAGTAAGAGACAGCGTTGTTGGTCAATACCAATGGTTGTTTAACTCCCATGAGAATCCTGGAAGGATTCAAAACGGCGAAGGTTATCGCGATATTGATAGAGTAGGACCGGTGAATTACAAAGGGCTATTTACTGCCTGGGGTGAACCTTTAGACGCCTATTATATGTACCGAGCCAACTACAGTTCTAAAGAGACGGATCCAATGGTGTATATCGTTTCTCACAGTTGGCCATATCGCTGGGAGAATACAGGATCCAAAAATGGGATTGTGGTGTATTCCAATTGCGATACGGTAGAGTTATTCAATGATGTGGATGGAACTTCGCTGGGCGTTAAAAGTAACCCAGGAATTGGAGAGCATTTTCAATGGGATAATGTACAAATAGATTACAATGTTTTAAGAGCAGTAGGTTATGTGGACGGCAAACAGGTAGCCTCGGATATCATACTGGTTCATTCACTTGAAGAATCTCCTAATTTTGATCAGCTAATTACAACATCTAAAGAGGTGCTAAAACCTCAGGAGGATGCGAATTATATTTATAGAGTGAATGCCGGAGGACCTTCATTTACGGATAGTTTCGGGAATGTTTGGGATGCCGATGTTCACAAAACACAGCAAAACAGTTGGGGCTCCTTGTCCTGGACGGATCAGTTTGAGGATTTGCCTGCCTTTTATGGAAGTCAGCGTAGGATCTGGGATCCTATCGAGCATACAGAAAACTGGGAACTGTTTCAAACCTTTAGGTATGGGATCGATCAGCTGGCTTTTGAGTTCCCCGTGGAAAACGGGAATTACGAGGTAGAGCTTTATTTTGTGGAACCTTGGTATGGAACTGGTGGCGGACTTAACTGTACGAATTGGAGAAATTTTGATGTCGCCATTAATGGTAAGGTGGAGCTGGATAATTTGGATATTTGGAAAGAAGTCGGACATGATGTCGCCCTTAAAAAAAGCGTGAATGTGGAGGTAGAGGATGGTATGATTCGGATTGATTTTCCTGAAGTAGCTTCTTCTCAGGCGGTGATTTCCGCTATTGCAATTAAAGGAAAAGAACAAGAGCCGGCAATAGCTTCCCCCGGTACTATAATCGATCTAAAATCTTCTAACAGTGCCATAGCACATTGGATGGATATTGGACAAAAACAATACAGCGATGTCATTAGCGAAGTTCGTTGGCGTAAATTACCGTATCAGCTTTTTGGAGCGGATTGGATTAGTTTTCACGAGAATAGGGAGGTTTCTGGGAGCTTTGCAGTGAATAAGAAATCGTTTGTGTATGTATTGAGTACAGCCGACTCCCTTGATAGACCAAGTTGGATGGCTGATTTTACTAAAATCAAAGGTACTGCTTCAAATACTAAAAATATGAACTATCATGTTTATCTGGATACTTTAAGTCAGGGAGATAAACTTGAGTTTGGTAATATTTCTTCATCTGAAGCCAGTATTGCAGTTGTCCCTTATTATGAAATGGGAGAAGGCGAAGCCAGTAGACCCTCCGTTTTATTTGAGGCCGAGCAGACCACCTATGAGGCCGAGAAAACTGCATTTTTCAGAAAGGAAACCTATGTGGATTTTGGAAGTACAAGTCCAGCTAATATTCAGTGGGAAGTCAGTACGGGTCTTGCAGGAATTCACCTACTTCGATTTAAATATATGAATGTTTCAAATAAGCCTATAAAGGTTAACTTTGAAATTATTGCGGACAATGGGAATAGCATCAGATCGGATCAATTGACCTTTCCGATAAAGAATGAAAAATGGAAAATCCTTAATACCACTACCGGAGGGTTTATCAATGCAGGAACGTATACTATAAAAATATCCGGAAATGATTTACAAGGACTGCGATTAGAATCTTTTGAATTTCAATAAACTATGAAAATTAACTATTTAAATACAGCATATTTTTGTTTTGCTTTGGTTTCTTTTGTCATGATCTTAGGTTGTGAACCAGAAGTCCAAGTAAAACAGGCCAGAATCGTTCAAAATTTTAATAAAGATTGGAAGTTTAAATTAGGAGATCATCCGGAGGCTATAAATCACTCTGTCGATCTCTCTGATTGGCGTAGCTTGGAACTACCTCACGATTGGAGTATAGAGGGGGAATTTGATGAAAGTCACCCGACTAAACCAGAAGGTGGAGCACTTCCGGCAGGGATAGGTTGGTATCAAAAATCTTTTGAGATTCCGGCAGACTGGAACGAGCGCAAAGTATTTATTTCCTTTGATGGGGTGTATAGAAACTCTGAGGTATGGATCAACGGAAATTACCTGGGTATTCGCCCATTTGGCTATATTTCATTTCAATACGATTTGACACCATATTTGAAGTTTGGGCAAGAAAACAGCATAGCGGTTAAGGTAGATAATTCTCCACAACCAAATTCCAGATGGTATACAGGTTCCGGGATTTACAGAAATGTAAAATTAATTGCCACGAATACCGTCTATGTTGATCATTGGGGAACGTTTGTGACAACCCCTGTTGTATCTGAAAAAACTGCGGAGGTTGATTTGGCCATAGTGTTAAAAAATGAAGCTGCTGATCTCGACCAAATTAAGGTGGTCAGTAGTATTGTCAATGCCGATAATCAACCCGTGGAAACCAAGGAACAGCTGCTGAAGCTCGCAGGACAAAAGAATGTGAATGTAAAAATGAATTTTAGCCTGGAGTCTCCAAAATTATGGAGTCCGGAGCGTCCTAATATGTATAGTATACAAACAAAGATTTATCAGGGCTCAAGACTATTAGATACTTATGAAACCCCTTTGGGGATACGTAAGTTTCGTTTTGATGCTCAAGAGGGCTTCTTTCTCAATGGAGAGCATATGAAACTTTACGGCGTTTGTCTTCATCATGATTTAGGTGCACTGGGTGCTGCGATTAACATCCATGCCATAGAGCGACGCTTAAGGATTTTAAAAGAGATGGGAGTCAATGCGATTAGAACCGCGCATAATCCACCATCTCCCGAGCTATTGCAATTAACAGATCGTATGGGCTTTATTGTACAGGATGAAGCCTTTGATGTGTGGAAAAAGAAAAAAGTTGAATACGATTACCATTTGAATTGGGACCAGTGGCATGAGCGGGATTTAAGCGATATGATTTTAAGAGATAGAAATCATCCTTCGATAATGATGTGGAGCATCGGGAATGAAATTAGAGAACAATTTGACAGTACAGGCATCGCCATGACTAAAGAATTGGTGGCACTAGTGAAAGAGCTCGATACCACAAGACCGGTAACTATTGCCCTTACCGAGAATATTCCGGAGAAAAATTATATTTATCAATCAGGGGTCTTGGATGTTCTCGGGTTTAATTATAAACACGAGGCTTACAAGGATTTTCCGGAGCGATTTAAAGGAGAAAAAGTACTTTCTTCTGAAAGTATATCCGGCTTGATGACAAGGGGGCATTACGACATGCCTTCAGACAGCCTTATGTACTGGCCACCTTCTCATAAAGGCGAATTTGACGGGAACGAGGATTTAACAGTCTCTGCTTATGATCATATTTCTGCCTATTGGGGTTCTACTCATGAACAGACCTGGAAAGAGGTTAAAAGACTTGATTTTATGGCAGGAATGTTCGTTTGGACAGGTTTTGATTATTTAGGAGAACCAATTCCTTATCCGTATCCGGCAAGAAGCTCCTATTTCGGAATTATTGATTTAGCAGGTTTTCCAAAGGATATTTATTATATGTATCAAAGTGAGTGGACCAAGGAAGATGTATTGCATATTTTTCCACATTGGAATTGGTCCAAAGGAGCCATGGTAGATGTGTGGGCGTATTATAATAATGCTGATGAGGTGGAATTGTTTTTAAATGGAAAATCTTTAGGAATAAAATCCAAGCAAGGAGATGATTTGCATATTTCCTGGAAGGTACCTTTTGAACCAGGGAAACTAAAAGCGGTTTCTCGAAAGGACGGGGAAATTGTTTTACAGCGAGAGATAGTAACCGCAGCTGCTCCTGCAAAAATTGAATTAATTGGTGATAAGGAAGCAGTAAAAGCTGATGGTAATGATCTTATATTTGTCACTGTAAATATACAGGATGACAATGGGGTGCTTGCTCCAAGAGCTGATAATTTGGTGAAATTTGACATCTCAGGCGGTGGCAAAATTGTCGGAGTGGATAATGGATATCAGGCGAGCTTAGAGCCTTTTAAGGCAAACCAGCGCAAGGCTTTTAATGGTAAATGCCTGGTGATCATCCAATCTAATTACAAAAATGAACCTATAACTTTAAAGGCAAGCTCTGAAGGATTGACCTCTGAGACGTTGACCATTACGATAGCCAAATAAAGTATTTCGAATGATTGTTCAAAAAAATTGAATTTACGATAACAATAAATACCGAATCAATGAAGTATATAGTGTGCCAAGAACCTACTAATTTTGAGATAAAAGAAAAAGAGGTTCCTGTTAAAAACCATGGGGAGGCTTTGCTCAAGATTCACAGAGTTGGTATTTGTGGAACGGATTTACATGCTTATGCAGGGAATCAGGCTTTTTTTAAATACCCCAGAATTCTTGGACATGAATTGGCAGCAGAGATTCTCGACATTGACCGGAATGACCAAGGCTTAAAGACGGGGGATATGGTAATTGTAATGCCTTATGTCAGTTGTGGTAGTTGCATTGCGTGTAAGAGGGGCAAAACCAATTGCTGTGCTAATATTCAGGTGCTGGGTGTTCACGCCGATGGAGGCATGCAAGAAGTGATTTCAGTTCGTACGGATTTACTGCTGCCAGCAAATGATCTGAGCTATAATGAAATGGCTATTGTTGAACCTTTAGCCATTGGTGCTCATGCTCTTAGAAGATCTAACATTCAACCGGGAGATTATATTGTAGTTATCGGTTGTGGCCCAATCGGCATAGGCTTGATGAAACTTGCTCAAATAACCGGGGCAAATGTAATTGCCCTGGATGTTAATAAAGATCGTTTGCATTACGTTCAAGACCAGATTGGCGTACAATATGCGTTTAATGTCCTGGAAGATCCTGTGAGCAAAATATCCCGACTCACCAATACAGATATGGCAACAGCAGTTTTCGACGCTACAGGGAGTAAAAAAGCTCTGGAAAGCGGAATTGATTATATGGCACATGGGGGCGAATTTATTCTAGTTGGACTTTCTAAGGAGGAATTGTGTTATTCGCATCCTAAAATTCATGCGAAAGAAACTACCCTAAAATGCAGCCGAAATGCAACCTTGGAAGATTTTCAGTTTGTGATAAGGCATATAAAAGAATTTCCGACGAAATCATTTGTAACGCATCAAGTTCATTTTACGGATATGATTTCACATTTTGATTCTTGGTTAATTCCTAAAACGGGGGTGATCAAGGCTATGGTTAATTTTGATTGAATGCGGGTAAAACTTTATTGGGTTGCCGCTAAATTATCTTTTATTATGGTAATAAACTTACGAAAGTTAAAAAGCAAAAAAATCTAAAAATGAAAAAATTAGGACTCTGTATTTTAGTAGTGTTTTTTATAGGGGTGATGACTGCCCAGGAAATGACAATGGAAGAAGTATATGAAGGTGTGGAATTTGATATGCCCAAAGTACCGGAGCCTCAATTTCCAAATTATTCGGTAAGTATCATTGACTTTGGAGCAGAAGACGGCGGCCTTACCAAGAACACAGAAGCCATATCAGCTGCTATTGCAGCGGTTCACGAGAAGGGAGGCGGGAAAGTGATTATTCCTCGAGGAATTTGGTTAACAGGACCTATTGAGCTAAAGAGCAATATAAATCTCCATCTCGAATTAGGAGCACTGTTGCTTTTTAGTCGTGATTTTGATGATTACAAGCTTGTTAAAACGAGCTTTGAAGGCTTGAATACCATTAGAAATCAATCTCCGATTTCTATAAAGGGGGTGGAAAACGTTGCTATTACCGGTAAAGGAACCATAGACGGAAACGGTGACGCCTGGAGACCCGTTAAAAGAGGAAAAATGACCTCCAGTCAGTGGAATAATCTTATGAAATCAGGTGGGGTACTTTCCGATGACGATAAAATGTGGTTTCCGTCAGAAAAATCTAAATTGGGTTATAACAGCAGTAGTAATTTCAACGTTCCGGATTTAATTGACGAAGATCAATTGGCTAGGGTAAAGGATTTTTTGCGGCCTGTAATGGTCAGCATTCTGAAAAGTAAAACAGTACTTTTGGATGGACCGACTTTTCAAAATTCACCGGCCTGGAATATTCATCCTTTAATGAGTGAAAATATTATCATTCGAAACCTGGATGTAAAGAATCCGTGGTATTCTCAAAATGGGGATGGCCTTGATTTAGAGTCTTGTAAAAATGTCTTGATATACAACAATACTTTTGATGTTGGAGACGATGCGATTTGCTTTAAATCCGGAAAAAATAAGGATGGACGCGACCGTGGTATGCCGACAGAGAATGTCATTGTAAAAAATAATATTGTTTATCACGGTCATGGCGGTTTTGTTATAGGGAGTGAGATGTCAGGTGGCGTTAAAAATATACATGTCTCTAAATGCACCTTTATCGGGACTGATGTCGGTTTGCGTTTTAAAAGCACTCGTGGTCGTGGTGGAATTGTTGAAAATATTTACATAAGTGACATTGATATGATCAATATTCCTACAGAGACCATACGCTTTAATTTATTCTACGGTGGAAATTCACCAATTTTAGAAGAAGATCAAAGTGCTGAGGATGAGTCCAGAGATGAAAAGCCTCAACCCGTAACGGAAGAAACTCCTTCTTTTAAGAATATTTCGATAAAAAATATACGTGCGATTGCTTCGAAAAAAGCAGCATTTTTTATGGGTTTGCCTGAAATGAACCTAAAAAACGTTAGTCTTGAAAATGCGGTATTTCAAACTCAGCAAGGTATTACGGCGATTGATGCCGATGGCTTAACCCTAGTCAATGTAAAGGTGATTTCACAAGATGAGGCTCTTACCTTATATAATTGTAAAAATGTAAATGTAAAGGGTTTAAGCTTTAAAGAAACCAATAGTGCTGCTATTCGCATACTGGGAAGTGGGTCAAAGAATTTGAACTTCAGTAAAAATGATTTTACGGATATTAAAAATCAGGTCAGACAGGGTAAGACAGTCTCTAAATCTTCGGTTAAAATTAGGTAAGAGTAGACGATATTGTTAATCTAGTGAATATAGATAGGGTCGGTTTTGTAAGTTTTTTCATCAAATTATCCAGCGGATTCTCGCCTACATGGTTAAATCACAATGACCTTTGTCAGTATACCTCGAAAAAAAATGAGATATTTTCTTATAATTTTAATCTGTATTGTCTATAGTTAGTATATAAATTATTTCATTTCCTCTTTTTAAAGGTAGAGGTGCTTTTATACTGGAGTAATCACGTATTGCTGACTTTAGTCAGTTTTAAAAACCTATGGCAATCTTTTTAAATGCTCATCATTTTGATAGACGAGATTATTAGAAAATCCTGTATAAGCTCGTTTTTATTCATTGTAAGAATATCGTTATTTCCCCCTTATATTTTCCTTCAAAAAATAAAAAACCCTGTAAATCAACTGATTACAGGGTTTGTGATATGGATTGTTGTCCAAAAAGTGGAGTCGGGGAGAATCGAACTCCCGTCCAAACAAGCAATTAAAATGCTTTCTACATGCTTAGTCCTCGTTTAATTGTCGACTATTAGCTGACCGAAAACCGCCCACTAATAGCTTAGCTTCTTTAGTTTTGAAACTTTGTCGAAGCTACAAAGTCTCTATGTTGACTTTTATGGTGCCTCATGATGAGCCGCCATCAACAAGGGCTGCTCAGAGACATCTCGCCTTTCCGCCTTGCGGAAACATGGCCAAATCCTACTATGAATTCAGATTAGGCAGCAAGAGCGTAGTTATTCTCGCCATTTAAAAAGGTTGAAATATGATATTTAAGAGCTGTATCTCAGCGCTCTGCATGCTTACAAGTCAATTAGACTCGCTGTCAAAACCAGTCGACCCCAATATGTTGTTAAAGAACGTTGCTCTTTAGAATTCGTATTCTGATTAATTCTAAAAGGGTTGCAAATGTAATACATTTTATCGGAAACTTGCACATCTACAACCAAGCATGTATTTTAGAACAAATTTTATACCAAGTTATTTATGAAGATTGGAATTATAAGAGAACGCAAGAATCCGCCGGATCGCAGGGTGGTATTGGGTCCGAAGGCCTGTCAAATTGTCAAAGAAAAATTTCCTGAAGCAGAAATTTTAATAGAACCTTCACCAATACGGGTATTTAGTGATCAAGCATACGTAGATGCGGGATTTGAGCTTACTGATAACATGCAGCAATGTGACGTATTGTTAGGGGTAAAAGAAGTGCCTATTGAAGCTTTAATTCCGAATAAAAAATATTTTTTCTTCTCTCATACCATTAAAAAACAATCTTATAATCGTAAGCTTCTTCAAGCAGTGCTAGATTTGAATATTGAACTGTACGATCATGAAGTAATTACAAATAAGGAAGGGCAGCGCCTGGTAGCCTTTGGTCGCTACGCCGGAATAGTAGGAGCTTATAATGGTATCCGTACCTATGGATTAAAGTTTGATCTTTTTGATTTGCCAAAAGCAGAGACCTTATCTGGTATAGATGGTTTGATTAGTGAACTACAGTATATAAAACTTCCAAATATAAAGATCGTCGTCAGTGGTAAAGGACGCGTTAGTGGTGGTGTAAAAGAAATTTTAGATGCCATGGGGATAATAGAAGTCGAAGTCTCCGATTACATTAATAAGTCCTTCGATCAATCCGTGTACTGTCAAATCGAAGTTTTGGACTACAATAAAAGAATCGATGGGGAAGAACCGAGTATTCCTGATTTTTATAAAAATCCGCAGTATTATCAGTCCGATTTTATGCGCTTCGCACAATGCAGTGATATGTATATTGCAGGGCATTTTTATGGTGATGGAGCACCATACTTGTACACTAGAGAGGATGTAAAGTCAGCTGATTTTAATGTTAAAGTAGTTGCGGACATCAGTTGTGATATCGACGGACCTGTAGCCACGACCATTCGGCCATCAACCATAGCAGATCCTATTTATGGATATGATCCTACCACAGCGCGGGAGACAGATTTTAAAAACCCGGAAGCTATAGCAGTTATGGCCGTAGATAACTTACCGTGCGAAATCCCTGCGGATGCTAGTGAAGAATTTGGAGCGAGCTTTATTAACCACGTAATTCCTGCATTGTTTAACAAGGATAACGACGGGGTACTCCAACGCGCAAAAATGACCTCTGGTGGAAAATTAACCGAACTGTATAACTATCTACAAGATTATGTAGAAGAAAAGTAGTGTTTTAAAGGTTTTGGTATTTAACTATATGTTAATTATATGTAACTTGCAGGGCTGATTTGTTTAATTTTCGCAACTAAATAGATTCTATTTTTAAATTATTAAAGCACACAATACATGTACAATTCAAAAATTTCAGGATTAGGCTATTATGTGCCTTCACATGTGGTATCCAATGATGATTTATCCAAGGTGATGGATACTAATGATGCTTGGATTCAAGAAAGAACAGGAATAAAAGAACGTCGTCACGTTGTTAATGGTGATGGGGATACGACTACCAGTATGGGAGTTAAAGCGGCTGAAATTGCCATCGAGCGTTCTGGCTTGCAAAAAGATGAAATTGATTTTGTGGTCTTTGCCACACTAAGTCCGGACTATTATTTTCCAGGTCCCGGAGTCTTGGTACAACGCGATTTAGGATTACGTACCGTAGGTGCATTGGATGTAAGAAACCAGTGTTCTGGTTTTGTTTATGCACTCTCAGTAGCCGATCAATATATTAAAACCGGAATGTATAAAAACATTCTAGTTATAGGCTCTGAACTTCATTCAAAAGGATTGGATATGACTACTCGAGGGAGAGGTGTTTCCGTGATCTTTGGGGATGGCGCAGGAGCCGCTGTATTGTGTAGGGAAGAAGATACCTCCAAAGGTATACTTTCCACACACTTGCACTCAGAAGGAGAACATGCTGAGCAACTTGCTCTTACTGCTCCGGGAATGGGGAAACGTTGGGTGACCGACATATTGGAAGAAGAAGATTCTGAGAATCCATCTTATTATCCATACATGAACGGACAATTTGTGTTTAAACACGCAGTAGCACGTTTTAGCGAGGTAATTACAGAAGGTTTGGAGGCTAACAACCTCACTAAAGAAGATATAGACCTATTAGTGCCTCATCAAGCCAACCTTAGAATTTCTCAATTTATACAGCACAAGTTTAAGCTTTCCGATGACAAGGTGTATAACAATATCATGAAGTACGGTAATACAACAGCTGCATCTATTCCGATTGCCTTGACTGAAGCTTGGGAATTAGGGAAGGTCAAGGAAGGCGACACCGTGGTTCTAGCAGCTTTTGGTAGTGGATTTACTTGGGCAAGTGCTATTATCAAATGGTAGACAAAAGCCTTTAAAAAATTCGGGTGCCCCCAATATTTAAACATATATAAAGCAATGATCCATCAGTTAAATGAGGTTCATCGCTTTTTTCTTTTATTATTATTAGGTATTAAATCCTTTATGGAGTCGCAAGTTGGTCATCCTTTTTAGTGCGTATAAGGATTAAGAAAACTATGGTGATCAGTGCGTTTATAAAGATATTCATAAAGCCGAGATCAAATTTAAAATAATAAAGCAATAGCTCGCTTGTAGCGTAGGTTAAAATTGGAGCCAATATACAAATGATAGGCGTGAATTTGTCCTTGATGTTAATTTTTGAGAAAATTCCTAGAAGGAAAAGACCAAGGAGAGGCCCATAAGTATAACCTGCGACTTTGAAAATACTTGTGATGATATCTCCTGTACTATTTGAAAACCCTATCATGATAGCAAATACAACCACATTAAATCCAAATAAAACAATGTTTTTGGTTTTTCTCTTTTCTTCTGGCGATTTATTTTCCATATCTAAGAAGTCATATGAGAACGAGGTCGTCAGTGCAGTTAGGGAAGAATCCACACTGGAAAATGCCGCTGCTGTGATTCCCAAAATAAAGGTGATCGCTGCCGCCATTCCAAATTTATTTAGTGCGAGCATTGGAAAAAGATCGTCCGTATTGAGGAAGTTACCATTTTCGTCAACGGCTAGAGATATTCCGTTGTTCTCCGCATAGATATAAAGTAAGACACCTAAACATAGAAATAGGAACTGTGTAAGAGCCAAAATAAAACTAAATACCAAGGCGTTTTTTTGTGCGTCAGCCGGGGACTTACAGGTGAGTGTCTTCTGCATCATATTTTGATCCAATCCCATCATGGCGATCGCAATGAGAACACCTGAGATGATCTGTTTAAAGAAATTGTTTCCTGATTTAGGATCCCAATCAAAAACTTGAAAGTACTTATGGGAAGTCATGGTGTCAATGGTCTGTGATAGACTTAGATCCATGGCATCCTGAATCGCAAATATGGAAACAAACGCGGCAGAAATTAAAAATGTGGTTTGTAAGGCATCTGTCCATACAATGGTTTTTATACCTGATTTATTGGTGTAAAGCCAAATGATGATAAGAACGATAATAACCGCTATAGGAAACGGAATTCCCAAAGGATCAAAAAGTGCATAATCTAAAACCTTTGCCGCTAAAAGTAATCTTAAAGCAGCACCAAAGGATTGAGAAATGATAAAGAAAAGTGAGCCTGTCTTATAAGAATAGAATCCAAACCTATTGGATAGATAGGTGTAAATGGATACCAATTTTAGCTTGTAGTAAATAGGGATTAAAACAAAAACGATAAAACTATACCCAATCATATTTCCTAAGACAAATTGAAAGTAATACAGAAAGTTGTTCGAAACCATTCCCGGTATAGAAATAAAAGTAACCCCTGACATGGCCGCCCCAATCATTCCGTAAGCCACTAGGGGCCATGGTGATTCACGATCACCTGTATAGTAAGCATCTGTTCCTGATTTTCTGGAAACTAAGCGAGAGATTCCTGCAAGAACTAAGAAATAGGCTATAAATACGGCTAGAAATAAGGTGGTATTCATGAAAAATGTCGTTTTATTAGAGTTCAAAGTGCACTGGCCCATTGGGCGTAAAACCTCATGGTTTGAAATTAATTCAGCCTAATATTGCGAGGGTAAGATACATTTATTTCATTAATCTGTCATCTAAAATGATTAAAAATGCAATATTTATGCATTAATAAATAAAAAAATGCCTTAATTTTACGTGTTAACGGAATCGAATATTGGATTTTAAGTAAAATTACCGAAAACATGCAAAAGAGAGATAGACAAGATATCATTGTGGAAGAGGTGCGGATTAACCGTAATGTATCTTCAAATTTTTTAGCGAGAAAATTAAAGGTTTCAGAGGATACCATACGCAGGGATCTCAATGAGCTCGATAAAAAAGGGCTGATTTTGAAAGTTCATGGAGGTGCGGTGTCTACCATTCAGAAACTGTATCATTATAATGAAGACATGATTTTCAATAGGGATGCGAAAAATGCCATTTCTAAAAAAGCTGCTAAGCTGATGAAAGACGGTATGGTGATCATCATTAGCGGTGGAACGACCAATCTCATGCTTGCCAAGCAATTTCCAAAAGATTTAAATGCTACGGTCTATACCTATAGTTTGCCTATTGCAATGCAACTTTCAGAACACCCTTCTATTGAAGTGATATTCATCGGTGGAAAGATCAATAAAAAGTCTATGGTAACGGTAGGAATAGATGTGGTCCAACTGCTCTCCGGTATCGCTGCAGATATATGTTTTATCGGGGTCAGTAGTATCAATATTACCAATGGGATCACCGATGAGGGCTATGAGGTTTCTCTAGTTAAAAAAGCAATGATTGCAGCTTCGGATAGAACAATAGCTTTAGCCGATTCTAATAAGCTGAATGTTCGTCAAAATTATGGCGTTTGTGGCCTGAGTGAAATAGACACCTTAATCACTGAATTGGATCCTAAAGATCATAAGCTACGTACTTATCGATCAAAAGATCTGGAGACTTTGTAATATACTGTTAGGATAGTGCTAACTTTTCAATTAAGGTTGTTAGTTGTTCAAGAATGTCATAACTTTAGTAAAATAGCTTTAACATATACTGTTTATGGAACACTTAATTGAGAATAAATCAATAGCATACGAGAAAGCGGGATCGCATGAAGACAACCGTTACGAGAAAATTCACAATGTCGTTTTTGAAAGTTCTTCAGAGGCTTCTCTTTTGGTAGCTAAAGAAATTGCTGAACTGATTGTTGAGAAGAATGAAAAAGGAGAAACCTGTGTTTTAGGGCTCGCCACCGGTTCTTCTCCAATTCGGGTTTATGATGAACTGGTGAAAATGCATAGGGAGGGAGGCTTGAGTTTTAAAAATGTGGTGAGTTTTAATTTGGATGAGTACTTTCCGATGAATCCTGAGAGTATCCACAGTTACCACCATTTTATGAATGAGCATCTGTTCAATCACATTGATATTCCCAAAGAAAATATTAACATTCCTGATGGCACAATTGCCCAAGAAGATATTAAAGAATATTGTCAAGAATATGAGAAAAGAATAAAATCTTATGGCGGTATTGATTTCCAATTATTAGGTATTGGTAGAACAGGACATATTGGATTTAACGAACCTGGTTCTCACTACAATTCCATTACAAGAAGTATTACTCTAGATCAATTAACTAGAGAAGATGCCTCATCAGGTTTCCACGGTATTGAAAACGTGCCTAAAAAGGCAATTACAATGGGTGTGGGTACGGTGTTCTTATCAAAGCGAATCGTACTACTGGCCTGGGGGCATAAAAAGGCTGAAGTAGTCAAAGAAACTATTGAGGGAGAAATTCTACCTCAGATTCCTGCGACCTATTTGCAGGAACATCTCAATACAACCATGGTACTTAATACAGAAGCTGCTTCGATGTTAACGCGATACGAATCACCATGGCTGGTAGGTGAGGTGCAATGGACTGAACCCTTGATGAAGCGAGCAGTCGTTTGGCTGTGTAGTAAGGTAGAGAAGTCAATTCTTAGATTAACCGATAAGGATTATAACGAAAACGGTTTGGCTTCGCTAATCGCGGAAAAAGGCTCCAGTTATCAGTTAAACATTGATATGTTTAATAAATTACAACATACGATTTCTGGTTGGCCGGGAGGCAAACCAAATGCCGATGATAGCAACCGACCAGAGCGAAAATCTCCGGAGCGAAAACGTGTTATTATATTCAGTCCGCATCCTGATGATGATGTCATCTCCATGGGAGGAACATTTGATCGGCTTGTAGAACAAGGACATGAGGTGCACATTGCATATCAGACCTCAGGAAATATTGCGGTTTCCAATGCTGACGCACTTAAATTTGCTGAAGTAGCCATGGATTTCTTGCCAAATGGTGGGGGTGTGGATAAATTACTAAAAGCAGCTCAGGGAATTAGGAATCAACAAGAGAATGAAATTGATCCTATTGAAGTCCGTGAATTAAAAGGATTAATTAGAAAAAGAGAATCTATAGCTGCAACACGTTATCTGGAGGTGCCAGACGCTCAAGTTCATTTTTTAACTCTTCCTTTTTACGAAACGGGTACCATTAAAAAGAACCCCTTATCCAAAGAGGATATTTTAATTGTCAAAAATTTAATTAGTGAAATCAAGCCTCATCAGGTATATGCTGCCGGGGATCTGGCAGATCCTCACGGTACCCATAAGGTGTGTTTAGACGCTGTGTTTAAAGCCTTGGCGGAACTGAAATCTCAACCTTATATGAAGGATTGTTGGTTGTGGCTCTACAGGGGAGCTTGGCATGAGTGGGATATCCACGAAATAGATATGGCTGTACCAATGAGCCCGGATCAAGTGCTCAGAAAACGAAGAGCAATTTTCTTCCATCAAAGTCAAAAAGACGGCGTGTTGTTTCAAGGAGAGGATCTAAGGGAATTTTGGGTTCGCGCTGAGGAGCGCAATAAAGAAACCGCACAACGCTACCGAGAACTAGGACTGGCAGATTATGCAGCCATTGAGGCCTTCAAGCGTTTTGATTATTAAATTTTAATATGTGATAGCTATAAAATTTAAAACCCGGGGGAAGTCCCGGGTTTTATGTTTACAGCAAATAACACTAACCATCAACTTTAATGAGAAAATTGCAGTAAACATTCTTTTACATAAAACCACCGCTGGATTGCTTGGTGTTGGATTCTCGTGATTTGCGATCCACTCTTCTGTTTTTACCACCACCAAATCTATAGGTGAGGCCAGCATATATGGTTCTACTTTCCCAATGGAAAGATCCGTTTTGTTTGTATGGACGTTCGCCTTCAAAACTAAATTTCATCGTATTGAACACATCGTTAAAATTTAAACTGAAACTTCCTTTTCCTCCGGCGAAGCTATAGCGTGCACCCGTGTTAACGAAATACATAGGTTCTGAAGTCAGCTGCAAGCTTTCGTTTTCGCCTCTATAGAAGCCAAATAGGGATAAGCTGAGGTTTTTAGTGATGGTGAAATTATTATTCAATCTTGCATTGAATGCGACATTATCTACTTCCACTTCTTGGGTTATGATATCATCAACGCTGAGGTCATTGTCACTAGGTCTTAAGATCTCAGTCAGACCACGTTGTGTCTGGGTATACATGTCAACACTGGCGTTGATGTTCCACCAACTTAGTGGTTTGTAATTGGATGAGATCTCAAATCCGTAAGCGTTGGTATTGTCAAAATTGTCAAAAGTGAGTATCTGCTTAGTTAGGTCTATTCGGTCCACATAGAGAACTTGGTTGATTTCATCTTCTATGGTTCTGTAGTACAGCCCGAAGGTGAGGCTTCCATGCTCCAATCTTCTAGTATAATTGAGCTCATAGGAGTTGGTGAATTGTGGTAAAAGTTCATCATTACCATAGGAGGATATTTTAGGGGTACTCCACTCTCTAATTGGATTCACTTGACCTAGACCGGGACGGTCAACCCTACGGCTGAAGCTTAATTGAAATTGATTTTTTTCACTAAGTGAATAAGTAACAAATGCGGAAGGGTAAATTTGTAAATAATCATCGGTGAAGCTCCGCACAGTGTTGGTGTCTGCAGTAACCCCTACATCTTCCATGCGCGCTCCTACTTGATAGCTCCATTTCTCAAAGCTTTGGCTAAAAGTCGCATAGGCAGAATAGATATCCATGGCGTAGATGAAATCAGTGTCCGGGGTTGGAATTAAGTCACCTTGTTCATTAAAACTAAAGCCGGTTGAGCTATAATCTACATCCGTCTCATAGGTGCGGTATTCGAGACCAAGTTCTACTTTGGCTGTCTCTGAAAGTGGATTGACATAATCTAAATTTGCAACGGTTTGTTGTCTTTTAGTGTCTACAAAATCCAGATAATCAGGTTGACTTGAAGTCCCCAAAAATCTAAAATCAGCATCTTCGTTATTTTCATAATTACTATAATCGATCTCGAATTCTATATTATGACCGTCCTTTTCAAAATCTCTTTTATAATCAAAATTGTATTGTTCATTGTGATTATTGCTTTTTTGTATAAATACCTGTTTCATATCTGAGACACTGGGGTCCATATTTATAATATCCGTTTGACCGTCAAACTTACCGTCGTATAAATTTTGATTGGTGAAAACAGAAACAGTATTTTTTTCATTGATGTAATAATCAACACCAAGTTTATAAAGATGGGATTTGCTATTGTCAAGGAAGTCCAGTAGCTGTAATTGGTTTTCATTGAACTCTGTCGATCCGGGATCATCAAATCTTTCAATCTTACCACCATTGGCCCCCTTCCTGATGGTATTTCCATAACTTCCATAGAAGTTGAACTTTCCACTTCGGTAATTCAGATCTATAGCACTATTGAATTTAGCCTCATCCTGATAGGCTAGTCCAAGACTTAAGTTCCCATTAAAACCGTTCATAGCATTTTTACGAAGGATAATGTTGATAATACCACTCATTCCTTCTGGATTATATTTTGCAGAAGGGTTGGTGATCAATTCAATTTGTTTGATTGAAGTTGATGGTATTTGTTTTAAAAGCTGAGCCACAGGTACGTTAGAAAGCTTTCCGTCCACCATAACCCTTACATTGGAGTTTCCACGCATACTCAATTCACCAGTTTGTTGATCCACATTAACCGATGGTAGGTTATTCATGATGTCTGATGCTGATGCGCCTTGAGTAGTCAGATCCTTACCGACATTAATCACTTTTCGATCAATTTTTTGTTCGATAGTTGATCGCTCGGCTACGACATCTACGCCTTCGAGCTCAGTGATATTTTCAGCTAAACTAATTGTGCCGATATCGACTTTAGGGTTTTTGGCTGTGATGTCAAAGGTTTTGTGGTAGGTTTGATATCCTATAAACTGGACTTCAAGTGTGTAGGTGCCCTGGCCGATATTACTAAGTTGAAAACTTCCATCTTCTTTTGTAATACTCCCTTGGATGACAACCTGATTTGATTTTATGGTCACTGTGGCGTACGGGATCGGTTGATTTAGGGATTGGTCGATTACTATTCCGTTAATTGTTCCTATTTTTGGTAAAACATCGGATTGGGCGTTGTTTTGTCCAAATGAAAAAAAGGAAATTAATAACGTGCAGAATAAGATTGCATGTTTCATTGATTGATCGTTTTTTGATTGTTAATTGATATTAACTAATGGACGACCGATTTTTAAAACTGTTACAATATTTAACGAATTTTAACATGAAAAAAACTTTAGTCATAGGTGCATCTCTTAATCCAAGTCGCTACAGTTATCTTGCTCTTAAGCGCTTATCAGCCAACAGTATAGAGACCGTTGCTATTGGTCTGAAAGCGGGAAATGTGTCTGGGATTTCGATATCAACCGAGCGGGAAGATTTTAAAAACATTGACACCGTCAGCCTATACCTGAACCCTAAAAGGCAGGAGGACTATTATCAATATATTGTTGGTTTACAGCCCAGACGTGTACTTTTTAATCCAGGAACTGAAAATCCTCAATTTTACGAGATTTTAAAATCCGCAGGGATAACGGTAGAAGAAGCCTGTACTTTGGTGTTACTTTCTACCGGGCAGTACTGATTCGTATTTTTTGCCAGACTTGAAATCACTAAAAATTAAAAGTCCGAGAAAGGTCAATGTGCCATTTAGGATCAGCACAAAAAAGCCGAAATCAAATCCAAACCAACGATTGGTGTACAGGCTAATGAAATAAGCAAGTACGGGAGAACACACTGCAATATATGGGATGAGTTTGTCTTTGGTCATCAGTGAAGTGAATAATCCAAAACTATACATGCCCAGCAATGGGCCGTAAGTATAACCGGTAAAGACAAATAGTTTGGCAATGACACTTTCATCTTTGATGAGGTATTTAAAGCTTATAATTACAAAAATTAAAAGCAATGAGAATAGGATATGTACCCGTTTTCGGATCCTCACCTGATCTTGAGTAGGATGCTTTTTGTCAATCTCCAATATGTCAACGCTAAAGCTGGTCGTTAAGGAAGTTAACGCACTGTCTGCACTACTGTATGCGGCTGCGATGAGTCCGATAATAAAGGATAGAAATACTATAGGGCCTAAATAGTTTTTAGCCAATATGGGGAACAATTCGTCTTTGTGTGCATCAATACCATGTTGTCGCGCATATAGCGTTAATAGTACTCCTAGGCACATAAATGCTAGGTTTACCACAGTTAGAATTATCGTGAACCAAAACATATTTTTTTGAGAATCCTTAAGGGTGCGGCAACTCAGGTTTTTCTGCATCATATCTTGATCTAGTCCTGTCATTACGACGGCAATGAAGGCGCCGGATAAAAATTGTTTCCAGAAGTAATCTACACTATTGATGTCATCAAAAAAGAATGTTTTTGAAAGTGAACTGTCAGAGATGTAGGCAACAATGCCTTGGGTAATATTCATTTCATTATAGAGGGTAACCACAGTTACGCCTAAGGCGATTAACATAAAGAGCGTCTGCAGGGTATCTGTCCAAACAACAGTCTTTATGCCGCTTTTAAAGGTGTATAACCAAATAAGTATAATGGTAATAGTGACGGTTAACCAGTAAGGGATACCCATGGCGTCAAAGGCAAGGGTCTGTAAGACATTAGCAACAAGGAATAACCGAAAACTAGAACCTACTACCCTTGAGAGTATGAAAAAAGAAGCTCCGGTTTTATAGCTGTATTTGCCGAATCGCTGCTCCAAATAGGTGTATATGGAAGTGAGGTTTAACCGGTAATATAGTGGGAGTAAAATTGTACCTATGATCACATATCCCAAGAGGTAGCCCAAGACGACCTGCATATAGCTAAATTGTGAAGCTTCTACCCAGCCGGGAACTGAAATAAAGGTCACCCCACTAAGCGAAGCGCCTATCATGCCGAAGGCAACCACAAACCACGGGGATTGTCTTTTAGCCTTGAAGAAGTTTTCGTTGTCTTCTTCTTTGTCGCTGGTTATTAGAGAAATAACCATCAGCACTATAAAATATAAAGCTAGAATTAATAGGATATAGGTAGGTTTCATCACCAAATTTTCAATATCGAACTGCAAATCTATTGGATATTATTCAGATTTGTGCCTTAAAATCGTAATTTCGCAGCAATGGAATTTTCATCGAAATTATTGGAAAACGCAGTGAATGAAGTTTCACAATTGCCGGGTATCGGAAAACGTACCGCGTTGCGATTGGTATTGCATTTGCTCAGACAACCCGAGCAACATACTTTGGAATTAGCCGAGGCTTTACAGATGTTGCGAACTCGCGTGAGTTACTGTAAAAATTGCAACAATATCTCAGATCGAGACCTGTGCGAGATATGTTCGAGCACAAAAAGGGATAAAAGCTTGGTTTGTGTAGTAGAGGACATTCGAGATGTAATGGCCATTGAAAACACAGGTCAGTACATGGGGGTGTATCACGTTCTAGGAGGGAAGATTTCTCCTATGGATGGTGTTGGCCCCTCTGATTTGAACATCGTAAGTTTAGTAGAAAAAGTAAAATTGGGGGAGATTGAAGAAATTATCTTCGCCTTAAGTTCGACCATGGAGGGAGATACAACCAATTTTTATATCTTTAAACAGTTGGAGCAGTATTCCATAAAAACCTCTACCATTGCTAGAGGTATTGCAGTGGGAGATGAATTGGAATATGCGGACGAGGTCACCTTGGGAAGAAGTATTCTAAATCGAATTCCATTTGAGAATTCGTTGAAGGATCAATAAGCGAATATTTTAAGTTTTAATAAATTATAGTGAGTAAAAAAGCTTATTTTTTATTATTTTCGCAATTATAACATCATTTAAAAGCGTTAGATTATTGATATGGCAAAAATAGAATTAAAACTTCCTCAAATGGGGGAAAGTGTTGCGGAAGCGACAATAACTTCTTGGTTAAAAGAAGTTGGCGATACCATTGAAGCTGATGAAGCCGTTCTGGAAATTGCAACCGATAAGGTTGATTCCGAGGTTCCAAGTGAGGTGGATGGAGTTTTGGTTGAGAAATTCTTTAATGTTGATGATGTAGCCAATGTAGGAGATGTTTTGGCAATCATAGAAACTGATGGTGATCATGTAGTAATTGAGGTGGAGGAATCAGCATCACAGGAGCCACAAGAAGCACAAGAGGCCTACGCCAAGGATTTGGAGGCAGAGATAAATGTTATTAAACAAGGTTTAGAACCCGTCCCGGACTTTACGACTTCTGAGCGTTTTTATTCGCCCTTGGTTAAAAATATTGCAAAGCAAGAAAACATTACACTTCAAGAGTTAGAAGGTATAAAAGGGACTGGTAAAGATGGGCGTGTCACTAAAAATGACATTCTCCAGTACCTGGATGGTAAAGATACATCACCACCGAAAAAATCGGTAGAAGCAGTACAAAAGGTGCAACAACCTGAGGTAAAATCAGCAGTTGTTGAGGCTAAAAGTGCTCCGGTGTCAGTCAACGGCCAAGACGAAATTATTGAAATGAGTCGTATGGGTAAATTAATTGCCCAACACATGACTGATAGCATTAAAACATCTGCACATGTTCAGAGTTTTATCGAGGTGGACGTGACCAATGTGTGGAATTGGAGAAATAAGGTTAAGGACGAATTTTTAAAGCGCGAAGGAGAGAAGTTAACCTTTACGCCAATCTTTATGCAAATCGTAGCCAAGACCATTAAAGATTTCCCAATGATCAACATTTCTGTTCAAGGGGATAAAGTTATCAAGAAAAAAGACATTAACTTGGGAATGGCAGCTGCTCTGGATGACGGAAATTTAATTGTCCCTGTAATTAAAAATGCAGACCAATTGAATTTAGTCGGTATGGCTAAGCGCGTGAACGACCTAGCTTCTAGAGCGAGAGCTAATAAGCTTAAACCGGACGAAATCACACAAGGCACCTATACCGTAACCAATGTAGGAGCATTTGGAAGTGTGATGGGAACTCCAATTATCAATCAACCCCAAGTGGCTATCCTAGCTTTGGGTGCGATTCGAAAAGTCCCAGCAGTAATAGAAACCCCGGAGGGTGACTTTATCGGAATTCGTCACAAGATGTTCCTGTCACACAGTTATGACCATCGCGTGGTTAACGGAGCTCTCGGAGGCCAATTTATCCAAAGAATGGCTCAGTATCTCGAGGCATGGGATCTCAATAAAAAAATATAATCACAAAATTAAAACCCTGAATTCAACAGGGTTTTAATTTGTTTTGTCCTAAATTTAGGGTTTGAATCATAAGTACATGGAATTAAAATTAACAAGACCCATTTGTTTTTTTGACCTCGAAACAACTGGAATCGATGTTGCCAAAGATCGCGTTGTGGAGATCTCAATTTTGAAAGTATTTCCAAACGGAAACAAAGAAAGTAAGACCTGGCTGGTCAATCCTCAGATGCCAATACCAGCAGAATCCTCAGCGATTCACGGTATCACAGACGAAAGGGTTAAAGACGAACCGACCTTTAAAGAGCTCTCCAAAACCATTTATACGATGATTAAGGATAGTGATTTGGCAGGCTTTAACTCAGATCGTTTTGATATCCCTGTTCTTGCAGAGGAGATGCTTCGATCTGATATTGACTTTGATATGGGAAGCAGAGTAAGTGTGGATGTGCAAACCATTTTTCACAAAATGGAACAGCGTACCCTTTCGGCTGCTTACAAATTCTATTGTGGTAAAAGCTTGGTAGATGCGCACAGCGCTGCAGCAGATACCAACGCTACCTATGAGGTGTTGAAGTCCCAATTGGATCGTTATGATGAACTTGAGAATGATATGAAATCTCTAGCTGAATTTACTACTCGAAGAGTAACAGCAGATTTTGCGGGCTTTATTGCCTTTGATGACGATGGTGTTGAGGTTTTTGCCTTTGGTAAACATAAGGGGAAGAAAGTAGAGGACGTTTTGGAGCAAGAGCCGGGTTATTTTGGTTGGATATTGAATGCAGACTTTCCAAGATACACTAAAAAGGTGCTTACCGCGATTAAACTTAGGAAACTGAATACCAAACTCGGTTAATGCTTAAGCGCGCCCAAGTCATAATCTGTACAGGGGTTTTTATAGTCGGTGGGTTTTGTCAGGCTCAAAAGTCAATATTGATAGGAGACTTAAAGGACAAGCAAACAACACAGCCGATTCCATATGCTCATATTATTTTTACAGGAACAAAATACGGAACCACAGCCAATGATAAGGGGAGGTTTTTGTTAGAGGTAGACAGCACACTCTTAGATGAGAATGTTCGCATTTCCTGTATAGGGTATCAAAGTAAGGTGTTGCCTTCCAACGAGCTTTCGAATAGCGTTATTTACCTCACCCCTATGGTGGAGAAATTAGAACAGGTGGTGCTTTATGATCATAAAGATAAAGAGCATAGCCGTACCTTGAATCCATTTAGCGGTAAACAATGGGTTGGCCTAGGAAACTTTAGTGGTGGTGCATATCCTTCTGTGTTGGCCAGATATTATCCCAATGACTTTAAAACCGATGAAAATGTCTATTTGGATGAGGTGACTGTTTATCTCAATGCCCCATATAAATGGGAAACAAAGTTTAAATTGAGAGTTTTTAGTGCGAATAATGATTTAAGTCCTGCTGAGGATTTATTGCGTAGTAATTTGGTTATTCAGACTCATAAATCACAGAGAAAAATCAAGATTTCTTTGGCTGAATACGGCATAAAAGTCCCGGAAAACGGTTTTTTTATTGCCGTAGAGCATTTGTTTATTTTAGAAAATCAATATGAGGAACAGCTAGATCTTCGGGTAGGGGATAGCTTGTATCATGATGTTAAAACCATGCGATATGGGCCTATTTTTAGAGGAGTCCAAGAAAAACCGGATGCTTCAAATGCTTATTATCGATCTAACCAGGGCTGGAAATCTATGAACAAGCTCAAGCTCTCCGGTCAGGGGAATACCTTTAAAAATGGAAAATCAGTATCGCCGGCCTTTAAAGTGAAAGTTGTTTACTAATTTGCAATTATAAAAAATTAAATTACCATGAAGATTATCTGTGTAGGCAGAAATTATACAGAACATATTGCTGAGCTTCAGAATGAAAAACCTGATGCTCCTGTTATTTTTATGAAACCTGATACGGCGTTATTAAAAAATGGTTTAGACTTCTATCTTCCTGAATTTTCATCAGAAATCCATCACGAGGTAGAGCTGGTTGTGAAAATAAGTAAAGTTGGAAAATACATCGCGGAGAAGTTTGCACCCAATTATTACGAACAACTCACTTTGGGGATCGATTTCACGGCTAGAGATATACAACGCTCATTGAAAGAAAAGGGTTTGCCTTGGGAGAAAGCGAAAGCTTTTGATAATTCTGCCTATGTAGGGCAGTGGGTGTCCAAAAAATCTTTAGGAGATCTGAACGATATTCATTTCAGTCTGAATAAGAATCAAGAAAAGGTGCAGCTTGGACATAGTGCAAAAATGTTGTGGAAAATTGATGAATTAATTGCCTATGTTTCCAAATTCTTTACCTTGAAGACCGGAGATTTAATTTTTACAGGAACGCCTGCCGGGGTTTCTGAAATACAACGAGGTGACTTTTTAGAAGGTCACATCAATAATCAAGAAATATTTAACCTATCAATCAAATAACACCTAAAACTATGAAGTACAATTTAGATAAACTCAACGAATTATCTGGAGGGGATAAGGAGTTTAATCAAACCATAATATCCACGTTTTTACAAGAAACTCCTGAGGACTTTAAAGGGCTGGAAAGCGCTGTTGTGGCTCAAGATTTCAGTGCTATTTATCAATATGCACATAAAATAAAACCCAATGCTGATTTATTGGGGATTGACAAATTGAAAGATCAGATGTTGACCATTGAGAGTCATGCGAGAGGGGATATGGATATCGAATCTATAAGAGCATTGTCCTCAGGGGCTACTACTGAATTAGAAGAAGCGTACAAAGAATTAAACAATTATATAAAATAGCTGCAATGTTAGCAGAGATTATTACTATTGGGGATGAAATTCTCATAGGTCAAGTCGTAGATACGAATTCTGCGTTTATTGCAAAGAGACTTAATTCTATTGGTATTTCAGTGTTTCAGATGAGTTCAGTTCAAGATGAACGAAATCATATTTTGAAAGCCATGGAGGAGGCAGAATCCAGAGTTGATATTGTGATCATCACCGGGGGTCTTGGGCCGACCAAAGATGATATTACCAAACACACGATTTGCACTTATTTTGAGGACAAGCTGGTTGAAAATAAGGCAGTGCTACAAAATATAGAAAGATTATTTAAAAACTATTCCAATAGTCCGATTTCTGATTTAAATAAGTGGCAGGCATTAGTGCCCTCAAAGGCAGAGGTGTTGATGAACCAATTTGGTACGGCGCCTGGTATGTGGCTCGAAAAAAACGGAAAGGTGTTTATCTCCCTTCCTGGAGTTCCATTTGAAATGGAAGCGCTAATTGTCGATTCAATACTTCCGAAGCTGCAAAAGCAGTTTAAACACCCTTATATTATTCATAAAACCATACTTACCTATGGGCTTGGGGAGAGTGCTTTGGCAGAACGTCTTGAGTACTGGGAGGATCACCTTCCGGCATCCATAAAACTGGCATACCTGCCCAATCTGGGGAAAGTGCGATTAAGACTAACGGCTAAGGGAGATGATAAGCAGGTGTTGGAGCGTGAAATCCAGGAGCAGATGGAGGGTCTTATGCCACTTATACAAGATTTGTATTTTGGACTAGAGGAGGAAAACGCATTAGAAGTGACCTTAGCTAAATTGTTGACAGGTAGTAAGCAAAGTCTTTCGGTTGCCGAAAGTTGTACTGGAGGGAAACTTGCGGAAATCTTTACAGCTATTCCTGGGGCATCTGCCTTTTTTAATGGAGGTGTAGTGAGTTATGCTACTCAAGCGAAAGTAGATGTTCTAAACATTGAAGAATCTTTAATAAAAGCGCACAGTGTTGTAAGTGCTGCTGTTGCAGAAGCCATGGCATTGTCCGCTAAAAAGTTATTTAAAACTGATTTTGCGTTATCTACAACAGGAAATGCAGGGCCTTTAAAAGGAGATTCTGATGCAGAAATTGGGACAGTATTTATCGCATTAGCGACTCCAAATGGTGTTTTTTCTCAGCAATTTAACTTGGGAAATCACCGGGACAAGGTCGTTAACAAGGCGGTAAATAAAGCTTTAGAAATGCTTTTCAAAGAATTTTCAAAAAAATGATTCTTTTATCTTGCTATTAAGGCTAATAATTCGTTATTTTGCACCCTGTTTTTAAATAATACTAAAGTATAGAAGCATGTCAAGAGTTTGTGAACTTACAGGAAAGAAGGCAATGGTGGGAAATAACGTTTCTCACGCTATGAATAGAACAAAGCGTAAATTTGACGCTAACCTAATTAAAAAACGTTTCTTTATTCCAGAAGAAGATCGTTGGGTTACGCTTAAAATTTCTACCGCTGCATTAAAAACTATTAATAAAAAAGGGATTACTGCAGTATTAAAAGAAGCAAAAGCAAAAGGATTTATTAAGTAATTGGTAATCCGATAAATAAGGAATAAAATGGCAAAGAAAGGTAATAGAATACAGGTGATATTAGAGTGTACCGAACACAAAGAATCTGGGCAGCCAGGAACTTCTCGTTACATCACTACAAAAAATAAAAAGAACACTCCGGATCGTATGGAGTTGAAGAAATTCAACCCTATCCTTAAGAAAATGACTGTTCATAAAGAAATAAAATAATTTAGCCATGGCAAAGAAATCAGTAGCATCGTTACAGACGAATTCAAAGAGATTAACCAAAGCGATAAAAATGGTCAGATCTCCTAAATCAGGCGCGTATACTTTTGTTGAAGCTGTAATGGCTCCAGAATTAGTTAACGACTGGATGAATAAAAAATAAAAGTTCACAACTTTTTGATCGCTAAGAGCTACTTTCTATCCGGGAAGTGGCTTTTTTGATTTAGTTAACTTTGGAAAGTTGTAAGTTTAGAAATACCTAAGCGTCCAAATAGTATCACAACTGTTAATTTAGTTGTATGTTTGTATGGTCTGATTCCTGCTTATAGAGTGTCGGTTGTTGAATAAAACACAGAACTTAGACTTGATAAGTATAATCGACTTTAATAACCGATCTTATCGCTAAATAGTGATGAGAGCACCAATGATTTAATCGTAGCAGATGAGTTTTTTTAAAAAAATATTTTCCTCAGAAAAGAAACAAACTTTAGACAAAGGGCTTGAAAAGTCAAAGACTAGTTTTTTTGGCAAACTTAGTAAAGCGGTAGCCGGTAAATCTAAAGTTGACGATCAAGTACTTGATGATCTCGAAGAGGTGTTGGTCAGTAGTGATGTAGGAGTTGATACTACCTTAAAAATTATTCAGCGTATAGAGGCTAGGGTATCCAAGGATAAGTATTTAGGAACCGATGAACTGAATGGTATTTTAAGAGAAGAAATCGCTGCCTTGCTATCAGAGACCAACACTGGTGAACAGGCAGACTTTGTTATACCTACGGATAAAAAGCCCTATGTTTTAATGGTTGTTGGAGTTAATGGTGTTGGGAAAACAACTACCATTGGAAAGCTTGCTTATCAATTTAAAAAGCAAGGTAAGAAGGTTGTATTGGGAGCAGCTGATACCTTTAGGGCTGCTGCTATTGATCAGCTTCAGGTGTGGGCGGATCGTGTTGGTGTGCCTATTGTCAAGCAACAAATGGGAAGTGATCCTGCCTCAGTCGCTTTTGATTCTTTAAAATCTGCAGTGTCTCAGGACGCAGATGTGGTCATCATTGATACCGCCGGAAGACTACACAATAAGGTTAATTTAATGAATGAGCTTACTAAAGTTAAACGTGTAATGCAGAAAGTAGTCCCGGATGCTCCACATGAGGTATTGTTAGTTTTGGATGGCTCTACAGGGCAGAATGCCTTCGAACAAGCTAAACAATTTACCAAAGCCACGGAAGTAAGTTCCTTAGCGGTAACCAAATTGGATGGTACAGCAAAAGGCGGAGTGGTTATCGGTATATCGGACCAGTTTAAGATTCCTGTGAAGTACATTGGTGTTGGTGAGGCTATAGAGGATTTACAGGTATTCAATAAATATGAATTTGTCGACTCCTTCTTCAACTAATGAGTAGTTCAAAATTTCTTGTAACTCTGACGCGAGTACTGGCGTACTTCAGCTTGTTCTATGCTATTTTGAAAGGCATAGCGATCTTTGGTAAACACTTCTTTTGGCCAAACCTTATTCTCGGACTTCTCGGGGCTATCGTAGCCTTTTTACTTTTTAGGGTTATTAAAAATGAGAGCTATAATTGGATTTACGTAATTATCTGTGTGCTTTTATTTTCTGCTATCCGGTATTACGAAGAGCGATTGATGGTTTATTTGGATAATTTCTTTGTATAGGCTCTAAAATCCTTTTTTATTCTCGTTTTATACACTTCCAAGTTGTAATTTTGCCTGTTGATTAATGTAGTCAGTGGGATCACTTTTATGGACTCAAGAATTTGAGCTTATGAAGTTAATATTTATATATAAGGTATGAGAACCAAGTCATTGAAAAAGAATAAAATTAATGTAGTTACCTTAGGGTGTTCAAAAAACGTTTATGACAGTGAGGTGCTTATGGGGCAACTCAAAGCCAGTGGTAAAGAAGTCGTTCATGAGCAAGAAGGTAATGTGGTTGTTATCAATACCTGCGGGTTTATCAACAATGCCAAGGAGGAAAGCGTAAATACCATCTTAGAGTATCTGCAAAAGAAAGAAGAAGGAGAGGTCGATAAGGTTTTTGTAACCGGATGCCTTAGTGAACGCTACAAACCGGATCTTGAAAAAGAAATTCCTGATGTTGATCAGTACTTTGGCACCACAGAATTACCAAGTCTGTTAAAAGCTTTGGGTGCAGATTATCGGCATGAATTAATAGGGGAACGACTCACTACAACTCCTAAGAATTATGCATATCTTAAGATTGCTGAAGGTTGTGATCGTCCTTGTAGTTTTTGTGCCATACCTCTAATGCGTGGTAAGCACAAGAGTACACCGATCGAAGCCTTGGTGATCGAAGCGGAAAAACTTGCCGCCAATGGCGTTAAAGAATTGATTTTAATTGCTCAAGATCTTACTTATTATGGTCTTGATATTTATAAAAAGAGAGCATTAGCTGAACTGTTAAAAGAACTTGTCAAAGTAGATGGAGTAGAATGGATTCGATTGCATTATGCCTTCCCAACTGGTTTCCCGATGGATGTGTTGGAGGTGATCAAACAAGAACCTAAAATCTGTAATTATATCGATATCCCACTGCAACATATCTCTGACTCAATTCTAAAATCAATGCGTCGAGGTACGACTTATGATAAAACAACTCAACTTTTAAAAGATTTTAGAGCAGCTGTTCCTCAAATGGCCATTCGAACCACCCTTATTGTTGGGTATCCCGGTGAGACAGAAGCAGATTTTAACCTCCTAAAGGAATGGGTGAAAGAAATGCGTTTTGAACGTTTAGGCTGTTTTACCTATAGTCATGAGGAAAATACCCATGCTTATCAATTGGAAGATGATGTTCCGGAGGAAGTGAAACAACAACGTGCATCAGAGATTATGGATCTTCAATCCCAAATTTCTTGGGAGCTAAACCAAGAAAAAGTAGGGAAGACGTTTCGTTGTGTAATTGATCGTAAGGAAGGAAACTACTTTATTGGAAGGACAGAGTTTGATTCTCCGGATGTGGATAACGAAGTTCTTATAGACGCTAGTAAGCACTACCTTAAAACCGGCGAATTTGCCACAATTAAAATTTTCGAGGCAGCAGATTTTGACCTTTACGGAGAACCTGTTGTATAACTCTCGCTATCATATATAGACCGGTACAATGGTCTAAAAAAAATGCCATCTAAAATCATTTTAGATGGCATTTTACTTACCAATAATGGGAGGAGTTGGTTTTACTCAATCGTATAGTCGATTTCCATAAAATCCACAACTTCTTTTTCCCAAACATTTTTTACGAATTCCACGTGATCTGGATGGTTGGAATACGTATCATAATCTGCTTGATTTTTAAACTGCATGGTAAGTCCCCAGTCAAAATCATTTTTCTTTCCGATTTCAGTAACTTGGGTCATGTTCATAACGGTATTAATTGATTTTAAAGCCACGGCTTGAGCTAAAAATTCTTTTTCTGCTTCACTGCCTTTTGGGTGCTTTAGTTTAAAGAATACCGTATGGGTAATAATTCCCTTTTCGGCTGAACTGGTGGATGATCCACAAGAGGTCATCGCAAACATTGCTACAGTAACAAGTAGGATAATTGGTCGATAAAATTTCATAGTTGTCTTTATTTGCAACGAATATAGTGATTTCCACCTTAATTCGAAACGAATTTCAGTCCTACAACAGACATGATCAGCGTTGTGATAAAGAAGATTCTCCAAAACGTCGCCGGTTCGTTAAATAATAAAATTCCTACCAGAGCGGTTCCAACGGCACCTATGCCGGTCCACACGGCATATGCAGTACCTACAGGCAGGGTTTGGGTAGCCTTAATTAGAAGCAACATGCTAATGGTCAAACAGACTAAAAAACCTGCATACCACAATATAGCATCATTTCCGGAGGCAGATTTTGCCTTACCAAGACAGCTTGCAAATCCGACTTCAAACAGCCCTGCTATAACTAATATTACCCAATTCATAAATCATTAATTTTGGCCGTAAAGATACAGTAGATTCTTTTACCTAATCTACCGAAATGGTTGTGAAATTGGATGTGCATTAGTTTGGGGTGGCAGTGTACTTATTGTTTTTCTGGACTGCTTAGCAGGTTTTTATACACCAGTCCTGCAATAATTGCTCCTATAATTGGAGCAATCCAAAACAACCAAAGTTGACCTAGAGCCCAATCACCCACAAAAAGTGCTTGACTGGTGCTACGTGCAGGGTTAACAGAGGTGTTGGTCACAGGAATACTGATTAAGTGAATCAAAGTGAGCGTCAATCCAATTGCAATACCGGCAAAGCCTTTTGGTGCATTTTTATGCGTTGAACCCAGGATTACGATTAAAAACATAAAGGTCATTACAATCTCTGAGACTAAAGCAGCTGTCATGTTGTAGCCTCCCGGAGAGTGTTCACCAAAACCATTGGCGGCAAAACTTCCGATACTAGCCCCAGCCTTACCTATTGCGATTAAATAGAGTATACCTGCTCCTGCAATACCTCCTAAAACTTGGGCAATGATATAAGGAATTAAATCCTTAGCATCAAAACGTCCGCCAATCCAAAGTCCGATGGATACTGCGGGATTCAGGTGACAACCTGAAATGTGACCGATAGCGTAAACCATAGTGAGAACACTTAACCCAAAAGCTAAGGCTACACCTAAAAAGCCAATACCAAGTTCTGGAAATCCAGCTGCGAGAACAGCGCTACCACATCCACCAAGTACCAACCATAGGGTGCCGATAAATTCTGCAATTAATTTTTTCATTTTTTTAAGGTTTGATTAGTAAATTCTATAGGTTTGTAATGGGGGTACTGTTAAATGTAGTGAAAAAAATCAAATATTTTGAATTAGTCATCTATTTAATAGCGTATTGACTCAGTTGGGAGATTAAAAACCATCACATTCAAAATCGTCTTCAAATAGTATAGCAAGCCGTGAGGATATGATATATTTGCACTAAACTATTTTAATGATGCAAGAATTGCACACTTTTATTCGGGAAGTCAAAGATTTTCCAAAGCCCGGTGTAGTATTTAAAGATATCACCCCACTTTTAGCAGATCATAATGCTCGTGAAAAAGCCTTACAAGGATTGATGTCTAAGATAGCAGGACAACATATTGATGTTGTGGTTGGAGTGGAAAGCCGCGGCTTTTTCTTTGGGACTTTATTGGCCGCTGCCATAAAGTGCAGTTTCGTTCCAGTTCGCAAACCTGGGAAATTGCCTTTTGATTCCTTGACTCAAGTGTATGATTTAGAATATGGACAAGACAGTCTTCAGATCCATAAAGATGCTATTAAAAAAGGTGATAAAGTGCTCATTCACGATGACGTGTTGGCTACCGGAGGTACTGCCAAGGCTGTATGTGAATTGGTGGAGGCTCTCGGAGGTGAAGTGGTACAGTGTAATTTTCTAATGGAACTTTCTTACTTGAATGGCAGGGATAGGCTTAAAGGATTCAATACCGAGGTCGTAGTGACTTATTAGGAGGTCTGTTCAGAGGCAGTATTTTTGGTCACATACGCTCTCCAGCCAATGATGGCTAACTGTAATTTACTAGCCTTTGCCAAGTCAAGACCTTGCTTGGAGTACGAGGGAAGAATTGCTTTATTTAGTTTTGCTAACAGCTTAAAGATTTGTTTTTTCATTTGGGTTATTTTACGGTAAATATAATAATAATCTCCTATATTCCACGATATTAACTTCTAGAGTGTTCAACTTGCCTAACTATAGAAACCTCTACTCTTATCGATAATTGTCATAATGTAATTCTCTATGTTGATGTATAGTGAAAAAAGGGGCAGATATTTAGCAATTGATAATGTAATTAACTCTTCATTATTCCTTTTTAATTTTTCCTTAATCCTAAGAAACTCGACATAGTTTTATATTTGAACCTCTAGTAGATAAAACTTCTTGAGTATGAGAATTATGACACGTATATCCTTAGGTCGATTTTATATTATCTTACTATTTCTGCTATCCATTAATTACATAAATGCACAAGGATGCGTTGCTATCAGGCATTTTTCCTGTAGCAGCGGGAATAATTTAGAGAGCAATTTACTCGGTAAAGGGAGTTTCCAGTTAGGGATGAAATATCGTTACTTTAAATCTTTTCGACATTTTCGGGGAACTGAGCAGGAGAAAGACCGTGTTTCCAACAATACGGAGGTTATTAATCATTCTCATGCCTGGGATATCAACTTGAATTATGGAATCACCGATAGACTTTTTGCTGGTATTACCATACCCACAGTTATCAATTCCAGATCATCCTTGTATGAACACGGAAGAGAAGAGCGGCATTTGTCGTTTTCTCGTGGTTTGGCAGATATTCGAGTAGGTGTTGGATATTGGCTCTTTGATCCTATTAAAAATCCTAGTGGAAATATGTCTGTCGGTATAGGCTTTAAATTACCAACCGGAAAATACAATGCTTCTGATATTTTTTATAATGTAGGTCCTGATGGAACTCCACAGGTTCGACCAGTGGACCAATCCATACAGCCAGGTGATGGTGGCTTTGGAATTACAGTTGATTTACAATTCTATAGGAGCATTACAGAAAACCTTTTCGTTTATGGAGGTGGATTTTACTTGTTTAACCCTAAGGAAACCAATGAAATCCGTACTTTTCGAGAAACTTTGAGCCCTATCTTGGAGAATGAATCCATTACCTCTGTTCCAGATCAATTTGCAGTACGAGCTGGTATGGGTCTTAGTTTTACTTCAATATTTTCAGCCTCACTTGGGGCCAGATATGAAGGAGTTCCGGTAGAAGATGTTATAGGAGGCAGTTCTGGTTTTAGAAGACCTGGAACAGTGTTATCCATTGATCCTGGAGTCGGTATGAGTCTTAGTAACTTCTCCTTCAATGTTAACGTTCCATTTGCAGTAAGAAGGGAACGACCTCAAAGTGTTACTGATCTTGAAACCCAAGCAATCACCGGGGAATATAGGCATGGTGATGCTGCATTTGCAGATTATTTAATTAATGTAGGGATATCCTATACCTTTAATAATAAACCAGTGGTTCGTGTTAAAGAAGAACATAAGGCCATTTTTGATTAACCTACCTAGCCAACCACTAATTTAAATACGGTTTATGTTTTTTAAAAAGGAACATGCCGTATTTTTTTTGTAAAAGCAATACAGCTATGGAGTTGGCCATAGCCGTATTTTTAAGTTATGATCATCCCGGCTTTTGATCCTTTTACTTTTCTTGAGTTTTGGTAGTTATGATTAAAACACCACCTATGGCTTTTACGCCATAATTTTCAACAGCTTTTTTGCCTTTGAATACTTTCACGGAATCAATCTCATTAGGATCGATAGTGTTATAATCAAAGTCGGTTGGCATCTCCTTACCATCTATATATATTAAAGGATTTTCTTTTGAACCGACTACTGAGAATGTATTAGGCTCTTTGGTCTGAACCGCTCTGAAGGTAGCCTTATTCTTGAGTTCTATGATGATGACTCCATTTTTCCCTTTTTCTCCATATATTTTTTCGCCCGATTGGTCCTTAAGGATATTGATACTTTTAATGTTATCCGTCTGGATGCTGCTTATTTGAAAATCGGGAGCTTGCTGCTTGCCGTTCACAATATATAATGGAGGTAATGTGTCTTGAAGCACTTTACCGCGGGGGTCATTGGCTTCTACTGAAGTTGGTGCTTCAATGGTGGTTGTGTTGCTCGGTAGATAATTAACCTGGGTTTTAAAGCCGAATAACAACATAAAACCTGCTAAAAATGGAAGTACTAAGGCGTATTTCCAACTACTTCTTTTTTGTGATCTTTGTTTTTGTAACATGAGAATTCGTTTTTTGATTAATGAATTAAAAAATGGATTGATGATGGAATTCGAGATTCCGGATAATTGATTGAGTAATAAATATTGATAGTCTTTTTCGGAGGTGCCGGGTTGAGCACAACTTTCAAAATCTGCAATATATTCTAGGTTTTGAGCCAGCCCTTTTTTGTACATCCAGCTGATCGGATTGAACCAAAGTACAATTTTAGTGATGCTGGCCAATATCATATCTAAGGAGTGCTTTTGTGAAATATGAACATGCTCATGCATTAGTATGGTGTCCATTTCATTTCGATCGAGTACCTCCGGATTGTAAACTATGGTGTTGAAGAATGAAAACGGACTTGTTTCTTGTTTGACTTCAATATAGCTAACCCTATCAATCTGTTTGATGAGTTTACCGCTTCGAATAATTCTATGTACCGATAGTAGCTCTATGATAAATTGAATTGCAAAACCGGCACTACCTATTATATAGATGTAGAATAGAAACAACCACCAATCTGTTTGTTCTGCAACTATCGCATCCAATGTTGATCCCTGAACAGCGGTAGCGGGCGTGTCGGGTATTTGCAAATAAACGATGTGATGGAACTCTACTAGAGGTAATAATATTGCGGTTAACATACCGAGTATTAAAAACCAGCGATTGATGTTAAAAAAAGTTTCCCTTTTTAGGAAAAGGGTATAGATACCCCAAAAGATACTCAATAGGAGTGCAGATTTAAACGCATAAGTCAGATAGGCTTCCATTATTACTTGTCTTCAATTTGATTTATGATTTCTTTCAATTCTTCCACGCTGATTTTTTCTTCCTTGGCGAAATAACTCACTAGATTTTTATAGGAGTTGTTAAAGTACTCTCCCATGGCTTTGGTAACAAAGTGGCTGCGATAGCTTTCTTTTTTTACGATGGGATAATACTGATGGGTGTTTCCAAAGGCAGTGTGACCGACGTATCCTTTATCTTCTAAATTTCTAATAATGGTGGACAGGGTGTTGTAGTGTGGTTTCTCTTCTTTGAGTTCGGCCATCACCTCTTTGACAAATGCTTTATCGAGGCGCCATAAAATCTTCATGATCTCTTCCTCTTTGTTGGTTAACTTTTGCATACTGTTTGATTTTGATTTTTGAATGAGTATCAAACCTACAACTAATTTTATAGTTATGCAACTATTTTTGTAGTTTAACAACTAAATTTATAGTAGTCTTAAGTTTAAACCAAAAAAAAGAGGCCGCAAAACGCAGCCTCTAAGGTAATGGTGATGTAGGAGTTTACTGTGCTTCCACAGCTATTTTTACTGTGTTCACGGTTTTTATTATTCTAGATGCTACTTTATATGGATCCGCATTAGATGCAGGTCTTCTATCTTCCAGCCAACCTTTGTATCCTTTTTCTACAGTGATAATAGGAATACGAATAGAGGCTCCCCTGTCAGAAACACCATAACTAAAGTCATTAATAGAAGCAGTCTCGTGTTTACCTGTTAATCTTTCATCATTAAACTCACCGTAAACTTCGATGTGTTCTTTGGTTACTGGTCTAAATGCTTCACATACTTGTTCGTATATTTTTTTTGACCCACAAGTTCTCAGTAGTGTATTGGAAAAGTTTGCGTGCATACCAGAACCATTCCAGTCACCTTTAACTGGTTTTGGATGGTATTCTATATAGTAGTCATATTCTTCACATAAACGATCAAGTAAATACCTGGCTATCCATATTTGATCTCCAGCATTTTTACCTCCCTTAGCGAAGATTTGAAATTCCCATTGACCACAGGCAACTTCTTGATTTATTCCTTCAAAATTAATACCAGCCTCGATACAAAGGTCAGCATGGCGTTCTACAATCTCTCTTCCATGAGTGTTTTTACCTCCGACTGAACAATAGTACAATCCTTGCGGTCCAGGATAGCCACCTACAGGAAAACCAAGAGGCAATTCTGTTTTGGTATCCATGATAAAATACTCCTGTTCAAATCCAAACCAAAAATCTTCGTCATTCTCATCATCAATAGTAGCTCTTGAATTGGTAGGGTGTACTGATCCGTCTGAGTTCAATACCTCCGCCATGACTAAATATCCATTTGTTCTAGCTGGATCAGGGTAAATCGCAACAGGTTTTAGCAAGCAGTCAGAAAAACCACCTAATGCTTGTTTGGTCGAGGAACCATCAAAAGACCATATAGGGCAGTCTTCTAATTTTCCACTAAAATTGTCTTCAACTTTAGTTTTACTTCTCATATTTTGGGTGGGAAAATAGCCATCCAACCAAATGTATTCAAGTTTTGCTTTACTCATTTTTTTATAGTTTTAATTGAACTTTACAGGGACAAAAGTAGTTTTTTTGAAAATACCATGATAAAATGAGGGGTATTTTTTTAAATATATGCTTGATTTTTATTGATGCCCTATTTTTTTGGGGGGTATTTTTTTAATTGAACAATTTGAGCGAATTTTGTTGACAAATAATTAAAAAATATTGTCTGAATATTTCCTACAATGTGAAATAATTAGGTAATTTGTTAATTCGTAATAAGAACTGAAGTAATAATTCATTTTATACCAATAATGTGTATGTCCACAATTAGATTTGAAGCATTAAAGCAAACCTTTGAGCGCGTTCCCGTTCATGTAGAAACTCCTGAACATCGTTCTGATCTTTTCGGTACCAATGTCTTTAATGCGGTTGTCATGAGACAGGTAATGTCCAGAGAAGCCTATAATAGTGTCATGGATGCAATAGAAGGCGGAGGAAAGATAAATAGAAAATTGGCCGACGAGATCGCTACCTATATGAAGATATGGGCTATATCTAAGGGAGCTACGCATTATACTCACTGGTTTCAACCTCTAACCGGAACTACTGCGGAGAAGCACGATGCGTTTTTTGAACCCATTAGTACTACTGATGCAGTAGATAGATTTGGTGGTGCGCAATTGGTCCAGCAAGAACCTGATGCTTCAAGTTTTCCTAATGGGGGTATTCGAAATACTTTCGAAGCCAGAGGATACACGGCTTGGGATCCAACCTCTCCGGCATTCATTCATGGGACAACACTTTGTATTCCTACCGTTTTTGTGTCCTATACAGGAGAATCACTGGACAATAAAGCACCTTTACTAAGATCATTACTAGCTATGGATCAGGCTGCGACAGAGGTTGCACGGTACTTTGATAAAAGTGTTACTAAGGTCAATGTTTCTTTAGGTTGGGAACAAGAATATTTTTTAATTGATAAAGCCCTTATGCTTTCAAGACCTGACCTCTTATTGGCAGGGAGAACCTTACTAGGGCATTCACCGGCAAAAGGACAGCAGCTGGACGATCATTATTTTGGATCAATTCCGGATCGCGTGCTAAATTATATGAGAGAATTGGAGAATGAGTGTGTTCGACTTGGGATTCCTGTAAAGACCAGACATAATGAGGTTGCTCCTAATCAATTTGAATTGGCTCCTATTTATGAGGAAGCGAATCTAGCGGTGGATCACAATTCATTATTGATGGACTTGATGGATAAAATGGCGGATAAGCATAATTTTAAAGTGCTATTTCACGAAAAGCCATTTGCCGGGATCAACGGTTCGGGTAAACACAATAACTGGTCATTGGCAACTAACACTGGTGTAAACTTGCTAAGTCCAGGTAGTACGCCGACAAAGAACCTACAATTCTTAACATTTTTCATAAATACAATTAAGGCTGTTCATGACAATGAAGAGTTACTTCGTGCCTCGGTTGCCTCTGCGACAAATGATCATAGGCTTGGAGCTAATGAGGCACCTCCGGCGATTGTATCCGTATTTATAGGTAGCCAACTCAACAAGGTTTTGGATGAATTGGAAGATGTGTCTAAAGGGAAGTTGTCTCCAGAGGAGAAAACGGATCTAAAACTCAATGTCGTTGGTAAGATTCCTGAAATCTTATTAGATAACACCGATAGAAATCGTACTTCTAGTTTTGCGTTCACCGGAAACAAATTTGAATTTAGAGCGGTAGGTTCTAAAGCAAATTGTGCCAAACCGATGATGATTTTGAATACTATCGTTGCTAAACAACTCCAGGCATTCAAAGTAGAGGTGGACGCTTTAATTGACAAAAAGGGGCTTAAAAAGGATGAGGCCATATTTAATGTGCTTAGAGAGTATATTAAGGCATCAAAGAAAATCAGGTTTGAAGGTGATGGCTATAGTCCGGAGTGGGAAAAAGAAGCTGTTAAACGCGGATTGAGTAATAACAAAAACACTCCACAGGCGCTTAAAGTCTACTTGAAGAAAAATACCATTGATTTGTTTGAGCAAATGAATGTAATGAGTGAAACCGAGATTAGAGCTCGACACGAAATAGAATTGGAGGAATATGTACACAAGGTACAAATAGAGAGTAGGGTATTAGGTGATATTGCAAGAAACCATGTCATTCCGACCGCAATTCGGTATCAAAATGTTTTGATCACCAATGTCAAAGGAATCAAAGATGTCTTTGGTAGCGATTTTAAAAAGCTGGCTCCCGAACAATTGGATTTGATCGAAGAAATCTCAAATCATATTTCTGAGATTAATTCTAATGTTAGTAAGATGATTGATGCCAGAAAATACGCAAATAAATTGGATAAGCCTCAGCTTAAAGCAGAAGCTTATTGTGAGCGTGTATTACCGTTTTTTGATGATATTCGTTACCATTGTGATAAATTGGAAATAATGGTTGAAGATAATTTATGGCCATTGACCAAATATAGAGAACTGTTGTTTACAAAATAAACCGTTCAGATTCAAGATCCTTATTTGTTCTTAGACCGATTTATGATGGGCTTTGTCGAAAAAAGCTAAGTATCTCTAAGTTAGGGGGTTTTTCCTGTTTTTTCGATGAAATGTTTCCTTATATTTGGTATGCTATTAATCAATTTAATGATGTAGTTCTTTAGTTTTTGTAATAAAAGCTTTAGAATTACTGAAGGATAGAAGGATACAACCAACCTTCTAAAGTACAAGCACACAAACTTTTGTTTGTGTGCTTTTTATTTATGGCTATTTTTGTCTAAAATTTCATACGATGAGTTCTCAGATTAGTAAAAGATATTCGCAAAGAGGAGTTTCAGCTTCCAAAGAAGATGTGCATGCCGCAATTAAAAATGTGGACAAGGGTTTATTTCCAAAAGCGTTTTGTAAAATTATTCCGGATCATTTGACCGGTAGCGAGGATCATTGTCTGATCATGCATGCCGATGGCGCGGGAACAAAATCGTCTTTAGCTTATATGTATTGGAAAGAGACCGGGGATGTCTCTGTATGGAAAGGTATTGCACAGGATGCCTTAATTATGAATATCGATGATCTTCTTTGTGTTGGTGCTACGAGTAATATCTTGTTATCCTCTACCATAGGAAGAAACAAAAATCTGATAACAGCTGAGGTGATTGCTGCTATTATCAACGGAACAGAAGAGCTGATTGCTGAGATGAAACAGTACGGAGTGAACATCCATTCTACAGGAGGTGAAACTGCAGATGTAGGTGATTTGGTGCGTACAATTATTGTGGATTCCACGGTTACTGCTCGAATCAAACGCTCTGATGTTATTGACAATGCTAATATTAAAGCCGGAAATGTCATTGTAGGATTGGCCTCTTATGGACAAGCCTCTTATGAAAAGCAATACAATGGAGGGATGGGTAGTAATGGATTGACCTCTGCCCGACATGATGTGTTTGGAAAATACTTAGCTGAAAAATACCCGGAAAGTTTTGATCACAGCGTACCCGACGAATTGGTATACTCGGGAGGTACTAATCTTACCGATGCAGTTGAGGGATCTCCTTTGGATGCAGGTCAATTAGTATTATCTCCGACAAGAACTTATGCGCCAATTATTCAAGAAATCCTACAGAAAATAGGAGCGTCCAAGATTGATGGTATGATCCATTGTAGTGGTGGGGCACAGACCAAAATCTTGCATTTTATAGATAATTTGCACATTGTCAAAGACAATATGTTTGAAGTGCCACCACTATTTAAACTTATTCAAGAGCAGTCTAAAACCTCTTGGAAAGAAATGTACCAGGTATTTAACTGTGGACACCGTATGGAGTTGTATGTGGATCCAAGCATCGCTGAAGATATTATTGCAATTTCAAAATCATTTGATGTGGACGCTCAAATCGTTGGTAGAGTCGAGGCTTCAAAAACGAAGAAACTCAGTATTGTTTCTGATAAAGGAACTTTTGAATATCAATAAAGTCACTACCCACAACTAAGGACATTTTTAAGGGAGTGGATTGAAGTGTGTTTATGACAATCGACTGCCCCTTATCGACCTAAAGCGGATAGCTCAGCAGGAGCGTACCGCCTAAAAAGGATACAAAATTCACATGGGATAGTTATACTAAGGCTGGCAAATATCATATTCCATCAAAATAATCGTAAATTTGCCCAGCCAATATTAAGTAGTTATGTTAGATAAATTAAATGTAGTTAAGCAACGCTTTGATGAGATTTCAGATTTGATCATTCAACCGGATGTCATAGCTGATCAGAAGCGTTATGTGCAACTTAATAAAGAATATAAAGAACTCAAAGATCTTGTAGACAAGAGAGTTGAGTACAAGGAGGTTTTGGATAATATCGCAGAGGCCGAAGAAATCATTGCTGATGCTAGTGATGCGGAGATGGTCGAGATGGCAAAGATGCAGTTGGATGAAGCCAAGGATAAACTTCCTGGATTGGAGGAGCAAATTAAATTTTTGCTGATCCCTAAAGATCCGGAAGATGCCAAGAATGTTATGATGGAAATCAGGGCAGGAACCGGAGGAGATGAAGCCAGTATTTTCGCTGGGGACCTACAACGTATGTATACCAAATATTGCGAGAGTAAAGGATGGAAGGTCGGTGTAGTCGACTTTAACGAAGGGACCTCCGGTGGTTATAAAGAAATTATTTTTGAAGTCAGTGGTAATAATGTTTATGGAACTTTAAAGTTTGAAGCCGGTGTGCACCGAGTACAACGTGTTCCACAGACAGAAACTCAAGGACGCGTGCATACTTCAGCAGCCACGGTAATGGTTTTACCTGAGGCTGAGGAGTTTGATGTTGAACTTGATATGGGAGATGTAAAGATTATAAGGACGACCTCTACTGGTCCCGGAGGACAATCGGTAAATACCACTTACTCTGCAATTCAATTGCAACACATTCCAACAGGAATTGAAGTGCGTTGTCAGGATGAGAAATCCCAACATAAGAACTTAGAAAAAGCAATCAAGGTACTACGTTCAAGATTGTACGAAAGAGAATTGGCGAAGAAACAGGAGGCTGACGCTGCCAGACGTAAAAGTATGGTGTCCAGCGGGGACCGAAGTGCTAAAATTAGAACCTATAATTATCCTCAGGGAAGGGTAACTGATCACCGTATTGGTCTTACGCTTTACGACCTTTCTAATATTGTGAACGGGGATATAGATAAAATTATAGAGGAGCTGAAATTGGCGGAAAATACGGAGAAACTTAAAGAGGCCAGCGAAATCATATAATCCAACTCAACATGGATAGTAGCGGCTTATAAAGCAAATGCAATCAACACTATGGAATTAACCCGGCTGGTAGAGCAGATACGAAAGAAAAAATCATTTTTGTGCATTGGTTTGGATGTCGATTTAGAAAAGATTCCGACCCATTTATTAAAGGATGACGATCCCGTTTTTGCTTTTAACAAGGCAATTATTGATGCTACGAATCATTTGGCAGTTGCTTTAAAACCCAATATAGCATTTTACGAGGCCCTTGGGATTAAAGGGTGGGAGAGTTTGAAAAAAACCATTGAGTACATAAATGAAAACTATCCGGAGTTATTTACCATCGCTGACGCCAAAAGAGGCGATATTGGAAATACCGCAAGCATGTATGCCAAGGCGTTTTTCGAAGATCTAAACTTTGATGCAGTAACAGTAGCGCCTTATATGGGAAAAGATTCTGTGGAACCATTTTTAGCCTTTAAGGAAAAGCATACTATTTTGTTGGCGCTTACTTCAAATCCCGGGGCGTTCGATTTTCAGACCAAGGAATTAGAAGGTAAACCGCTTTATCAAAATGTATTGGAAACTTCAAAGACCTATGTGAATTCTGAAAATTTGATGTATGTCATAGGAGCGACTAAAGCAGAGTACCTCAAGGATATCAGGGAGATAATTCCGGAATCATTCTTGTTAGTCCCTGGAGTAGGAGCGCAAGGTGGGAGTCTTGAAGAGGTATGTAAATATGGTATGAATGACAATGTTGGACTTTTGGTAAACTCCTCTAGAGGGATTCTATATGCATCTAAAGGAGAAGATTTTGCACAAAAGGCAGCAGAGAAAGCTTTTGAACTCCAATCACAAATGACCAAATTCCTTTAATTTTCTTGATTGATCAGCTAGGAAGACATATAGATACGACTGCTGCTTTTAAACGGATAGTTTGTCTTGTCCCTTCCCAAACGGAACTCTTATGCGATCTGGGTTTGCAAGATTCATTAGTTGGCATTACGAAGTTTTGCGTTCACCCGAACAATCTCAACAAGACAGTTACTTTGGTGGGAGGAACCAAGAATGTACATTGGGAGACTCTAAAGTCTCTTAAGGCTGATATTGTACTTTGCAATAAGGAAGAAAATAGTTTGGAAATAGTTCAAGAGTTAGAAACCTTTACCCAAGTCCATGTTGCGGATATTTATACCTTAGAAGATTGCTATCAGTTAATGGAGGATTATGGCACACTCTTTAAGGTAACGGAGCAAAGTCATAACATCATTGAGCAAATCCAAAGGCAGGCCAAGAGTTATGCTAATTTCATGATTGGTCGCCCACGTCCAAAAGTAGCCTATTTGATTTGGAAAAAACCGTGGATGTTGGCCGCAGGAGACACTTTTGTCAATCATTTGTTGGAGGTCGCGGGTTATGACAATGCATTTAAGCATCTTCTTCGATATCCTCAGGTTGAATTGTCGGATTTGAAAAACGCGGCAATAGACATACTGTTCTTGTCCTCAGAACCTTATCCGTTCTCTGAAAAGCATAAGAAAGAATTGGAAACACTACTCCCGGGTATTCAAATCGTACTTGTGGATGGTGAATTTTTCTCTTGGTATGGCTCTAGACTGCGTCTGGCCTTCAATTATTTTAGAGCGCTTAGCTTAAGTTTATAGCCAAAAAAAGCCGAGAGATATCGGCTTTTAAAACTAAACTAACTAACTAATCTGTCTTGCTAACTCAAAACATTTCAAATTCTTCAAATGCTCTTTTGATACTTCAAAGATCAGCATATAGAAGCTAGTTCGTGTTAAGGGTAAATTACCAAACTATTAAATCGAAGTTTTGCAGTCAAATAAATATGACCAAGCTCCAATAATGGCGCCTTAATGGATGCTAATACAAAAAGTTTTCATTTTCCAATCTGCATGCTTTTTTAAAAGACCTTATCGCTGTTTTTGTAGTTTTTAGTATTGGTGACAATTTTGAAGTAAGGGTTGGTTTGGATGCTTACTTGAGTATTATACTTCTTCGGATAGTGATTCTTGTGCGAAAAAAATAGCTTATAGTGTTTTGAATAGCTTTTGGTTAGGTCACTTTTGAGTTTTTTTCAGCTAAATATAATGGTCTTATTATTATACACCATTGTCTTTCTGTCAACATGCAGTTTGATGCCTCTGGCAAGAACGATTTTCTCGAGGTCCCTTCCTTTTGCAACCATATCTTCGATGGAGTGTGCGTGGGTTACTCGGGTGACATCTTGTTCAATGATCGGGCCGGCATCTAACTCCTCAGTGACGTAATGACTTGTCGCACCAATAATTTTCACCCCTCTTTTATAGGCCGAATGATATGGTTTTGCACCGACAAAGGCTGGTAAGAACGAATGGTGAATATTGATGATTTTATTTTGATAGCGTTCGATGAGTGTATTTGGTACAATCTGCATATATCTAGCAAGTACTATAAAATCGATTTGGTGTTCTTCTAATAGTTCCAGTTGCTTTTTCTGTGCCGCTTCACTTATTTCTTTGGTATAAGCAATGTGATGGAAAGGGATTTTAAATGCATCAGCAATGGGTTTTAAATCCGGGTGGTTACTTAGAATAAAAGGAATGTCCACCTTTAATTCACCTGAATTGTATCTTCCTAATATATCGTATAAGCAGTGGTCGTATTTAGAAACGAAGATTGCCATTTTTGGACGATAATCATCCGAGTGCATATGCCACTTCATTTTATAGATCTGGGCAATACTACTTTTAAATTCAGACTTGAATTTGACGAGTTCAAAATTGTCCCCTGAGAATTCACTTTCGGATCTCATGAAAAATATGCCGTTTTGCCGGTCCACATGTTGGTCAATATAAACGATATTCCCATGGTTTTTATGAATGAAGCTCGTTACCGAAGCGATGATTCCTGAAGTATCCTTACAATGAATAAGGGTGGTTATTTTGGTCATATGAATTGTTGTTTTCAATCATAAAATTACGGTATTTTGATGATCAAAAAAGTTTACTTTGTTGAAATTGTAAATATTTAACAGCGGTATTTTAAAACAAAATTCCTTATTGATTGCAAATTCTTTAAATTGCAGCTATCAAAATCACATATTTTTAAAAATGAATCAAACAAAACCATATATTCCTAAGAATAAAATAAGAATTGTCACTGCGGCATCTCTTTTTGATGGTCATGATGCAGCCATCAATATTATGCGTAGAATTATTCAATCTTCGGGTGTTGAGGTCATACATTTAGGCCATGACAGAAGTGTGGATGAGGTCGTAAATACGGCTATTGAAGAAGATGTCAACGCTATAGCAATGACTTCTTATCAAGGTGGGCACAATGAGTATTTTAAATATATGTATGATTTGCTGAAGCAACGAGGAGCAACACATATAAAGGTTTTCGGTGGTGGGGGCGGTGTTATACTGCCTGAAGAAATCAAGGAATTGATGGATTACGGGATTACCAAGATTTATTCGCCTGATGATGGTAGAGCGATGGGGCTTCAAGGTATGATAAATCATCTAGTGGAGCTTTCGGATTTTGCGATTGATGCTATAGATCGTACTACCATTGCATCCGGTCTCGCTGAAAAAGACAGTGGTGTTATTGCCAGGTTAATTAGCTTGACTGAGAACCAGCACGATTTGTTTCAGGAGATTTATTCTAAAATAAATAAGTCGAATTCTGCTAAAGTCCCGGTTCTGGGTATTACGGGTACCGGTGGTTCGGGTAAGAGTAGTTTGGTCGATGAGATTGTGAGGCGGTTTTTAACTGATTTTGAAGATAAAACACTGGGGATTATTTCTGTGGACCCTTCAAAGCGGAAAACCGGAGGTGCTTTACTTGGGGATAGGATTCGAATGAATGCCATTAATGATCCCAGGGTATATATGAGAAGTCTCGCCACTCGTCAGTCTAATTTAGCGCTTTCAAAAAACGTTGCTGAGGCTGTTGCGGTGTTAAAAGCGGCTAACTTTGATTTGATAATACTAGAGACCTCCGGAATTGGTCAGAGCGATACAGAAATTTTGGATCACTCTAACGTATCCTTATATGTAATGACCCCTGAGTTTGGAGCTGCCACCCAATTGGAAAAAATTGACATGTTGGATTTTGCGGATCTGGTAGCCATTAATAAGTTTGACAAAAGAGGAGCCTTGGATGCCCTTAGGGATGTAAAGAAACAATATCAGCGCAATCACTTATTGTGGGATGTAGATCCGGAGGAAATGCCTGTTTACGGCACCATTGCCTCACAGTTTAACGATCCTGGTATGAATCGCCTTTATATGGCGATAATGGAGGTTTTAAAGCAGAAGACCGATTCGTCACTCAATTCTCAGTTTCATGTGACAATGGAGAAAAGTGAGAAAACTTATGTGATACCTCCAAATAGGACACGGTACCTTTCTGAAATCTCTGAAAATAACCGTAATTATGACTCTAGAGTTGAACAACAGGTTGAAATTGCTCAGAATCTTTACGGAATTTTCAGATCGCTTATTAGTCTGATCACTGTCGGTAAAAAAAATATTGAAACCACTTATTTAACTCCATTTGGACTTGATGAATCGTTGATTTTGGATTCAGTTGCGGATGAAAATAATTTGTCATTAGTTCAATTATTACTTGATCAGTTCAACCGCGTTAAAAAAGACTTAGATCCGCACCACTGGGATATACTTATTCAGTGGGAAGACAAAAAGGCGCTTTATAAGAATCCCGTATATGAGTTTAAAGTACGTGATAAACAAATACGTATTCCAACTCATTCAACCACCTTATCAAAAAGTGAGATTCCAAAGGTAGCATTACCTAAATACAAAGCGTGGGGTGATCTACTGCGTTGGGTGTTACAAGAAAATGTTCCAGGTGAATTTCCTTTTACTTCAGGATTATATCCTTTTAAACGTACCGAAGAAGACCCGACTAGAATGTTTGCAGGAGAAGGAGGACCCGAGCGTACCAATAGAAGATTTCATTACGTAAGTTTAGGCATGGAAGCTAAGCGTCTATCCACTGCATTTGATTCCGTAACCCTATATGGAAACGATCCGGACTTAAGGCCCGACATCTACGGTAAGATTGGTAATGCAGGGGTGTCGATTTGTTGTTTGGACGACGCCAAAAAACTCTATAGTGGATTCAATCTTGCCAGTCCTATGACTTCGGTTAGTATGACCATTAATGGGCCGGCTCCCATGTTATTAGGTTTCTTTATGAATGCTGCCATAGATCAACAATGCGAGATCTATATCAAAGAAAATGGTCTAGAAAAGGCGGTGTCGGCTAAAATTGAGGCTATTTATAAAGAAAGAGGTCAAAATCCTCCACGATATCACGGATTTTCAGTAGATGGCCATAAGAATGCAGACAGCCAGTTACCTGAGGGTAATGACGGGCTGGGGCTGATGCTCCTCGGTGTAACCGGGGATATGGTATTGGATCCGAAGGTTTACAACGACATTAAGGCTAAAACTATGACGCAAGTGCGCGGAACGGTTCAGGCAGATATATTAAAAGAAGATCAAGCACAAAATACCTGTATATTTTCAACAGAATTTGCTTTAAAATTGATGGGGGATGTCCAAGGGTATTTTATAGCCAATGAAGTTCGAAACTTTTATTCTGTTTCAATTTCAGGATATCATATCGCTGAGGCAGGGGCCAACCCTATTACGCAGTTAGCTTTTACCTTAGCAAATGGATTTACCTATGTGGAGTACTATTTGAGTAGGGGTATGGATATCAATAAATTTGGTCCAAACCTTTCCTTTTTCTTCTCCAATGGTGTGGATGCGGAATATGCAGTCATTGGGCGTGTAGCCCGAAAAATATGGGCTAAAGCCATGCGAGATAAATACGGTGCAAACCCACGATCTCAGATGTTGAAATATCACATTCAAACCTCCGGAAGATCCTTACATGCTCAAGAAATAGACTTTAATGATATCCGTACTACCTTACAGGCACTTTATGCCATATACGATAATTGTAATTCATTGCATACCAATGCTTATGATGAAGCCATTACCACTCCCACTGAAGAGTCTGTTCGTCGGGCCATGGCCATTCAGCTTATTATTAATAAAGAACTGGGTCTTGCTAAAAATGAAAACCCCATTCAAGGTAGTTTTATCATAGAAGAACTAACGGATTTGGTTGAACAAGCCGTTCTTTTAGAATTCGATAGAATTACAGAGCGTGGAGGAGTACTAGGGGCTATGGAAACTATGTATCAGCGATCAAAAATTCAGGAAGAAAGCCTGTATTACGAAACCCTTAAACACAAAGGAGAATATCCGATTATAGGAGTTAATACGTTTCTCAGCAGCAAAGGTTCTTTGACTGTTATTCCAAAAGAAGTCATTCGGGCAACCGAAGCTGAAAAACAACTGCAATTAACAACCTTATCTACTTTGCATAAAGCCTATGCAAAGGAAGCTGAGCAGGCTTTGCAGGAGGTTAAACAAGCTGCTATTGAAAACAGCAATATATTCGAAGCCCTCATGGAGGCGAGTAAGTACTGTTCGCTAGGACAAATTACTACAGCCTTGTTTGAGGTAGGAGGTCAGTATAGAAGAAATATGTAACTCTTAGGACCAACATAATTGCTGTTGGTCTTAAGATTTTTGATTACTTTCGATTCTTATTAGAATATAGTGCAATATGGTTTCTGATTACCCAATGGTGAGCCTTGAAAAGGCCTCACTTTCATATAAAAATACCCCGGTATTAAAGGATATTACATTTCAACTTAAGGCTGGAAAATCATTAGCCATTATTGGATCCTCCGGCAGTGGAAAGACTTCACTGGCCAAGCTCATCTGTAAGGAAGTACACCCTACATCCGGCGAGGTTGAAAATTCCTTTCGTACAATTTTTGTTTCTCAACAAGATCACTTTAGTGAAATAGCAGGATTAGGGAGTACCTACTATAGTAAGCGTTATGAGTTTCATGATTACGAAAATCCAATGACTGTTCCCGAGTTCCTACAACAGTTGTTTAAGCGGTTGGGTCGAGAAGATCTGACAATAGAGGATTTGGAGCTGTTGGACACCTTTAAGATACGATACTTATTGGATAGAAATCTTATGCAACTCAGCAATGGGGAGCGCAAGCGACTGCAATTAATAGGTGCTATTTTAGAGCAACCGGAACTTCTGATAATGGATCAGCCTTTTACAGGGTTGGATGTACAAGCCAGGGCACAGTTAGCAGAGTTACTTGAAAAGTTGACCATCCAGGGGCTTAGTTTTGTGTTGATTTGCGGAAAAAGTGAAATTCCTGACTTTGTTGAAAATGTATTGGTGTTAAAAGAAGGGCAAATAACCTTTCAAGGATCTCCGCAGCATATTGGAACACAAGAGTATAGTGGATCAATCATAAATACCGAGGTTAAAGTCGATACACTATTAAGTCGAGATACAGAACAATTCGAGACTATCATCAAAATGAAGCATGTTAATGTGCAAATGAAGGGTAAACCAATTCTTGTTGACATTAATTGGGAAGTTAAGCAGGGAGAATGTTGGGCGCTATTAGGACATAATGGTGCCGGAAAGTCGACCCTTCTAAGTATGGTGACTGCAGACAACCCTCAAGGGTATACCAATGATTTGATCCTTTTTGATCTAAAAAGAGGTAGTGGTGAAAGTATTTGGGATATTAAAAATCGCATTGGTTTCCTATCCCCGGAACTCCATTTGTATTTTATGAGGGGAAATGGTGTACTCAGTAGTGTGCCGGGTATAAGCAGCGATGCTAAACCATATAGTACTTTGAGTTGTACCGATGTAATTATTTCAGGATATCGCGATGAAATAGGGACAGCGTCTCCGGTAACACCGCATCAGCGAACGATTGCTCATTCATGGCTGGAACTTGTAAACCTGACAAAACTTGCAGATACGCTTTTTCTAAATGCCTCTCTTGGAGAACAACGTGTGATTTTGTTGCTTAGAGCTCTTGTCAAGGCTCCTGCACTACTAATATTAGATGAACCCTGCCAGGGCATGGATGCTGATCAAATCCAATACTTTAAAAGCTTATTGGATCACATATGTACCTCTAGACATATAACCATGGTCTATGTGTCTCACCACAAAAATGAAATACCGGATAGTGTTCAAAAGGTATTGGTTCTTGAAAAAGGAAAGGTTATTGAAAACGGCTCGAGAACTGATAATTAGTTTTGGTTGTGTATTGAGATGGCCCATTTATCGTGTAAGTGTCCAAATTTAGTAACCTCTGTACGCAGTAAGCTCAAAAACTCACTACTGTGTTTATGAGAACTTTCTAGTTTTTCACAGTAATGCAAAATTGCAGCGGTGGTACGTTCAATTGAAGAAATGGATGCATGCTTAACTGTAGGATCCGGAGAACTTTCAGCTATGGCAATCTTTGGTGCTAAACCAAGAGTAGCCAAGATGAGTTTCTCGGAAAACTGATCCGAAGTACAGCTGGATCGGTGTAAATCTAAGATTGATTTATCACCACGAAGAAAATCCACAACTTGACGGCTGAGCTTAAAAATATGCAGTGCCTTCCGGTATACCGGTAACTTGGTGACATGACGTCTTTTATAATATGAATAGTGTTTCTTCATCACATTGCTTTATATCCCAAAAATACTACAGATTTACCGATTATTAGTTTTGATTTTAAAGTGAAATAGTTAATTTGCATTAACTATTAAGGTAAAACACGAAATTTCATTTAAAATGAAAAATGACGATTTAAACTGGTCTATTCTAAGACTTTTACAGGAGAATGCACGCTACACCAATGCTGAAATTGGACGTAAAGTTGGACTGTCTTCACCGGCGGTTGCAGAGCGGATAAAAAAAATGGAGGATTTTGGGATTATTACCGGATATAAGGTAGCCTTAAATCATATTCAATCGGGTTATCAGCTGAAGGCTTTTGTTACTCTGAAAGCGTTTATGGGAAAACTTAAACCATTTATGGAACAAGTGAAAACATACACGGAGGTTCGCAATTGTTATCGTATCACGGGTAATGAAAACTTATTGATGGAGGTGGTCCTGTCTGATCAATTCCATTTGGAAGAATTTATTGATCGTTTGATTACCTATGGTGAGGTACGTACTTCTATTGTGCTCTCTAAAGTCGTTGAAAGTAATCCTATTGGACACAATCGCAGGTCAACTGGATTATTCGGCAAAGTACGATGAGTATACTTATTTCATAATCTTATAGATTATTAATTTTAAGGTAACCAATGTGGAGTTCATCTTCCAATTGCTCTGAAGATTTTGTATAACTTAGTTGGTACATTTGTTTCACAGATGTCGGTAGGATCTCTTCTATTGTATAAATGTCATCTACATCCACACCATACTTATCATCAATATGGGAGGGCGCACCTTCAAAGCCGCAGTGTTTGTAAAATGCTGATTCCTTAGAATTTTTGATCGCATCTGCCTTTGATTTCGTGACAGTCAGAATTTTGTAATGGTATTCCTCAAATTCATTTTCCTTGTACCCGCCAAGATTGATAAAAAACAACTGATGTGGATCAGGCACATGTCGGCGTTCTTCAATTGTTATTGAATAGCCATCAACATGACGTACTTCTCTCCAAGCATCAATGTGAATTTGCCCCTTGGCTTCAGGCCAAAATTCATTCATTTGAGGTAAGAGCTCTTTGAGGGACTCACCGATACCAAAAAAAATATCATGCTGTTCTGTGTACCTTCCTTCGGGTTTACAGCCCAACATAACCATAAATAATTTTAAATCCTTTGCCATAATAGTTTTGCCAAAACACAAAGGTATTGTATTTTAACATCAGATATAGCGTAGTTATCTATATTTTGAAGTTACGCCAACCCCTATAGTTATTAAAGATGAAAAAAATAACGCTGATCCTGTGTTTGTTAGGAGCCTATTTCGCAAATGCACAAATTTTGGAAGCTTTAACCATACCGAATTCCGATGATACCTACACTGTTTATCTTCCTGAGCAGTATAGAGAAGATAAAAAATGGCCGGTAATCATGGTGTTTTCTCCAACTGGAGATGGGGCAGAAGCGGTTGAGACTTTTGAAGAGTCAGCAGATCGTTATGGTTATGTAATTGCTGCATCCAATGGAATCAAAAACGGAAACTATCAGGAGAATTTACGTAGATCAAGAACATTTTACACAGAGGTGATAAACCGTTTTTCAATTGATAAAAATGCCATTTATATGGCGGGTTTTTCCGGTGGAGCTCGTTTAGCTATGAGCATCGCAGTGATGTCCTCACAAATAAAAGGTGTTATTGCATGCGGTGCATCTTTTTCTAATGTACCTGCTTACATTCCTACAGAAAACAAGTTTTTTTACATCGGTATAGTCGGTGATCAGGATTTCAACTACAACGAAATGCTACAAGCAATGAATTATCTTGAACAAAAGAAGTTTGATGCTAATTTATTGGTGTTTTCAGGGGGTCACCAGTGGCCACCAAGCCAATATATTGATAAGGCAGTCCGATTGGTTACTGTGAAATCGATCAATAAAAATACACGTCCTGAGGCACAAGATAAAATAGGGGAATATTTTAAAATGGATCTAGCATTTAATCAAGATCTAATCGCGGATAATTTAGTTTATAGAGCTTATAATGACATGAATGTTAATGTGTCTAACTACAGATTTACCATCGACAAGGATAGTTTAAAATCCTTGCAAAAAGAAATTCGAAAAAATAAAGATTATCGCAAACAAAGAAATGCATGGAACGAAGTCCGAAGAATCGAAACTTATAAATACATTGATTATTTAACCTTTTTACCACAGGATGTAGCTAGGGCTGATTTAGAATCAATGACGTATTGGCAACAACAAGTCGATAGTATAAAAAACAATTTTCTATCTTCTCCGATAAGGGAAAAGAAGAATTTGGGAGCTCGATTGCTTGGTTTCTTGGATGTTGCAGCCAGTGAGCTGACATCCTCATACAGTGGAACAGACCAACTTGATAATAAATTGTATATAGCTATTTTGCAAACCTTGATAGATGCGAAAAATTATGATGCATACCTAAAGGTGCTAAGTTATACCGTTCAAAAGAGCGAGTACGGAATGGCACTATACTATCTGGATAAAATGCTTAAAAATGGATTCAAGGACACCCAATTGTTAGATAAACAACAAGGCATTGCATTGTTGAGAATCCAGCCCGAATACAATGAACTTTTAGAGTCCTACGGACTGGAAGCACGCTATTGAATTATTCCTTAAATCAGAAGTTTAGTTGTAACTTTGGGGCTAAATTTCAATATTATGAGAGTTTGGATAGTTTGTATTTCGATTCTAATGGTGAGTTACGGATGCAAGGATGGTAAAAAGTACCATGACGAGAAAACCGATACACAGGAAAAAATAGAAGCTGCTGTGACGGCTGACAACCCATTTGATCAGGCTGTACTGTTCCAAAAAAAAATGAATCAGGAATTCTCTGATCCAAAGAGTTCTCCGCTAAAGAAAAAGGATCTTGCCAGCTTTAAAGAACTGGACTTTTTTCCAATAGACACAAGCTTTAGCGTTACAGCTGAATTTAGACGTACCCCTAATGAGCAGCCTTTTTTTATGCCAACAACTACAGAAAGAATGAGTCAAGAAGTACTCTTTGGAGTTGTTAGTTTCGAGCTCCACGGAGAAAGATTTGAACTTAATGTATATCAAAACCTGCAATTAAGGGAGACAGAAGAATTTGAGAACTATTTGTTTTTACCTTTTTCTGATCTGACAAATGGAGAGGAAACTTATGGAGGAGGACGGTATCTTGATTTGTCTATTCCAAAGGGTGATAGTATTGTCATCAACTTCAATAAAGCCTACAACCCTTATTGCGCTTATAACGAGATATTTTCTTGTCCAATCGTTCCAAAGGAAAATAACTTGGACTATGCCATTAAAGCCGGTGTAAAAAAGTTTGACGAGCCAAAAGCGTAATTGCTACAATACAAAACACCCTCCATGAGTTCTTTGCCTATGGAGGGTGTTTCTATATAACTTGATTCTATTATTGACAACTACAACCCGGGGCTGTAAAGCTGTGAGTACTTTGGTGCCATGGGAATGCAGCATTGCTCTTTGAGTTTTCCCAGTAAAACTCACCTCTTTCTTTGGGGTGATTACCAAGTTCATTCATGTTTTCTGCATCATACAACCTACCGTTGACCATAGTATATATGATGGTGTTTGAATTTGAGATATCCTCCAGTGGATCTTTATCTAATACTAGAAGATCGGCAAGTTTACCTTTTTCTAAGGAACCTATTTCTTCACCCATTCCTATATACTCGGCACCATTTATAGTAGCCGCCTGAAGGGCTTCAAAATTACTCAAACCTCCCATTTGCAAGAGCCACAATTCCCAGTGTGCACCTAAACCATGTAATTGACCATGGGCACCCAAGTTTACTTTTACTCCTGCATCTGATAGTTTCTTAACGGTTTTAGAAACTAAAACAGGACCATTTTCATACTCTTCATCTGGAATTTTAGTACGATGTCTCGATCTAGAGTCTATCAGTTCTCTTGGTGTGAAAGTTAACAGTTTTTCATCTTCCCATACATTGGTCTTGTCATACCAATAATTCTCTCCGTTAATACCGCCGTAATTTACAATAAGGGTTGGCGTATACCCGGTGTTGCTTTCGCTCCATAAGGTTAATACATCCTTGTATACTGGCGCTACTGGAATATTATGCTCTATTCCGGTGTGACCATCCATGATCATGGTCATGTTGTGATAGAAAGTACTTCCTCCTTCAGGAACCACATTGATTCCATATTCCTTGGCAGCCTGCATGATTTGCTGACGTTGCTCTCTTCGAGGTTGATTATAGCTTTTAACAGAAGTGGCTCCAAATGCCTTGGTTCTGCGTATGGCAGATTTAGCATCTTCAAGGCTGTTGACTTCAGCTTTGAAATCGCCTTCTGCGCCATAAAGTATAATACCGGTTGAAAATATACGTGGCCCTACCATATCACCGCTCTTAACCAATTCAGCCATGCTAAAAATAGTTTCACTTAAAGCAGAAGGATCATGTACCGTAGTTACTCCATATGCTAGATTGGCCAGTGAAGGCCAGTGTTGTTGTGGTGTAAGTCCGTATCTAAATGCTCCAATATGCGCATGCGCATCTACCATACCCGGCATGATGGTTTTACCTTGCACATCGTATACCTTGGCATCCGTTGGTAGAGTTACTTCAGCCGAAGGACCTATTTGTTCAATTTTATTTTCGCGAATAACAATCGTTCCATTGTCAATTATTTTGTCACCATCCATGGTGATAATATGTGCATTAGTAAATGCAATCGCTCCGCTAGGAACATCTGTGGTTACTTTAAGATCTATGGTAATACCTTTTTCTGTAATAGGACCGACGGTCTTTGGTGAATCTTTCAAGAAGGTAAAGCGTTGTGATACTTCATTGGTATAGTACTTATCTCCCAAGGTCCAATGAATGTTTTGGCTGTTATTTGACCAATGCAAATTCAGTCCTGCATCTTTTGTGATTTGAGAAACGGGAACGGCTTTTGTGTTTGGGTCTATTACGATAGTTTTGCCCGTGGTAACAAGAGGAGCAATGTATGCTTTGTGTAAATTAGTAAAAGCAATCCATTTGTTGTCTGGGCTAGGCACTAATCGGTTAGCGTATTTTGAACTCACAAGGACACGCTCATCTTCTCCATGAAGATCTATACTCTTCAAGGTCTTTGTTAAACCGCCCATCATGGATCCACCGGTTTGAATAAAAATGCGACTATCATCAACATTGAAGATTGGGAAATCTCCTTGATTGTATATCCTTCTGATTTTATCTCCAGAGGCAGTCATCAAATAAATTCCTGATTCTTTACTAAAACTGTGGCCCAAATCATTGTTTCCGCTCTTTTTAGCGAAGACGATCATTTTACCATCATTGGAAAATGAAGGGTTTCTGTAGATCCCTTTTTCAGTAGTTAATTGTGTGACCGAACCATTAGCCAAGGATATCTTGCGTATAGAAGACATGTTTTTATCACTCCAGGTGACATAAACAACCTGCTGTCCGTCAGGAGAAAATTTAGGTTCAAATTCAAATTCTTCACCTTGGGTTAGCCGTACAGGTTTACCCTTAGGAAGGTTTTTCTTCCACAGATATCCCACAGCGTTAAATACAAGTGTTTTTCCATCAGGTGAGGTCGTTGCGTTTCTGATGACTTTAGCTTTGAAGCTGTCTTCGAAAACAGGGTGTTGGACTAATTGGGTCTCAGCAATTTTTATGGTATTCTCTATTTCGAATGGAATGTCATTAACGCTTAAATCGTCAATGTTAACTTTTTTAATTTTTCCTTCGCTCCAAAAAACGAGATCTTTATTGTTAGGCATCCAGTCAAATCCCGGGTACACTCCAAAAATAGCCCAAGCTTCTTGTTGATCTTTACTAAGTTGATCGTAAACAGGCCACTCTTCTCCGGTATCTAAATTATGGATGAACAATACAGATTTGGTTCTTACACGCTTAACAAAGGCGAGAAGATTTCCGTCAGGAGAAACCTGAGGTCTTGCTGCTCCACCTGGCCCACCGGTTACGGTTATCGTTTTTCCTGTTTTGAAGTCATAACGTTTGATGACATAAATTTGTTTGTTAGGGTCTTTGTTGTATTGGAAATAGCCACCGGGATACATGTCTTCACTGTAGTACAAATAACGTCCATCACTAGAAGTACTTGGTTCATTCACATCCTGTTGATCGTTTTTCCTTTCGGTCAGTTGAAAACCACCTTCACCGGCAATATGATACTGCCACATCTCACCCGCACCTAATGAACGTGTGGAGGTAAAGTGCTTACGAGCGATGATCGAATTTCCATCTGCTGTCCATACTGCGTTGTTCAGTAATCTGAATTTCTCTTTGGTCAGTTGCTCGGCTTGGCTGCCATCTGCATTCATGATCCATATATTATCTCCCCCGCCAGCATCACTTGTGAAAGCTATTGTTTTTCCATCAGGACTAAATCTGGGTTGTATTTCAAAAGCCATACCTGAGCGTAAAGCTTTGGCCTTACCTCCAGTTATAGGCATTTTATAAATATCACCTAGAAGGTCAAAAACGATGAATTTTCCATCAGGACTAACGTCGAGGTTCATCCAGGTGCCCTCATCGGTTTTAAGTGGAACTTCTTTTATATTCCATTGATCTGTATAGGGATCGGAAACATTCCATTGCTCTTCTTTTTGCTTTTTATCTTGAGCAATAAGATACATGGGAGCTGTGCACACTAGCAGCATCCAGAGAAATTTTCTTAGCATAATGTATGATTTAAAACCACCAAATATACAGCTTCTTTCTCTGGGATAAAAAGTACTTTTAAACACAAAACGATATTTAATTGGAATTTTCTTAGAACAAGCGTTAATTGGATAAACCAATTATTGAATACTAAGAAAGAACAGCTGATTTAAGCTTGTTCTATATCTTTTTCCGATAGTTCTTTTAGGTTGGGTAAAAAGTAGGCAACAAGACCTAAAAGTAGCATGAATGAACAAAGGTAATAGACAAAGTAGATGTCCTTATAATCCGCTAATACTCCTAATAAAGCAGCCATGATTCCACCAATACCAAAGGACAAGCCATAGAACAACCCTGAAATCATTCCGATTTTACCAGGCATAAGTTCCTGTGCATAAACAATAATTGCCGGGAATGCTGAAGATAGTATAAAACCAATAATAATGCTGAAGACAGACGTCAAGAATAGACTATCAAGATAAGGCATTAATAAGGCAAATGGTGCCGCTCCCAATATTGAGAACCAAATGACATACTTTCTTCCATATTTATCACCTAAAGGCCCACCGAAGAAGGTTCCTACTGCTGCAGCTGCAAGAAACCCAAATAAAAACAATTGGGAGTTTGCTACAGATACATCAAATTTATCAATTAAATAGAAGGTGAAATAACTGGTTATACTGGCCATATAAATATACTTGGAAAATATAAGGATAAATAGAACCCCCACTGACCTGTAGACCATCTTCTTGGATAGGTGCGTATTGAAGTCTTCCGAAAGTGTGTTTTTCTTTGAATTTTTGAATTCTGCTAATCTGTTCTTTGTCCATCTTCCCGTATAAATAAGAACTACAATAGCAAGCACTGCAAAGATGGCGAAATAAGCTGCGTAATTTCTTCCGTAAGCTACCACGATTGCTGCTGCAATGATTGGGCCTATGGCGCTTCCTGTATTTCCGCCGACCTGAAAAATAGATTGGGCCAGGCCTCGTTTACCTCCTGAGGCCATGTTTGCTAATTTAGAAGATTCAGGGTGGAAAACAGATGAACCGGCACCTATGAGTGCAGAAGAAACTAGTATTCCGGTATAATCTGTTGCGAAAGCTATATACACCAAACCTGTGAGTGATAAAAACATCCCAAAGGCAATGGAGTAGGGCTGTGGGTGTTTATCGGTATAAGCTCCCACAAAAGGCTGTAGGATACTAGCTGTAAATTGAAAAGTGAGTTGAATCAGACCAATCTGAGCAAATGAAAGTGTAAATTCATCCTTTAAAAGTGGATAGATGGCGGGTATTAAAGATTGTATAGAATCGTTGAGTAGGTGGGCAAAACTGATACCTATTAATATTCCGTACGCCGTTACCTGATTTGCTTGTTTTTGGACCTTCATAAGAACTAGAAAAAGGTTAAATAAAAACAACAAAATTAAGCCATGTAATCGAATAAATGGAATAGAATTGGCAGTTTGTTTTTAAGAAAATAATAAACTCCCGAAGATCTGAGAATACTAAGTATGTTATAATCCTGGTTTTAAAAGCCTTTGAATATGGAGTATTTGGAATACTGCCATTGATTGAACTCAAAAGTTTTAGATAAAAAACTTTCTCCGCCCCCAGCACCTAGTATGTAAAAGCCCTTTTGAAATATACAAGTGAACTATATAGCTTGTTCTAATTAGAAACTCGTCGCTAGATTTTATTCTGGAATTTTATCGTTTTGTTATTAATTTATTCTTTATTGTCTAAGTGTCATTGTATAGGTTTTTTTTCATAAAAAAATCCATGTTAAATTTCTTAACGTATATTAAGTGTAATGTAAATCTTTTAAGACTATGATAACAAAACAAGTAGCGGTAGTGCTAACGGCAATTACTTTGTCATTAGTAACCATATCATGTAAAGATGATAAAAAGGAACAACAAATTTTAGATCAAAAAATAGAAGCCATTGAGGCCACCGAAGCCGTAATAGATTCTACAGTTCAACAGGTCGACGAAAAAGCCGATGAAGTTGAAGCTATTTTAAAGGATATAGATAGTTTATAAACCTAAAAAGAACAATACGATGAAAACAGTATTTCAATTTATAGTGGCTGCAATGCTTACCTTTGCTTTTGTACCCAATGTCCAGGCTCAGGGTAAATCCCAAGAGAAAATGAATGCCAAGGATAAAATAGAAAAGGTGAATAAGGCCAATGAAAAAGCCGAAAATCAGCTAGAAGATATTCAAGATAAAGCTGATCAGACTAAAGATCAGGTTAAAGATAAGGCTAAAGATAAGGCTGATCAAATGAAGGATAAAGCCAAAGAGGTTAAAGAAAAAGGAAAGGAAGCCTCTGAAGATATTGAAAAACGCGCCCATAAAAAGATGGAAGACGCCAAACAAAGCCGTGACAAAGCTACCAAAGGAGCTGCTTACGGAAGAAATAAAGGCGACATGACCGCTAAAGAATTTGGTCAATATAGAGCGTCTATGGCAAAGGATAAACTGAAGGAATCCAAAGATAAATTGGATGAGAATCAAAGAACACTGGAAAGAGGAAGACGTTCAGTGAGCGAGGCTAAAGATCGTTTGGAGACAGCTAAAGAAGAAAAAACTTTGGAAGAAGAGGTCATCTTAGAAAGAGAAAGACGAATTAATAGAGCTTCAGAGAAATTAGACGAATTGGATACCTCGATAAGACGAGGTCACGAAGTCTTAAATAATAAAGCTGAAGAAATTAGAAATTTAGGGAAGTTAGAGGTAGAAGAATAGAAACTTACTATCTCTTCTTAATACCTTAAAATGACACTATCCCAAAAACTGTGTAGAGGGTGTTTTTTGAACTCTGTCTGAGAATTTTTATATTAATCTCAAACAGAAATTACAATGACACAAGAAGAATTAGACAACATTGAACAGAAAGCCTTAGAACAATTTACTACCGGAAAAAACCTTTTTGGCAAAGGAGGAGCCTTCGCCCCTTTACTTCAACGCTTTTTAAATAAAGCCCTTGAAGCTGAAATGGAAGCTCATTTAGATGACTCACAGCGCTTAAACGGGAATAAGCGCAATGGTAAAGGCAGTAAACGAGTTAAGACCTCAATTGGCAGCTTTGATATAGAAACACCACAGGATCGGCAAAGTAGCTTTGAGCCTGAAATTATAAAGAAACGTCAGACTATTTTAGCGGATACCCTCTCGGAGAAGATCATAGGCCTCTATGGGCTTGGAATGAGTTATAGAGACATCTGTAGCCACATCAAACAGATGTACGACACAGAGATCTCTCCTAGCGTGTTAACGGAGATTACAGACCGTATCATCCCTGACATAAAAGCATGGCAAAGTCGTCCCTTAGACCCTCTTTACACCATTGTGTGGCTTGATGCTATGTTCTATAAGGTTAGGGTTGACGGACAAATCAAAAATAGAGCTCTTTACAATGTGCTGGGTATTAACAAAGATGGCCTTAAAGATCACTTAGGAATGTATATCTCAGAGAGTGAAGGATCTAAATTCTGGCTACAAGTACTTACCGATCTTCAGAATAGAGGAGTAAAGGATATTCTAATTGCTTGCACTGATGCTCTTCCAGGGTTTACAGAAGCTATACTGAGTATTTATCCGAAAACTGAGGTTCAGTTATGCGTAGTACATCAAATACGCAACTCATTGAAATATATAGCTTCTAAGGATCAGAAGGAGTTTATGCAAGATTTAAGGCTGGTATATAAAGCCACGAGTAAAGCGATTGCGGAAGAAGAACTGTCAAACTTAGAAAAGAAATGGGGTGAAAAATATCTTGTTGTTATTCAAAGCTGGAGGCGCAACTGGGAGAACTTATCACAGTACTTTAGTTATACTCCAGCCATACGTACACTCATTTATACCACTAATGCAGTTGAAGGTTACAATAGACAAGTGCGCAAAGTAACCAAGACTAAAGGTGCATTCCCTAATGATATGGCACTGCTTAAGCTGGTATACTTGGCCACTATGAATATCCAGAAAAAATGGACAACCCCACTCCATAATTGGAGCTTGAATATTCAACAATTATATATTAGATTTGGAGACCGGGTTAAGCTCGATTTGGCGACCACCCCTTCGGGGGTACCCCCGAAGGGGTGAAACAGCGGACAGAGTTTAAAATACACTCCCGCTGTGAAACTAAAATATCGAGGGTTGGATTCTTATTTAGATTCTGACCCTTTTTTCATAGATCGTCAGGAACTGATTTAAAGGGAGTATCCCGTTTCATTAATTCTGAGAATTGAAAAGTCAGCCATTTCCAGTTCTCATTTAATTAAGTTAGCAAAAGGTAATACATCAAATTGTTTTATGTATTGGCTCAATAATTGTTTTTCAATATCTCGGGGGTCGTTATTTGGGGTGGGCTTCCAACAAAAAATTAACTCGCTGTGATTTTTAAGTTGCCAAATTAATCTACCGCCCCAATGTCCAACATTTTTGGTTTCTCCAAACCTCAAATATTGGCCAAGTCTTGAGTTTAACGTAGCTTTCCCATTAAGATTTCCTGCCTTTCCAATGTAAACTACTTGTGAATTATCCACGTGGTTGGTTTTAAGATCCTCTATTGATAAATTTGGATCCTTTCCTTTGAAAAATCCACCTACTCCTGGATTAATAAATTCAGTTTTTTTAAAAGTTGGATTTATTACAATATAAACTCCTTTAGTTTTAGGAATACTAGATCGGTCAGTCCATAGTTCACTAACTAGTTTAAAGCCTGTAAATCCGTTTTTCTTTATGTCATCAAGGTTATTGAAATTGATGGTCATCTTTTTTAATTTTCTGACTTGTTAAGCAAGGGATTGGTGTGATTGTCTGTATATTTCAATAAATGAGCCCTAGGATTTTACATATGGTTCTTATGGAACTATGCATACGATTTGTCCCAGCTGCCATGTCTTGTTTCCCCTATTTTATGGGAAAATATTGTCCTACGGATAATTTAGAAAGTTCGTACAGTCTGCTAATCAAATTACCGCCAAAATAAGATCAATAATCTAAAATTGAAAGGGGAAAACCGTAAAGTGATTAATTAAATAGGGAATTCAATATAGGATAAATTTTATGGAAGCTTTACGCCTTTGTAAACCTCTACCAATAACCTTCCTTGATCCTCATGAATATCTAGAGAGTTAGAGAAATCAACCACAACTAAACTACTCCACATTTATATGCCAGTTTAAATAAATATATATCTAAATTATCTATGATGCAATTCTTTTAGTTTTTAACTCTATTGAATGACTTTCAAGTGGGGATATTCCGTCGACTTCGCCTTAGTATTGCTTTGAGAATTATTCAATATCCCTCTAAGTCTGTTCATGTCCGTACTGATTTTCTTTTCTACGACCCTGGCGTACCTCTGCGTTGTGGATAATTTGGTGTGTCCTAATAATTTGGAGACCGTTTCCAACGGAACATTGTTGAGTAGTGTTATAGTTGTGGCGAATGTGTGCCGGGCAACATGAAAGGTCAAATGTTTTTTGATTTGTTTTTAGTTTCACTTCCGAATTGATATGTTATTGATGATTTCATGATAAACTGGTTTTGATTTACTTCCCATAGAGCCGTATAGCTGTTATCCTTTTTTGATGCTTACACGATTTTCAATATTTTGGATTGAAAAGGACTTATAAAAAGTGCGACGTAGGAGCCTGGTTATGCAGTCCGGTCAAGTCTAAAATGTTGGTGTTTTGCGGTCAAAAAAAGAATAACAGTTACGGCGGGGAGGATATAAAAACCCTATTATGAAGAATCGGTAACTATCAGGAAGGGAACTAATACATATGAATTCAAAGTATTGAGAATTGTTTCGAAATAAGTTTTGTCCCTATTATTCCACATATTGGAAACTGAATTAGTCTCTCAAATAGTTGCATATCGCATATCGCAATATGAAATGCAATTAAATAAAATATTGTTTTACAACATTTTAATTCTTAATATTGCATATCGCAATATGAAATATCATGCTAAAAACTAAAAATAATTTAAAGCCTCAAGACATTGTAATACTCCTGAAAATAATAGCTTTAGGTAAGCAATCATGGTTTCATCATACAGTCGCCGAAGAATTAGGAATAAGCCAATCGGAAGTAAGCCAATCATTAAATCGTTCCAAATATGCAGGATTGATTGATGCTACAAGAAAAAAAGTAAATAAATTGGCATTTAAAGAATTCTTGATACATGGTGTAGCCTATGCATTTCCACAACAACCAGGCCCCATTGTAAGAGGCATGTTAACAGCACATTCAGCAGAGCCATTAAATAATATAATCCACGCCAATGACAAATATGTTTGGCCCTATGCTAAAGGTCAAGAAAGAGGTCAGGCAATAGAACCATTATACAACACTGTTGTTGAAGCTTCATTGAAGGATAAAGAGCTTTATGAATTACTAACATTGGTAGATGCTATTAGAGTGGGAAGAGTTAGAGAAAAAGAAATAGCAAAAAAAGAACTGGAAAAAAGAATACAAAATGCATAATAAAGTCATCAATCTTGCATTAGTAGCTCAAGTTGCGAAAGGGCTAGAAGAATTGAACGAAAAAATGGTTTTTATTGGTGGAGCAGTCATCAGTTTATATACCGATGACCCAGCAGCTGAGGAAATTCGTCCAACTACTGACATTGACATGACCATCAATTTGGCAAATTATTCTGAATGGGCTCAAATGCAAGAAAGACTTTCTGAACTTGGGTTTTCTCCTGACCCAGAGGGTCACTCCATTTGCTCCTATAAATTCCAAGACATTGCCATTGACATCATGCCAGCAGAAGACAGTAGTATTGGTGTTTCAAATATATGGTACAAACCAGGTTTCAAATTTACACAACAAGTAGAATTACCAGACGGAATAACCATAAGTATACTGCCCTCACCTTATTTCCTAGCTACCAAATTGGAAGCCTTTAAAGACCGGGGTAAAAATGATTTTTATGGCAGCCACGATTTCGAGGACATAATCTATTTATTGGATAACAGAACTACAATCGTGGAGGAAATACTAGCAAGTGAAGAAAACGTACAACTGTACATTAAAGAGGAATTAAAAACTATTAAAAACCATCCACAGGCAGATGAAATTTTAGCCATGCACATCCATCCATTAATTCGCGAAGAACGCTTTAAAATGTTGATGGAGAAAATAGATATTATTATTAATTAAACAAATCTTTATGTCGGTAGGAAGTAGGTCATGCAATTATTTATTCTACCATGAATCGGTGTAAACTAAAATTTCAGGATTGTTCATAACATAAATTATGGAAATTAAATCAAAGATTCCTTCAAAAAGATTACTACAATTAGTTGACCAATAAATAAAAGTTGATAACTTAGTTCATTAGCCTCCTTTCAAAAAGAAATTAATTATCGATATTTGTAGGAATTAAAAGCAGATTTATGTCCGAAACCATATTACAGACTTACCTTGACAACCAATTCATCAAAACTGCTGATTCAGGGAACATTGATAGTCTTAAAAAAGCCGTCACAGAAGTAGTTAAAAGGCTAAACAAAAAGAAAGAAAAAATTATTCCTTTTACACTTGTTGCTATTGATCCTTTCATTTCAGAAAATGACCCTGTTGTTTCCGAGGTTGAAAGAATTATTATAAGTAAATGGCCTGCCTTTAAAAACAGTGTTACTGCTACAAACGATAAGAGCATAACTTATATACGAGCTGTAATTCTTCAGGCACTGAGTCAAATTGCTAAAGACGAAAAATCTGCCGCAATTATATGGTTATCTGCACGTAACTCTATCCGATACTACAAATTATCTAACCAAGAAAATACTGTTCTTTCGGGATTCTTATTGGAATTAGGGAATAAGATAGAAATATCCGCTCAAAAATCTTGGAGTAGCATTATTGACGTTAAATTACCTGATTTTTCATTACCTGAACGTAAAGTAACTAGCAAAATCCTTAATTCGGATAACTTAGTCCAAAGGCTTAGGGCAGCGGCAGGAGCATCTACCGTAGACAATGACGGAGTGAATCGCAGTTTGGAAGACTCCAATAGATACTGGCCGAATAGCAATCAAAATTGGACATCTGATTTTGGCAAAATTGCTGGTAAAGCAATTGCATCTGCCATTAATAATGTCCTAACTCATCAAACGAAATCAATAGAAGAAATACAGAGGTCTATCAATGAAAATATGCAATTGATTGCTGCTTATATCGAAAATATAGGTAGCGAGGTTTCCTCTGGGATAGCTGCCTCTAATCTAAGAAGCAAACTACTTTGGTGGAAGGAGTCTTTATTCTCCAATAGCATTAAAACCTCATATAGGGAATTGAGTCCAGTTTCTGCAGCGATTATTATGGCTATCGATTTAGCCAAAATGGTGAATCCTATATATCCAATCAGTGTAGATTACCTACTAAAAGAAACACTCAAAGGTCTTTATCCTGATGAAGTGGATAAAGAAGTGGATTTAGATAAATTTATTAAGGAGTCCAAACAAATTCCCAACGCTTTCATGTGGTTATTAACCAAATTAAACAACGACACAGATAAGCGAAAACAATTGCTTGTTGGTATCTCCAATAATGTTTCAAATGATTCTTATGATATTTATTCAGAAACTGGCCTGAGTAAGGATAACAAAATTAATCTAGGCGATTTTGCTGTATGGCTTTTACACGATCTACAAGCTATTAAAATAGCCAATGCGAAATAACGTGATATGCAAAATAGATGTTCAAATAAAGAATGTACTGCACCTAAAGGCCTTTGTGCCAATCATGGCACTTTAGAGTATGATAGTTGTTCTAACTGGAAACAAACTAACAATCAAAGTTCAACCGATAATAAAAAAAAGACAATTTCAAAGTCTAAGACATTATCTTGGTCTGGATTAGAACTTCATCCCGAAAATCTCGTTATAGTTTCACACAGGGGAGAACCTTCAATAATAGGTATAATCGGAGCTGCAAATGCTGGAAAGACATCCTACTTAGGAATGCTGTACACACTTTTGTATAATGGAAAAAGATTTAAAAACTGGAATTTTGTTGGAAGCTATACTCTTGTTGGATGGGAAAAGCTTGCAATGTACTTACGTTTAAAATCTGATGGCACAGTTGATTTTCCTGAGCCAACGCCAAGTAACCCAGATTTTTATAGTCTTTTGCACTTAGCCCTACGAAAAGAAAACCATTTTTATGATTTGATCTTTGCTGACTCTTCGGGCGAAGTATTTACCCAGTGGTCAACAAATGTGAATGATAGTAATGTCAAAAATGCTCGATGGATTTATGAAAACTCTGTTGCTTTCATTTTTTTCATTGATTGTGAGGCACTTATTAAAAAAAGAGGTAGAGAAAAACAGCGAATAGCACAATTAGCTGCTCAGGTTGCCGCAAACTTAAATGGAAGACCAATAACAATAGTATGGTCTAAATCAGATCTCATTGACAATATTCGCGAGAATATTAAACAAGCTGTAGAAAAGTCACTCAAAGAGTCATTTCCAGATGCCAATATTATAGAGATTAGTAATTATTCTAAAAAAGACCCTGACAAGCTTTGTCATGAGAATAATCTACAGGTAACAGAATATTTATTAGACAAACTAAACACTCCGAAAAAGTTCACTTTAACTCCTGAAATAGGAGATACTGAAGACTATTTTTTTAAATATACGGGCAGCTATGGAAACCAGTAACTCAATCCTAATTATAGGGCCTCCTAAATCTGGAAAAACTACATTTCAAGCACAATTATGGGCTAGGTTTCTAGACAAGTCTGGAAAGGTTAAATTACGGAAAATGCCTGATAACATTACTGGGATAAAAAACGCATACGACCGATTAGCATCAGGAGAAGAGACAAATGCTACTCCTGCTGAAGAAAATCTAAGTGTAGTGATTCCTGTTATACTTGATGACAAAGAATTTGACCTAGAATTCAAGGATTATGGTGGTGAGCAAGTTCGCAGAATAACTCAATTGATGGAGTTTGATAAGAATTGGGCAGATAGAGCAAAATCTAATGATCGTTGGATATTGTTTATTCGACCAGGGGAGATTTATCCCATTTATGATCTAAGTCAGGCTGGCTCTCCAAATATTGATAGCTCACCGAACAGAGATAATGTTGATACAAAGTTATCCGAGCAATATCATTTTATTGAGTTATTACAAGCATTATTGCACGCCAGAAACACTGGTGTTAAATCTAGAATTAGCACACCTAAACTACTAGTTGTCATGACATGTTGGGATGAATTAAATACTGATCTTTCTCCGCTTGAAATTCTCAAAGAGAAGGTGCCTCTATTTAACCACTTTGTAGAATCCATATGGGATAATGAAAGTTATAAAATCATTGGTCTTTCGGCTCAAGAATTCCCTCTAGACAATCAAGAAGCTAAGGACAAATACTTAGATGAAATGCCAGAATCATTTGGCTACATTGTTCTTGATGACAACCCTAGACAACCCGATTTAACACGATTAATTGAAATAGCATTAGATTTATGATTGAAATACATCAGGTGATATGTGGTGATGACAACGGCTCATATTCTTTATTAAAATCTTCTTATACTGATGCAACAACTCCAATTCGTTTTGCTAGTTCTACAGATTTAATTGATCGTCCGCCTAATGGTGAACTCGAAAATCCAATAATAAGAGGGTTTTGGAAAGACAACCATTTTATACTAATAAAAACATTTCCAGACACATCGAAAGGGGTGAGAAAAGGTCGTGTTTTTTCTCATGCTCTTATAATTAAAGAGAAAGACTTATTGCTAATAAAGGACATAACTCAAATTTTAAAACACCATTTAACCTCAATTGATAAATCTATTGCTCTAAATCCCATCAATTTTAAAAATAATGACGGTGATGACATATCTAAAAAAGAAGACAACCGTATGTCCTATGCTATAAATAACGTCATTGAACATCATTCCAGTAATAATACTATTGTTTGGATAGGCAAAGAGGGATACCTAAATTGGATTAGTAATATCTGGCCAGCTATCCCTAAGGAAATTAAAAAAAGTATTAAAATTGGTGCTGCATTCGACCCTCAAAAAATAGATAAAAACCTTCTAAATTTAGTCTACATACCAGATAGCATAAAACCAAACTGGACAAATACAGATTTTAAGCTAATAGACTATAACGATTCAGCGAGTTTGAAAACTCAAACGGCTCATTATCTAGCTGGTTATACTTTTAAAGCGAAGGAATTATCACAGCTACTTTCAGATTTCTCAATTGTCCCAAAGGATATAGACGATATATCTCAATTTGAAAAAATGATTCCTACATACAAAGGAATCGAAACTGATGTTACCTTAAAGAAACTAATCATATTTGCTGATCTAGTCTCTAAGTACACCACTAAAACTCAATCTTCATTACAACCCAAGGAAAAATTGTTTAATGTGATATTAAACAAATTGCCTACAGCGGGCATTGCAGAAATTAATATAATCACAAATGCCGATTGGTCTGGTTTTGAAAACGCCGAAAAAAGGATTGTTGAACCACTAAACACTTGGCTAGAGAAAAATATTTTTGAGGAAAAAAGTAGCAAAACTATTCCTGCTCTAATCAATAAAGCATTTGAAGATACTAAATCTGCTTGGTGGAGCAATCCTGTGAAAAAGTATATCTCGGTTGGTTTGAAAAGATGGAAAAAAAATTATGCTGAACTATTCTGGGATTGGATTAAGGTAGAACCAAAACTTATTGAAAAACTTGGCTCTTTATTACCAAAAAATGCGGAAAAGGACATTGTATCATCCATTCCAAGGCTCAAAAAAGAAGTCGAAAAAAAGATATTACAATTCGCATATGAAAATAGATGGATATTTCTGCATAGCACTATAGTATTAATAAATCACTCTATTAATGATGCCCTAAAAAAACAATTAAGTATCGACAATACTCCAAATGAATTTGGAGCATTAAGAATAATGGCTAAAAAAACACTTCCCGAAAAATTTCTATTATCTTCTCTGAATTTTGATGATGAAAGGCTTTATGTATTATCTGGAGAGATTTGCAGCAAAAATCCGAAATTACTTAGTAAGAATATCGTACTCGATAGCTCAGGGTGGCATAAAATATGGCTAGAGTTTACTAATCAAGGAAATAATGTCTGGGATGGTTTTAGTCACCCTAATAAAATCTTAAACGAAATATTAGATAACTTGATTGATGGTAAGTTATTTGATGATTATCTGTTAGAAAAAATAAGCTCTTCTTCAAATGATGATTTAAGTAATTACCCACGCAGAAAAGACATTTGGTTAATATTATCTGGTCAAACTAAAAACAACTTTCTAAAGAAAACGGCTCATACCTGCCTTATATCAATAGCTAAAGGAACATTATCACTTGCTGAATTAGAACCAACATTAAGACAAGAAATACAAAAAGATGAAACCATAAATGGCTTTATCATAAGTCCAACGGTCGATACAACTTCCAAAATTAAGATATTGGAAGTATTTCCAAATATTGATAAGAAACTTGTTATATCCTTAATTGATAACAATAGATTTTCAAATTCTGAAGCTATAATTCTTGGTGAAAGAATAAGAAATAGACAATGGAAATCAATAGCTTCACACATCAGTAGTGTTATATCGTGGCGATCAGATTTAAAGCTAGCTATTCAGCAATGTGAAGAGTTATTTAATGTATTTCAGCGCTTTTCACTATCATTTTCTGGAGTTCTCTCCAGCACTATTAGTACTGACGATTGGTGGGAAATTTTCACAAACCAAGCAATTAAATTATACCCTAAAGGTGCTGACCAAAATGGTATCTGGAGTAATGCTGGTGGACATGATAGTGATTTACCCCTAAAAATAACTGGTAGGGAAATCTGGAATCATGCCGTTTATATTATGAGAAATGGCGGTGATCCAAAAGTGTTACTTCTAATAAATAAGATGTTAGAAGAATTTCCGAACGATGAAATATTAAAAAAATTAAGACAAACAATATGAAATACCCGATAGTAATACTTACAGCTCTTGAAGTAGAACGTAAAGCAGTTGAATTACATCTAAAAAATAAAACAGTTGAAACACACCCTAATACAGGAACCGACTACGTTAAAGGGACTTTTTCTAAGGGTGATATTGAAATTGACATAATTGTAGGTCGAACTGACCAAACTAATGTAAATGCTGCGTTGGAAACAGAAAGAGCATTAGAATATTTTAATCCAGAATATGTTTTTTATGTTGGTGTTGCAGGTGGTTTAAAGGATGTTTCGGTAGGAGACATTGTCATTGGCACAGACGTTATTGGATACGAGCGCGGCAAAGCAGAAGGGCTAAATTTCAAACCTAGACCACAGTTTGGAGCATCATCCTATGATTTAGAAAGACTAGCTAGCACTTATTCAAATTCTATTAACTGGAAAAACATTCTTCAAGAATTAACAGAATCCAAATTTTCTTCAGAAATTAAAACTTTTACTGGGACAATTGCTTCTGGCGAAAAAGTAGATTCTTCATATCAATCAGATTTGCACAAACATATTAAACAAAACGCAAGTCATGCATTAGCCATTGAAATGGAAGGGTTAGGCTTTTTAAGAGTTTGCCAAACTAGACCGTCTGTAAAAAGCTTACTATTACGAGGTATTTCAGATTTGGTTAATGACAAAGGGGAAATGGATAATATTGGATCTCAACCCTATGCTTCTAAAAATGTCTCTGCTTTTCTTTTCGGTATAATTAACCAATTAGAATTCAATACGCAAAGTTCTAACATCCAAACACTTGAAAATAAATTGTTTGAAATTCTTTGTAAACTTTATCCAAGGGGCATAGAAGATAAAGGAATCTGGTTACGTGCAGGAGGGGACTTGTCACTTGTTCCTAATGGTATAACTGGAAAAGGTCAATGGATTGAAGCAACTCGCTTACTCCAATTAGGAGGAGGGGGGATGATTACTAAAGATTCTTTAAAACAAAGTATTTTAGAGGACTTTCCAAATAACAAAGACGTAGCAAAAATATAGTCTATTGAATATATTTAGTTAACTTATTTTGACTGTATAATTTGAATTTCTTAAAACAGTGGTGATGGTTATAGAATATATGCAGGAATAGGTATTGATCCTGATATTGATAATAAAGTTAGAGCCTATCCACTTATAATGATGGATTTAAGTATTTCATCAATAATATTTCTTGCAACAAAATAATAGTATTTGTAATCAAGAGAAATGTCAAAACAAAAAATATAACGATTCTGTACTTACTCTGTATTATGTGATATAAAAAAGGCTCCACAATTCTGTAAAATCTTGTCTTTACTAGTAGCGGGAACTGGCCTCGAACCAGAAACCTTAGGGCTATGAGCTTAAACTATTACTTTTTCTTTGAATTTGGAGTTTGGTTTTTAATGCTTTCATATCCTCACTAACCTTTCGTTCTAAGACCTTTGCATAGATTTGTGTAGTGGATATTTTAGAGTGACCCAACAACTTTGAAACCGTTTCAATGGGGATACCATTACTTAGTGTAACCGTTGTTGCAAAGGTATGCCTGGCTATATGAAAGGTCAGATTTTTTTTGATGCCACATACATCGGCAATTTCCTTTAAATAGGAATTCAATTTCTGGTTTGATATTTTAGGGAATATGCTTCCTTGGGCTTTCGATTTGTGGTTGTTTTTATATATCTCCATAATTTGCTCAGCTTTCGGTAATAAGGGAATTCTAATGGCCTTGGTTGTTTTTTCCCTTCTATAATGGATCCACAATTCACCGTCAATTCCAATATTGATATTGTCTTCTGTTAAATTAATCACATCAATATAGCTTAAACTAGTATAACAACTGAATACAAATAAATCCTTTACCAGTTGCAACCGCTCAATTGTAAATTGTTTCTCCTCTATCGTATTCAATTCATCTGAACTCAAAAAACCCCTTTCAGTTTTTATAATACGGGCCTTAAAGTTTATAAACGGGTCTTTTTCAATCCATCCCAATTTCAGCGCTAGATTAATAAGTTTTCGAAACCGTTCTATGTGTTTCATCACAGTATTATTACCCATTTTCCTTTGGTGATCCGTTGGAACATATCCCCTTAGGTATTTCTCAAACTTGAGTATGAAATTATAATCGAGTTCACGTAAATACATATCGGTCGTCTTAAAACGCTTCAATAGAAATTTTGATAGATACTTTTCCGTAGTGTAGTAGTTTTTTTGAGTGCCCCACTTAAGTTTGCCCTCCATATCCTCGTGATGGTACCTGATAATGTCCATAATGGAATGGTTCTCTTCATCCTCCCCAAGATATCTTGCCTTGATGGCTTTAGAGGTTATTAGCTTACGTTCTGCCTTCAATTCTTGGTAACACGTAAAAAGGTCGCTATTAACCTGTTCTAGATAGTTATTAAGCTTCCTGACTTTTTGGTTTGTTCCACGTGCCCGGCCCCTATGGGCATCCCAATCTGATACGGAAACTTTATGTTTTAAACTCAGCGTTGCTCGTTTACCATTCACCGTAATTCTTGCATAAATGGAGGCTTGATTGTCTTTAGTTCTGTTCAAATCTGCCCAGAGCAGAATACCTAAAGTGTTTGAGGATCTCATGATTTTCGTCTTTTGTTAATACTTTTTTATTACCAGACGAAAGCCAAATCACTTTAAAGATACATTTATTATTCCAATCAACCGTTGGGTTTTAACAATTCGGTCAACACGATTCAAAAATCAATTTTGTTATCCGATTTGTTGACTTTTTTAACAGGATTGTTTATGTTTTTTTAATATGTCAAAAAACACAAAAACCTGTAAATCATACGATTAACAGGTTTTTGATTTAGATTGATATACTTATTTGTCGGGATGACTGGATTCGAACCAGCGACCACACGCACCCCATGCGTGTACGCTACCAGACTGCGCCACATCCCGTGAAATGTGTTTGCAAAAATATAAAGTTTAGTGGATTATTGAAGTAAAAAGGTGAAAATATTATACACTGCTAAATTGTCTGACAGCATTAAGAGTTAAGAGTTTAAAAATGAGTGATTTGTTTTTGAGTTATCAAAGCTCGCCATTGTGGAGTCTTTAATTCAAAGGAACTGAAGTTATGTTTTTAATCAGTAACTTTCCCTATAAAACCACAATTATGAAAATGAAACTATTTCTACCGATAACTTTTATATTTCTAGCGGCTTTATCTTGTTCTTCTCAAGATTCATCCCCAATAAAAAAGGGTGCAAGCCTAGAATTGGTTGCAGATGGATTTAAATTTACAGAAGGACCTGCTGAAGATAAATACGGAAATGTATATTTCACAGATCAACCCAATAATAAGATCCTAAAATGGGATCACAAGCAGGATACTGTGGTTGTCTATATGGATGATGCTGGTCGCTCGAATGGACTATTTGTAGGAAATGACGAAGCATTATATGCATGTGCTGATGAGAGTTTTCAACTTTGGAAAATTGAATCACCCGATAAAATCACGGTTTTAGCTGATGGGTTTGACAGTACAAACTTTAATGGACCGAATGATCTATGGATCGATGAAAAAGGTGGCATCTATTTTACAGACCCTTATTATCAACGTCCTTACTGGGATCGTAAAGCACCTGAAATGGACACTGCTAGGGTTTATTACCTCTCTCCAGATTATAAAACACTAAAACCTGTAGCAGAAGGTTTTGGCCATCCCAATGGATTAATTGGTTCAATTGAAGACAAGATTCTTTATGTTACTGATGCAAGTGGCTCAAAAACTTTTGTTTATGACATTATGGAAAACGGAGACCTAGCCAATCGAAGACTATTTGTAGAAATGGGATCAGACGGAATGACATTGGATAATCAAGGTAATGTTTACCTTACTGGCAATGGCGTTCATATCTACGATAAGGACGCAAATTTACTGGATCATATAGTTATTGATAAAGGTTGGACATCCAACATTACTTTTGCAGGTGAGGATTTCAAATGGTTGTTTATAACTGCATTAGATGCGGTGTATAAAATAGAAATGAAAACGCAAGGAATTCGTAACTGGGAGTAGGTACCTACTTGATCAGTAGGTACCTAGAGCTTTATTTTTTTGGTAAGGATACTACCTATGGATTAGTGCCTAAATTATAGATTGCCGGAAGTTGTTTAGTGCGAGAATCTTCACCACTAGGATACTCGAAAACTTCCAATGAAAACAGAGGAACAACGGCAAACAAATGGTCAAAAATATCTCCTTTCTGAGGTTCTATATCCATAAAATTAACATATTTCGAGAAGGCATAGACTTCTAGTGGAATACCTTGTGGTGTTGAAGGTAGTTGTCTACAGATAAGTATGAAGTTTTCTTGATGTACATCTGTTCTTTGTTTAAGATAAAGGTTGATATACGTACGGTAAACACCAATGTTAGTTAGATTTCTCTCATTGGCAAAAAAGGATTTTTTTGAAGCATCCTCGACTCTTTTTTTACCGACATTTTCTTTCCATTGCTGAATGTACTCCCTAAGGATTGTTATTTTTTCAAGCTCGTCAATTTCCTCAGTAGTTAAAAAGCGAACCGTCGAAGCTCTAATATATACTGCTCTTTTTATCCTACGACCTCCAGAATCTTCCATTCCTCTCCAGTTTGTAAATGGCTCTGTATTAAGGTAATATGTCGGTATTGAAGTGATCGTTTTATCCCAGTTTTGGACCAATACTGTATTTAAATTGATCTTTTGAACAAAACCATCTGTATTGAACTTTTGCATTGTTATCCAATCTCCAATACGAATAGTGTCATTGGCTGCAACTTGAATGCTTGCAACAAAACCTAAGATAGAATCTTTAAAGACCAGAAGTATAATTGCCGAAAGTGCACCTAACGCGGTTAAAAATTCCCACGGTGTTTCTCCTGTTAGGATAGAAAAAATAAGGACAAATCCAATGATCCAGGTAATTATCATAAACACTTGGATATAGCTATCTATTGGTTTGTCTTTATAACTTTCAACCGTTTTTAAGTAGCTATTAATAGTTCTAAATAGACTACGTATCGTCCGGATGGTAACTACTATGATTAGGATGTCCATAAAAGTTTCCATATTTGGAAAATAATCAGAGAAGCTTATAAAAATTACAGGAATAAAAACCTTGATTACAAACAGGAGTAGGAGGTATGATAAATTAGCAAAGAAATTGTGCTTCAGTAAGTAATCATCAAATTGAGTTTTAGTGCGTTTAGATATTGCTCTCAGCGAATTTATAAGGACCAAACGAAATAATTTACTTAATGCGTAAGTTACTATTAGCAAGATCGTTAAGCTTATAACAAGGTGAAGGGATATTGCCAGACCATCGTTCATTCCCATTCCCTTGAAGTAATCATAAAAATAATTTGTAATATTTTTTGTTATCATAAGAAATTGAAAATAGCGTTTATATTATTCGTATTTGCACAAAAATAAGGCTATTAACTAAGGCTTTCAAACCTATTAGTGGCTATTTTCCCTTTCTTATATGATACTTCCAATGAGTATGAGTGAAAAATCAATCTTACTGCATTTAGGCATTGAAATTTTCAGATATCATTACGTGCAGGACTTATAAATATTCGGTTCTGGGGATGCTTGCCTTTAGAGAAAATGCGCTGAACTTTTTTGTTTCATAGCTTATTCAAGAAATCTTACAAATCAAATTTATAAATCTACAACAGTTGGTAGGTTAATTATGGCCAACTTTGTAACTGTTTATTAATGCAATTGAACTATGGCAACAAATAAAGAAATAATTTATCTTCCTCTTGAAGATGTGGATAGCGAGCACTGTGCGTTAATTGTTGAAAAAGGGCTTTCACAGGTTAAGGGTATTGAAAGTAATAATGTAGAGACCAATAATCGTAGAGCGGCTATCACTGTTAGAGATAACGAAGCGGTAACCGAAGCAGTGAAAACAGTAAGGGATCTTGGATATGGTGTAACCACCGCCAATGGAACCTTCCCTGTACTGGAGATGACTTGTGCCTCATGCGCCGGAAGTGCTGAAAGTATTGTAAAACTCCAACCAGGTGTGGTAAGTGCCTCTGTAAACTACGGTACCGGAAATCTTGTTGTCGAATACCTTCCTAATATGACGGATCCTTATAAGCTGCAAAAAGCTGTACAGGGTGCGGGTTACGACTTGTTGATTGAGGAGGAAAGTACACAATATGAAACTCTAGAAGAGATTCATGAAAAGAAATTTAAAAAATTAAAATTCAAAACCACCTGGGCTGTGATATTATCGCTTCCTGTGTTTTTGATTGGGATGTTCTTTATGGACATACCTTTCGGTAATGAAATTATGTGGGCATTCTCGACACCTGTAGTATTGTGGCTAGGAAGAGACTTTTTTATTAATGCATGGAAGCAAGCAAAACATCGATCTGCTAACATGGACACATTGGTCGCTTTAAGTACAGGTATTGCCTATATTTTTAGTGTGTTCAATATGTTATTCGCTGATTTCTGGATCCAAAGAGGGCTTGAAGCACACGTGTACTTTGAAGCTGCTTCCGTTATTATTGCCTTTATTTTATTGGGGAAATTACTGGAAGAAAAGGCTAAAGGAAACACCTCTAGTGCAATAAAAAAATTAATGGGTTTGCAGCCAAAGACTGTAATGGTACTCCAAGCTGACGGATCTGAGTTACAAACCTCTATTGATGATGTACGTGTAGGAGATGTAGTTCTGGTAAAGCCGGGTGAAAAGATAGCTGTAGATGGAATGGTGATTTCTGGAAATTCTTATGTGGACGAAAGTATGTTAAGCGGTGAGCCGGTACCTGTATTGAAGAAGGAGAATGAAAAAGTTTATGCCGGAACCATTAACCAAAAAGGAGGCTTTCAGTTTAAGGCTGAAAGGGTCGGTAAAGAAACCATGCTTGCCCAGATCATTAAGATGGTTCAGGATGCCCAGGGAAGTAAAGCTCCTGTTCAGAAGCTCGTGGACAAAATCGCGGGTATTTTCGTGCCAATAGTAATAGGTATTGCTATTCTTACGCTTATATTTTGGATCATATTGGGTGGTGAAAGCGGTCTTGTTCATGGATTGTTGGCTGCGGTTACGGTACTGGTTATTGCATGTCCTTGTGCCTTAGGATTGGCTACACCAACCGCTATCATGGTTGGGGTTGGTAAGGGAGCCGAGAATGGAATTTTAATTAAAGATGCTGAAAGCTTGGAATTGGCCAAAAATGTCGATGCCATTATATTGGATAAAACAGGTACCATTACCCAGGGAAGGCCAGAAGTTACGGGCATACAATGGCTCAATGATGATGATACAGCAAGCAGTATCTTAATGAGTATTGAGAAGCAATCAGAACATCCATTGGCAGATGCAGTGGTAAAACACCTTGCAGATATTTCTACAACGAAGTTGTCAAATTTTGTAAGTATTACAGGTAAAGGTGTACAAGCGGAACATAATAATGAAACCTATTACATCGGAAACAAAAAACTGTTAGCTGAAAATAATATTAACATTGCTGAAGCATTGCAACAGCACGCTGAACAGTGGAGTAAGCTGTCCAAAACCGTGATTTGGTTTTCAAATAGTAAGCACGCACTAGCTGTGGTAGCGATCTCTGATCAGATTAAAGAAACTTCGGTACAGGCGATAAAAGATCTACAAGAAATGAATATAGATTTATATATGCTTACAGGAGATAATGAAGCCACGGCCAAAGCCATTGCCAATCAAACAGGGATCAAGCATTACAAAGCAGAAGTTTTACCGCAACAAAAGGCTGAATTTGTTAAAGAATTGCAAAGCCAAGGGAAGGTAGTTGCCATGGTGGGAGACGGTATTAATGATAGTACGGCACTCGCTACTGCTGATGTAAGTATAGCCATGGGTAAAGGCAGTGATATTGCAATGGATGTGGCTAAAATGACCATTATTTCATCGGACTTGACCAAGATTGGGCAGGCCATCCGTTTATCTAAACAGACCGTGTCTACCATTAAGCAAAACCTGTTCTGGGCATTTATTTATAATGTGATAGGTATTCCAATTGCTGCAGGTATTTTGTACCCGATCAACGGATTCTTACTGAATCCAATGATTGCCGGAGCTGCGATGGCACTGAGTAGTGTGAGCGTGGTAAGTAACAGTTTAAGATTGAAGTGGAGAAAATAAAGATAGAGTTCCGGCCTTACTGACAATAAATCTAGAAATTGTATAACCTTGCATAAGTAAGTTATGCTGAAGTATATAACCATTAAGAATAATTAAAAATTAATATCATGGAAAATAAAGAGCTTAAATTCAAAACAACCCTTAATTGTGGTGGATGTGTATCAAAAGTCGAGTCGGATTTAGATAACTCGCTAGGGATCTCCAAATGGAATGTGGATACAGACAATCCTGATAAAATACTAACCGTAAACTCTAAGGGGATTACGGAGGATGAAGTAATGGCTATCATTAAAAGCAAAGGTTTTAAGGCAGAGCCTGTCGAATAAAGAATGAATTAAAAATATCGGAGTAGTGATGTTATAATTATTATGCGCTGCTTCGATATTTTTAATTTTTAGGAATGATGGAAGTGAAGATTAAGCCTGAGTTTCTACTGTACTTGATATGTACTTATGGATGATTGGAGTTTTAAGAGAATTCGCCGAAGTGTACATTTTTGATGAAGCATTGCACATCCAATTGAACGCCTTTTATATGATTTTAAATGAAATCAAACAAATGCATATAAACAAAAAACACTGAAAATCATACGATTAACAGTGTTTTGATGTGACGTATTTATAATGATCAATTTATTCACAAAATCTTAATTCGTGTTTGTGACCAATTTTTGGTAATGCTCATTTCAACCTATGGTTGTTGACGAAATAATCGATATAGGCAGGAAGTTGCGTGCCCAAATAATAGGGAAGGTTCATCAGTAAATACGGGGTGCCTTCTAGGGTCGTCAAATTTTCTATCTTGAATTCCCCAGCATACATCCTTATCGCATACTGGTGGTTTGTTTTGTCCATAAACAGGTGTAGGGATCTTAACGTGCCCGTTGCACCCGATTTTATCTCAATAGGAACTACCTTATCACCAAAGGTATATACCATATCTACTTCTGAGGAGGACTGTTTCTTTTCACGGATCCAAAAATAAGGTTTAGTATTCGTTATGGTATTTAGCGATATTACTTCTTGGGTTATCAGATGTGGTATCATTGCTCCTTTAAAGGCATTGCTCAAATCGTCCATGCCCAATAACTGGGCCTGTATCCCCAAGGTATAATTTATCAGTCCGGTATCCAGAAACTGTAATCTTGGCGATTTTTTGATATCCGGCTTGATGGGTGGATCTATATCTGTAGTAGGGTAGATGAGCTGTATGATCTTAGCAGCGTCCAAATTGCGCATGGCCTCACCTACCTCTCTGGATCTATAATTGGAATTTCCGAAATTTTGAAATTTAATACGCTGGTCCATATAGAGCGGGGCCGTGTCCATGATGTGTTTGATGACCCTCCTTTCAGTGGAATTGGAAGTATATTTTTCCACATCCTCTTTATAGGTGGCCCAGATGCTTTCATATACTTTGGGAAGATTGGCCAGGTTTTCGCCTTCAATGTCCCTTTTGACCACTTCGGGCATTCCCCCAATGATGGCATACCGATGAAAGAGTTCCAGTAATATTTTATGAGCTACGGGATTCATTGGTATTTTGGTCAGTTGGTTTATGGCGGTACTATGGCCAATAGCTTGGAGATATTCCGCAAAATTCAAGGGGTATAGATAAAGAAACTCGACCCTGCCCACGGGAAAACTTTCTACCTCTTTCATTGCAAATTCGAGCAAGGACCCGGCAGCGATTACATGAAGTTTGGGAACCTCCTCAAAAAAATACCGCAACAATTGTATGGCTTTGGGCAATTCTTGGATCTCGTCTATAAAGAGTAAGGTATTCTCCTGTTGGTCGGGGGTGAGATTATTTGACAGGAATAACGACTCTACAATGGTATTCACGTCGTCGTAGACATCAAAAAAGGCCTTGTCCGCAGCTTTTTCAAGATTCAATGAAATAAAAAAGTCATACGTTTTAGCAAATTCGTTCACAAGGGTAGTCTTACCCACCTGCCTAGCGCCACGCAGTATCAATGGTTTCCTATGTTTACTGGCTTTCCAGTCCACCAAATAAGCAGTTACATGTCGTTCAAAATTCATACTTCTATATCTATTGTAACAAAGTAAGGGTAAATTTATCAAAATTATGTAACAAAGTAAGGGTAAATTTTTGGGATTATTTGTGACAGAGTAAAGGTAAATCTCCTAATTTCGATAAATTTTGCTCCTATGAGTGCATCCACTTCAGTTTAACGGCAAGGTTTATTATTTTTTTAAACCGTTCCAAGTGCTTCATAACGCCATTGTTGCCTAACATGAGTTGTTTCTTGGAGTTACTGTAATTACGAAGATAATGTTCAAAATCGGTCACAAATTCGTAGTTCAATTGTTTTAGGTAGATGTCCCTTAACCTTCTTTAGTTCCCGCAAGGTCTTACTGTTATCGTCTTCTCCCAGATATCTTCCCCCAAGAGTTCCCCTAATTGCACACCTTTTATATGGTTTTAAATGAAATCAAACAAATGCATAAAAAACAAAAAAACACTGAAAATCAAAAGATTAACAGTGTTTTTTGTTGACCTATTTCTAGGTTAGTCGGGGTGGCAGGATTCGAACCTGCGACCTCCGCGTCCCAAACGCGGCGCGATAACCGGGCTACGCTACACCCCGAATGTAAAAGTTCAATATGTTCCTATTATGGGAATAGGTTTTGCTATTAAGCGGGCACAAAAGTATTATTCTTTTTTTAAATAAACCAACATTCGGAGAAGCATTTTTTAGGTTTTTTTAATTTAACATATTTTTAAGATGCCACTTCTCTTAGTTGTGGTAAATTTTAGTCTAATTTACCGTCTTTAAATCAAAAAAAAATAAATAATGAAAAAGTATTTCGCCTTACTCGTGCTGGTTGCAGCGCAAGCGTCTTGTGCACAGGATGATAAGACAATAAAAACTCCAGATAAAATCACTTATGATGTCGAGACCGTAGTAGAAGGGATTAATATTCCATGGGGCATGGCATTTTTACCCAGCGGAGATTTACTGGTTACTGAGAAGTCCGGGAAACTATACTTAGTTCATGAAGGAAAAAAAACAGAGATTTTCATGGACTTGCAAATCTACAACAGGGGGCAAGGTGGTCTTATGGATGTCAAATTGCACCCCAACTATAAAGAAAATGGATGGATCTATTTTTCTTACGCCAGTGATGAGGGAGAAGGAGAAGGGGGACACACTGCAATAGCTAGGGCTAAACTCAATGGTAATAGTTTGACAGATACACAACAACTCTACAAAGCATCACCTAACTCAACAAAAGGACAGCACTTTGGGTCTCGTATAGCCTTTGATAATGAAGGTTTCCTGTATTTCTCAATAGGAGAACGTGGTGAGAGAGATGTGAATCCGCAAGATATAACCAGAGATGGTGGAAAGGTTTATCGTTTATACGACGATGGTCGTGTACCGCAGTCCAATCCATTCTATAATACTCCTAACGCTGTTAAGGCTATTTATTCCTACGGACATAGAAACCCTCAAGGGATGTTGAAGCATTACAAAACAGGTGAAATCTGGGTTCATGAGCACGGCCCTCAAGGTGGGGATGAAATTAACAAAGTTAAAAAGGGTGCTAATTATGGGTGGCCAGTTATTAGCTACGGAGAGAATTATGATGGTACTACTTTAACAGAAACCACCAAAAAAGAAGGAATGGAGCAGCCATTATACTATTGGGTACCTTCTATAGCCCCTAGTGGGATGACCTTTGTTACTTCCGATGTCTATCCAAATTGGAAAGGAAGCCTTATGGTAGGGTCTTTAAAATTTGGTTATGTGGAAAGACTTGTGATTGAAAACAACAAAGTGACACAACGAGAAAAATTAGTAGAAGGTCTGGGCAGAATCCGAAGTGTAATACAAGGTCCTGATGGCTATATCTATGTTGGTGTGGAGGGTACCGGAGTTGTAAAGTTGGTGCCTAAATCTGAATAATACTTAATCCTTGTTTTTTAGATTAGAATAGAAGCGTTTGTTTTGGTTATAATTTCACATAAACTTGACAATTAAGCACAAGTGTTTGCAATATATTTGACGTATTTTTGCCCATTGAAATTTTGGGAAATATATGACAATTACAAACAAAAAAGCATTATTAGCTCTAGCCATTGGAGGATTTGGTATTGGGATGACCGAATTTGTCATCATGGGTATCCTTCCGGATGTTGCCGGAGCACTTGGCATAAGTATTCCACAAGCTGGGCACTTTATATCTGCTTATGCTCTTGGGGTTGTTGTAGGAGCGCCGTTATTGACCGTCATAGGAAATAAAATAGCTCCGCATAAAATGCTGTTGTATTTAATGGTTTGGTTCACCATATTTAACACTTTATCGGCCTTTGCAAACAATTATAGTTTATTGCTAGTAGCTCGATTTTTGTCCGGATTACCACACGGAGCATTTTTCGGAATAGGTGCTGTTGTAGCCGGGAAATTAGCCAGAGAAGGGAAGTCAGCTAAGGCCATAGCCACGATGTTCACAGGATTAACACTTGCCAATGTTATTGGGGTTCCAATCGGAACTTATGTAGGTCATCATTTTCATTGGAGTATTTCATTTTTGATTGTTGGTGTAATTGGGATCTTGACCATGTTGAGCATTCATTTTTGGATGCCCGCTATGGAGAGAAGTAAAAATCAAAATATCAAAAGTGAATTTAAGGTCTTTAAAAATTTAGATTTTTTGGGAATCGTACTTCTAACAACCGTTGGGACAGGTGGTTTCTTTGCTTGGTATAGTTATATTGCACCGTTAATCACAGAAGAAGCAGGTTTAAGCCCAAATATGGTTAGTTACGGTATGATCATCGCAGGTACCGGCATGGTGATCGGTAATTTTATTGGAGCGAAGCTAGCAGAGGTGTTTTCTCCTTTAAAAGCAGTTATTATTAGCTTGGTTATCATGGTATTAATGTTGTTACTTAATGTAGTTATAGCCCCAACAGGTGTGGCAGTTTTAGTCATGACTTTTATTGTTGGAATGATTGCATTTACAGTATCAACACCGATACAGATGGCGGTCATCAACAGTGCTAAAGGTTCAGAAATGTTAGGTTCATCTGCCAATCAAAGTGCCTTTAATATGGGAAATGCATCAGGAGCCTATCTTGCAGGTTTACCCATTGCATTTGGGTATGGATTTACTTCGGCGAGTGTAGTCGGTGCTGGACTTGCAGCTTCTGGGGTTATACTTGCACTTGTAATTCTGTACTTCAGAAACCAAAAAGTAGCTAAACAAAAAATGGTCCTTCAGGACTGTAAATAATAATTAGAACAGAACCGATCCATGGAGTCGTAATTTACTTCAATTTTAGTTACCTTCGCTTTCAAAGAAATGTAATAGTGGAAAGGAAGCGAATTTTAATTACTGGTGCAGCTGGATTTTTAGGTTCACACTTATGTGATCGGTTTATTAAAGAAGGCATGTACGTTATCGGGATGGATAATCTTATCACCGGTAGTTTAAAAAATATTGAACATCTTAGATCAAATGAGAACTTTGAATTTAGGCATCATGATGTGACTACTTTTGTAGATATCTCCGGTCCTCTAGATTATGTTTTACACTTTGCTTCACCGGCAAGCCCAATTGATTATTTAAAGATTCCAATTCAAACCCTTAAAGTGGGTGCCATCGGTACTCATAATTTACTGGGTTTGTCTAAGGATAAAAACGCTCGAATTCTCGTAGCCTCTACTTCTGAGGTGTACGGAGATCCGTTGGTACACCCGCAAACCGAAGAATACTACGGAAACGTTAGCCCTGTTGGGCCTAGAGGAGTTTATGATGAAGCCAAACGCTTTATGGAGTCCATTACCATGGCGTATCACAGATTTCATCAACTAGATACTCGTATTGCCCGTATATTCAACACCTATGGTCCCAGAATGCGTCTTAACGATGGACGTGTTATTCCTGCTTTTATTGGACAAGCACTCAGAGGAGAGGATTTGACCGTCTTTGGAGATGGAAGTCAAACACGATCCTTCTGTTATGTAGATGACCAAGTCGAAGGAATCTACCGTTTATTAATGAGTGATTATCACTATCCGATTAATATTGGTAACCCTACTGAAATTTCAATAAAAGATTTTGCGGAAGAAATCGTGAAATTAACAGGTGCTGATCAAAAAATAGTCTACAAACCTTTACCTAAGGATGATCCACAACAAAGAAGGCCGGATATTTCTAAGGCAAAAGAAATTTTGCAATGGGAACCCAAAGTGGGTAGAAAAATTGGAATGCGTCTAACGTACGAGTATTTCAAAAGCTTACCGACAGACGAATTGTATAAAAAAGAGCATCGCGATTTTACGGATCACAACAAAAAGTAGTCTAAGGGTGTTTTAACACTATGTGAATTAGATTTTAAAGGTAAATCCGTCTTCTACTTTTTTATGATACTTCTCCTTGTCAAATTCATACAAGAATGAACCTTTTCTAGAAGAGGACATATCCTTTTCGTCTAGTTTGATTAAGATATCGAGGTTGTTGATTTTATTGATAAAATTACGCTTATCTAATTTTTCGTCTAAAATAGCCTCATAGAGCTTTTGAAGTTGTCTCATGGTAAATTTCTCAGGAAGGAGCTCAAATCCTATAGGTTTGGTTGAGGTTCTGTACTGAAGTCGTCTAATGGCATGATTTACCATGTCATTATGGTCAAAGATCAATTCAGGAGCCTCTTTTATATTAAACCAACGTGCTGAGTATTTTTCAATGAGCTCTTCATTGTGATCTTCAATATTAATCAGTGCATAATAGGCAACAGAAATTGTACGTTCCACCGGATCCCGATCAACTTTACTGAACCCGTAAAGTTGCTCCATGTAAATATTGTTGATACCGGTAAGTGTCTGAAGTATCCTATTCCCCGCATCATCTAAGGTTTCAGCTCGTTGCAAGAAACCGCCCATAAGTGACCATTTTCCTTTCTCCGGCTCAAAATCCCTCTTAATTAAAAGTATCTTGAGTTCTTCTTTGTCAAAGCCGAAAATGATACAATCAACTGCTAATAAAACTTTATCCTCTTTACTGTAACTGTTTAACATGTGGGTAGATTTAATCAAAACAGGTGTAAAATTACGTTTTTTTTTGACAAGCTCAACTTCTTTATTTTTATTCAAACCAGTGGCAATCGGAGCTCATTGCGTTATAAGTAGTTATATAACAATATTTTAATGAATCACTTAATATTTTATTTGTTTTTGTGAATAATTATTAATTAATTTGGAAATGTAAAAACAACACTTATAATTTAAACTAGCTAATCATGATTTTAAGTAAACATTTAAAGTATCGTATCGGTACTTTATTTATGGGAGGGATTCCGTATTTAGTTGCCGCAATGATGTTTTTGCCGTTTGGGCTTTGCGCTCAGGGTAAGACCATCACTGGAACAGTAGTAGCTGCTCAAGGGGGAGAACCACTTCCCGGAGTTAATGTTCTTGTCAAAGGGACAAACACTGGTGTGGCTACTGATTTTTATGGGAATTACAGTATTGAAGCTTCTACCTCGGATGTACTGGTATTTTCTTATATCGGGTTTAAAAGCCAAGAAATTACCGTAGGGGGCGGTAGCACTATCAACGCTTCGCTCGAACTTGATAATACTTCCCTAGAAGAGGTTGTGGTTATTGGTTACGGTACCCAGAAAAAAGCAGATCTTACAGGTTCTGTTTCCGTAATTCAGGCAAGTGAAGCTCAAAAGGTATCCAACAGTGATATCTCTCAGCTACTTCAAGGACGTGCTGCCGGGGTGATGGTTACCTCTGATGGGCAACCGGGTGCCTCACCTAATATCCGTATTCGCGGTGTAGGAACTTTTGGGAACAACCAGCCTTTATATATTGTGGATGGTGTCCCGGTAGGGACATCAATTCGGGATTTTAATCCAAATGACATCGCAACAGTTCAGGTGCTAAAAGATGCCTCTGCTGGCGCTATTTACGGTTCGAGAGCTGCGAATGGGGTGGTTATTATCACAACTAAAAAAGGGAGAAACAACACACCTTTAAAAATTCAGTACAGTGGTTATTATGGGATTGATCAGGTGAATCAAATCATGCCTGTACTTAAGCGTGAGGATTATCAGATGATCGTCAACGAAAAACGAGTTAATGCAGGAATGCCATTGATTGCCGGTAACGATCCTAATTCACCGTTATTTATTGATAATATTGATACAGACTGGCAAAAAGCCGGTATTAAAAGTGGTAGCAGGGTGAATCACAATTTTAATTTTTCAGGTGGTGGAGAATCCGTTACCTATAACGCCTCAGTTGACTATTATAGCAACGAAGGTTTTTTAGTCGGAAAGGGTCCCACTTATGAACGCTATTCCGGTAGAATTAATACCACCCTGGAAAAAGGAATATTTAAAATTTCACCGTCCTTGTATTATTCGCATTCCTTTGAGAACTCTTTAACCTTCAGAGGAGACGTGCTTACCGGTGGTAGACCTCCATTAATTAATGATTTGGTGATTGCCATTCCAACGATGGGCGTATATGATTCTAATAATAAAGGAGGCTTTGCAGGAACTAGTTCAGAGTTACATCAGACCATAGCGTTAAATGTTCCTGGAATTAATAGTTTGTTCACCAACTGGGTAGAGGTGGATCGCACATTTGCCATTATTAATCCGGAACTTAAACTATGGAATAAAGGAGGGAATGAGCTTACATATAAAATGAACTTAAGTTATGATAAAACCCAAGCTAGAGACTTCTCTTTTGTTCCTGCTTTTGAAATGGGTTATTTCTTCAATTCAGGAAAATCACTCTTGGATGACAATTCCAGAATATACACAGTGAGTTTGGTTGAAAACACATTGAATTATAAAAAGACTTTTGGAAAGCATACCTTAGACTTGCTACTTGGACAAACCTTTCAAAAGAACGAAGCAGTGACGCGTACAGGTCACTCGGAAAACCTTCCTGAGCCGTATCTTCCCGTACTTTCTAATGGAGAAAATCATACCTCTGGAGGAGGAGAATCAACTAGTACGTTGGCTTCAATTTTCGGTAGAGTGAATTATAATTTTGACGACCGTTATCTGATAACCGGTACCATACGTAGGGATGGCTCATCAAGATTTTCATCCAGCAATATGTATGGAACCTACCCTTCCGTGGCAGTAGGTTGGAGAATTTCCAATGAAGACTTCTTTAAGATACCAAAAGCGATTATCAGCGATTTAAAATTTCGTGCAAGTTATGGCGAACTCGGGAATCAAAACATTGGCGATTATTTATACCAACCCGTCGTCAACCGAAATATTTTATACAACTTTGGAGGACAGACCGTCATCGGAGGACTGCAAGCTAATATCGTAGCAGAGGATATCAAATGGGAAACCTCTTCTTCACTGAATATTGGAATGGATGCTTCGTTATTTAATAATGCTCTGGATCTTACCGTGGAGTATTATAACAAAGAAACAACAGATGTCCTAGTTGGAGTGCCGATTCCAGCCTCTGTAGGTTCTATCAATAAAAGACCTATCGTGAATGCGGGGAGTTTGAAAAATACCGGTGTGGATGTTGCTTTGACGTATCATTACACAAACGGTAGTGACTTTAACTTCGATATCTCTGCTAACCTCAGTACCCTCAAAAATGAAGTTTTAGCTTTAGGGGGAAACGATGAGCCCGTTTATGGTGTTGGATCAAAGACACAAGTTGGAGGTGAAGTCGGAGCACATTTTGGCTATGTTTACGATGGGATTTTTCAAACGACAGATGAAATTACTTCGCATGCATTTCAGACTTCTGCAACTTCTCCAGGAGACGTGAAATTTAAAGACTTAAATGATGACGGAGTCATCAATGCTGATGATAGAACGTTTTTAGGTAGTGCAATTCCCGGCATTACCTATGGCTTGAATTTTTCAGCTAACTACAAAAACTTTGATTTTACCGTATTTGCTTCTGGGGCTGCTGATTATTATATCAACAGTAGAATATACAGAACCCTGATGTGGTCTACAGACTATATAAATTCTCATGAGGATATTTTAAATCGATGGACTCCTGAGAATACCGACACGACAATACCAAGGGTAGTGGCCAATGACCCTAATGGTAATGCACGCGACTCTGACCGACCAGGTTGGTTGCAAAAAGGAGATTATTTGAGGTTGAACACCATTTCTGTGGGATATAAAATTCCGGAAAGTGCTCTGGGAACACTTTTAAGCTCTGCAAGAGTATATGGGACGCTACAGAATGTGTACACTTTTCAATCCTATAAAGGCTACAATCCTGATTTTAATTCGGGCGTTTTTGAACCTGGTTTTGATAATGGAACTTATCCAAGACCAAGAACCTATATGTTAGGGGTGCAATTAACTTTTTAACGACCACAATAGAATCGACATGAAAACATATAAATATATATTACTGACACTCACAATCCTAGTCTTGGGAAGTTGTGAAAAAGATCTGAATTTATTAAATCCTAATAGTCAGACCACTGATACCTATTGGTTGACTGAACAGCACGCTCTAGAGGGGGTGAATGCCATATACAATTCCTTTTTAATTGACGGGTACTATATGCGTATGACACCAGGACTTACCGATGGTCGTGGAGATGATTTCACCGGTGATAGTCCTTGGCTGGACTTGGTACAAGTTGGACAATTTGTTTTGATGCCCACATCAGGACCTATTGAATGGGCATGGTCCGCTTACTATCAGGCCGTGTATCGTTCTAATCAGGTTTTGGCAAGGGTTCCGGAAATTGAAATGGATTCTAAGGTAAAGGAACGATGCCTAGGGCAGGCTGCATTTTTAAGAGCCATTGCGTACTTTCATTTAAAGACTAACTTTCAGAAGGTTCCGCTTGTTTTAACTCCTGCTCAAACTCAGGAAGATTATTATGCGCCAACCGCTACGGAGCAAGAAATATGGGATCAAATCGTTGCAGATTTGAAATTTGCTCAAAGTAATCTCCCCGTGGATTACAACAATGTGAGCGGAGCTGATCAAGGACAAGTAGGGAGAGCAACCAAAGGTGCAGCTACTGCATTCTTAGGTAAAGCATATCTGTATATGAAGCAGTGGGATTTATCGGCTACAGAATTTAAAAAGCTAATTGATGGTCCTTTGAGCGGGTATAGTTTAATGGCAAATTATAGAGATAACTTTAGTCCCCACACCGAGAACAATGCTGAATCTATCTTTGAAGTGCAATTTGCTACTCCGGATGAGGTTGGTGGAACAGTTAAAAATTACGGTGGAGAGCCTTCTTCTGCATGGATGCAAGTATCTTCCGTTGGACACACTTATGCAATGGACGGTTTTGGATATTCTGACTTTTTACCTACCCGTTGGATTTACGAGGAATACAAGGAAGAAAAAACGGTTGATGGCGGATTAGATCCAAGACTCTTGGCTACTATTGCTTCATACGAGCCTACGGAAAATTCAACTACAGTTTATGCAGGGGTGCCATGGCCCCATGCAGAAACTGCCATATATCCAAGAAAGTATACCCATGACGGTTTAGGTTTTGAATCTGAAAGTCAGGGGTCGGTAGAGCTATCTGAAATAAACTATCGTTTAATGCGATATGCTGATGTATTATTAATGTATGCAGAGGCTCTAAATGAACTTGACAGAACCCAAGAGGCTTATCCTTATATTCAAATGGTTCGTGATCGTGCTAAATTGCCGGATTTAGCCGATGTAAAGCCCAATATGAACAAACAACAAATGCGAGATCAATTGGGGCATGAAAGGGCACTTGAATTCGCTATTGAAAGTATCCGAATTCACGATATCGTACGGTGGGGTTGGCTATATGATGATGCAAAATTGAGTATATTGAAGTCTCACGATCCGGATTTCAATACCTGGACACCTGGGAAGGAATATCTACCAATACCGCAGACAGAGTTGGATGTCAATCCAAATTTAGAACCCAACTCAGCAAATTAAATCTAACTATAAATTATACAATCATGAAATTTAAAAATTTAATGCTGGCAGGCGCCCTAGTTGTTAGTGGTTTCGCTACCGCTCAATCCACGGTCTTGGTGCAAGAAGAAGAGGATGCGCCACTAATTAGCAGACACATTTACGGGCATTTTGCCGAACACCTTGGAAGATGTATTTACGGAGGTTTTTACGTGGGTGAGGACAGTGAGATTCCCAATACTGCAGGAGTTCGTACTGATATTATAGAAGCTTTGAAAGACATGAAGATTCCAAATCTTCGTTGGCCAGGTGGATGTTTTGCGGACACCTATCACTGGAAGGACGGTATTGGACCAAAACAAGACAGACCTACAATCGTCAATCAATGGTGGGGGGGCGTTACTGAAGATAACAGCTTTGGAACCCATGATTTTCTTGATCTTTGTGAGACTTTGGGAGCGGAACCATATTTAGCTGCCAATATTGGTAGTGGAACTGTACGAGAATTTACAGACTGGATTCAATATGTCAATCACGATGGTGAAAGTCCAATGGCTAATCTTAGACGTGAAAACGGAAAAGAAAAATCTTGGGGTGTAAAATATTGGGGAGTCGGAAATGAAATGTGGGGATGTGGAGGAAACATGACTCCTGAATACTATGCTAACTTATACCGTCAGTACGCAACTTTTATGAGTAGCTGGGATAATGATAAAGGAATTTACAGAATTGCCTCTGGTGCTAATGTAGATGATTATCACTGGACTGAGGTATTGATGAGAGATGTTCCAAAACAACTTATCGAAGGGGTTGCACTACATTCTTATTCATTCGTAGAATGGGAATCTAAAGGGCCTGCTGTTGACTTTAATGAGCTTCAATATTTCAAAACTATTGAACGTGCATTAAATATGGAAACTTTGATTGTCAACCATACTGCTATTATGGATAAGTATGATCCTGAAGGGAAAATCGATTTGATCGTTGACGAATGGGGCGGTTGGTATAATGTTGAAGAAGGGACAAATCCAGGCTTCCTATATCAACAAAACACCATGAGAGATGCTATGATTGCCGGTGCAACGCTCAATATTTTCAATAATCACAGTGATCGTGTAAAAATGGCAAATCTTGCACAGACAGTAAACGTGCTTCAAGCCGTGATCCTTACTGATGATGAAAAAATGATATTAACACCAACCTATCATGTAATGAAGATGTATGCTGCGCATCAAGATGCTACTCGTTTAGATCTAGATTTAAATACGGAATCTTATGAGTACGAAGGGAAAAAAGTTCCGGCAATTTCAGTATCCGCCTCTAAAGATGCTCAAGGGAAGGTTCATATATCAGTGGTCAATGTGGATATGAATAAAGCGCATGATTTAGAGTTGGATCTTGCGAGTTTGAATTTGAAAAAAGCAGCTGCAAGTATCTTGGCATCTGATGATGTACATGATCACAATAGCTTTGAAAACCCTGATAAAATTAAGGTTAATGAATTCAAAGATTTTAAATTTAAAAAAGGAAAATTAACTGTGGAAATGGCACCATTTTCCGTAGTGATGTTTGAATTGAATTAGGATGAAAATATTAGCAGCACTAATTTTTATTTGGGGTATCAATGGCCTGAGGGCACAGGATATTATAGTTCATGATCCTGTGGCTATAGAGCATGATGGGCAGTATTATTTGTTCTCTACAGGTCATGGTATTTCATGGTTTAGTTCTAAGGACATGAAGAATTGGAAAAAAGAAGAGCCTGTTTTTAAACAGGCTCCTTTATGGACAAACACTGTGGTTCCGGGATTTAAGAATCATATTTGGGCTCCGGATATTTCCTTTCACAATGGAATGTATTATTTGTATTATTCAGTCTCTAGTTTTGGTAAGAACACTTCTGCCATAGGATTGGTGACCAACAAAACACTTGATTCAGCCTCAGAAGATTTTCAATGGGAGGATCAAGGAATTGTCATTCAATCTGTCCCAAATAGGGACCTTTGGAATGCGATTGATCCCAATTTAATTTTCGATGATCAAAATACACCTTGGCTTGCCTTTGGCTCTTTCTGGAATGGCCTAAAGTTAGTCCAGCTTAATTCCGATTTAAAGACACTCGCGCAGCCTGAACGTTGGCATACTATTGCCAGGCGCAAGCGGGATTTTAAGTACCCTGATTCAGATGCAGGAAATGCTGCTCTTGAGGCGCCATTTATCTTTAAGAAAAATGGATATTATTATTTGTTTCTGTCCTGGGATTATTGCTGTAGGGCGGAAGAAAGTACTTATAAAATAGTCGTCGGAAGATCCAAAACAGTTTCTGGACCCTATTTAGACAAGCAAGGGAAAGCCTTGTTTGATGGTGGAGGAACCGTATTACTTGAGGGTAATGCGAACTGGTATGGTTTAGGCCATAATAGTGTTTACACTTTTGACCAGAAAGACTATATGTTTTTTCATGCCTATGATGCCCATGATGGTGGCAAACCAAAGCTTGGGATTCTTACTTTAGACTGGGATTCAGAAAAATGGCCCATTTTTTTAAAGAAGGAATTGAATAAATTATAACAGGAAGTTGTTTTTTAATTTTTAAAATGTAAATTGCACACTTATTTAATTAATCTGCCAAAACTCGATAAGATGAAACGTTTGAATCAAAAGCTGTATTTTTTTGCAGTACCGGTATTATGTCTCTTGCTATTTCTAATAGGATGTAATTCTAAGCCTACTGCTGAGGTCGCTACAGCGGAATCAGAGATCAATCAGGGATACCCTATTGAAGCTGTGGATATAAAACACGTAAAGTTAAAGGATGAATTTTGGCTTCCTGTAATTGAGCGAGTTCAAAATAAAACCATAGAATTTGCCTTGGAAAAATGTGAGGAAGAAGGACGATTTGAAAACTTTTTGATCGCAGGGGGAGAGATGGAAGGAAAAGCCCGAGGAGTGATGCCTTTTGATGATACTGATGTTTATAAAATCATAGAAGGTGCTTCTTATTCGCTAATCAGCGCACCCAATCCTCAGTTAGAGCAGTTGTTAGATTCACTTATAGGTATCGTAAAAACTGGGCAAGAAAAGGATGGTTATTTAACTACTTGGAGGACTATTGATCCCGATAATCCAACTGCAAATTGGGTAAATGTCATTGATGGTAAACGCTGGGAATCAATCGAGGCGAGCCATGAACTATACAATGCCGGGCATCTTTACGAAGCTGCAGCGGCACATTATAGAGCTACCGGAAAGAAAAACTTCCTAAATATTGCTTTAAAAAATGCAGACCTTTTGGTGAAAACCTTTGGTCGTGGGGAAGGAAAACTTGAAAAAGTTCCTGGGCACCAAATTGTTGAAACTGGACTTGTAAAGTTATATAGAATTACAAAAAACGAAGATTATTTGGATTTGGCACGATTCTTTTTAGATGAAAGGGGTCATCATGAGAACAGACCAAATCTTGGAGAATACTCGCAAGATCATGTCCCCATTACCCAGCAAGATGAAGTTGTAGGACACGCAGTTAGAGCGGTCTATATGTATGCCGGCATGACCGATATCGCTGCAATAGATAAGGACACTTCTTATCTTGATGCGGTGAACAATCTTTGGGAAAATATGGTGAATAAAAAAATGTACATCACTGGGGGGATAGGAGCAAAACACGATGGGGAGGCTTTTGGAGTCAACTATGAACTTCCTAATCTAACCGCATACAGCGAAACCTGTGCTGCCATCGGCGATGTGCATTGGAATCACAGACTACACAACCTAACTGGAGATGTGAAATACATGGATGTTTTGGAACGTAGCCTATATAACGGTCTACTTTCGGGAATCTCATTAAGTGGAACTGAGTTCTTCTATCCTAACGCTTTGGAATCAGACGGCACTTATAAGTTTAACAGAGGTGCATGTACACGACAAGAATGGTTTGATTGTTCTTGTTGTCCTACAAATATGATTCGTTTTTTACCTTCTTTACCAGGCTTGGTATACTCTAAATCTGATAATACGGTTTATGTAAATCTTTATGTGGCTAACCAAGCTCAAATAGATTTACCGGCTACTAGTTTGGCAATTGAGCAACAAACAAATTACCCATGGAGCGGGCAGGTAAACTTTACAGTAACTCCAGAAAAGGAAGCTAATTTTACTTTAAAATTAAGAATACCGGGTTGGCTAAGAAACGAAGTGCTTCCAGGAACACTTTACCAATATAAAGATGAAGTTAGTTCAGCTATTGAACTAAAAGTTAATGGTGAAGTAGTCGATGCTCAAGTAACTGACGGTTATGTTACTATTACTAAAGAGTGGAAAAAAGGAGAGACTTTGAGCTTGAATTTACCAATGGAAACTAGAATGGTGATTACAAACGATAAAGTAGAAGATAACCGAGGTAAACTGGCATTAGAATACGGTCCTATTGTATATGCCATAGAAGAGGCCGACAATAAAGAAAATTTCGATTCCATTGCATTAGAGGTGGATGATGAATTTCATGTGGAATGGAAGCCTGAATTACTTCAAGGTGTAAACGTCATTCAAAATGAAAATCTAACAGCCATTCCTTACTATGCCTGGTCAAACAGAGGCATTGGTAAAATGAAAGTTTGGATACCTAGCAAATAGCACTATTAAAATAAACTAACAAATGAAAACATTGAAATCTAGTCGAATTAAAACTACCCTGCTTAGCGGAATGTTCTGCTGTTTTAGCGGATTTATAACGGCGCAATCTTCAACTACATTAGAGGTAGACGCCTCGAAAACTGTGGCAGAAATAGCGCCCACCATGTACGGGATATTTTTTGAGGATATTAATTTTGCTGCAGATGGTGGTTTGTACGCTGAACTTATAAAAAACAGATCTTTTGAATTTGACAATCCTTTAATGGGTTGGGACCAGCCAAATAGCGATCGCCATTCTTATAACAAAGAATCGGGAATAGCCGTTCCGGTTAAATATTCAAAACAACAGAATAATCATAACTTTATTAGGGTCGAAGTAAAAGACGCTAATGGATATAAGTTGATCAATAAAGGTTATAGAGGAATAGGTATACATAAAGATGAACATTACAGACTTTCATTTTTAGCATCCAAGAAATCAGGAGAAATTAGTCAGATTCACTTTAAACTCCTAGATGAGGCCGGAAAATTAATAGGATCCAGTTCTGTGAGTTTGTCTTCTGGCAATTGGAAAAAGTACCAAACTAAACTTACAGCTAGTACTACTGTAGAAAAAGCGGGTTTAGAAATTACCTTTAGTGGTCAAGGCGAAATCGATTTGGATATGATCTCTATGTTTCCAGAAAATACCTGGAATAACAGAGAAAATGGAATGCGAGAAGATTTGGTTCAACTTTTAGCGGATATGAATCCTGGTTTCTTAAGATTTCCGGGGGGATGTATCGTAGAGGGTAGGACCCTTGCAGAGCGATATCAGTGGAAGAAAACAGTAGGTCCGGTAGTTGGTCGTGAAATACTTATCAATAGATGGAATACCGAGTTTTCACACCGATTAACTCCAGATTATTATCAAAGCTTTGGCATTGGCTTTTTTGAATACTTTCGACTGGCCGAGGATATAGGTGCAACTCCGCTTCCTATACTAAGTTGTGGAATTGCTTGTCAATTTAATACAGGAGAGTTAGTACCTATGGATCAATTAGATCCTTATGTACAAGACGCCCTTGATTTGATTGAATTTGCCAATGGTTCTGTGGATACACCATGGGGAAAAGTGAGAGCTGACATGGGACATCCGGAGTCATTTGATTTAAAATATATTGGTGTTGGAAACGAACAATGGGGACCAGATTACATTGAACGTTACAAAGTATTCAACGATGCCATTAAAAAACAATATCCTGATATTATTATTGTATCAGGTTCCGGACCATTCCCGGAGGGTGATTATTTCGAATATGGAATGGAGCAACTCAATAAACTTGGCGCAGAAATAATTGATGAGCACTATTACAAAAGCCCAGAGTGGTTTAGAGAAAATGCGGATCGCTATGATAGCTATAATAGAAACGGGCCTAAGATATTTGCTGGTGAATATGCAGCACAAAGTGTAGCAATTGCCAGCCCGCAAAATGAAAATAATTGGGAGTGCGCCTTATCTGAAGCTGCATTTATGACTGGCCTGGAACGCAATGCTGATGTGGTACAGCTTACTTCCTATGCACCACTTATGGCGCATACCGAGGCTTGGCAATGGACTCCGGATTTAATTTGGTTTGACAACCTTAGTTCCTATGGAACTCCGAATTATTATGTTCAGAAAATGTTTGCCACAAATCGTGGATCCGATTTGCTGAAAGTAAGTGCAAATGGGGAAAAACTCATTGGTCAAAATGAGTTATATGCCTCTGCAGTTAAAGAAGCTTCTACTTCTGAAATAATTGTAAAGGTTGTCAATACAGCTTCGATTGCTAAAACCATTAATTTTAATATTAAAGGTGTGAACATTGGAAAGAAAGCTGATCAAATTGTATTAACAAGTGATGATTTGGGTGCTGTAAATTCTATTGACAAGCCAAAAAACATCGCTCCAGTAACTAAAAATATTAGTGTGAATAAAGGTGTTGAACTTGCTCCTTATTCTGTGAACGTGATTAAACTGAGAATTGAAAAATAAAATTTTATATTGAAAATGAAAAAATCCTATGTCATCGGACTTGATTACGGTACGGATTCCGTAAGGGCTGTATTGTTAGACGCCCACAGTGGAGAGGAGATTGCAACTGACGTTTCTTATTATGCAAGATGGAAGCAACGGCTCTATTGCGAAGCCACTAAAAATCAATTTCGACAGCATCCTTTGGATCATATTGAAGGATTGGAAAAGACCATCAAAGCGGTGGTCTCTCAAAGTGGCGTAGGTGCTGATGCCATCAAAGGAATATGTATAGACACCACAGGTTCTTCACCATTACCCTTGGATAGTCAAGGAACTCCTATAGCGCTTTTGGATGAATTCAAACAGAACCCTAATGCTATGATGGTTTTGTGGAAAGATCATACCGCTATAAAAGAGGCCAATGAAATTAATGAACTCGCTCGTAATTGGGGTGGAGAGGACTTTACTTCTTTCGAGGGAGGAATCTATTCTTCAGAATGGTTTTGGGCTAAAATACTACATATTGTCAGAGAGGATGAAAAAGTAAAATCTGCAGCCTACACATGGATGGAGCACTGTGATTACATGACATATATGTTGTGTGAAGATCAAGATTTAGATCGTTTTAAACGCAGTAGATGTGCCGCCGGTCATAAGGCAATGTGGCATGAAAGCTGGGGAGGACTTCCGGCAGATGAGTTTTTAGAACAATTGGATCCCTATTTAAAGAAACTAAAAGGTCAATTGTATAGTGAAACCTTTACTTCGGATACCATTGCAGGGAAATTGAATAGCCATTGGGCAGAGAAGTTAGGGCTGAGTACTCAGACCGTTATTGCCGTTGGGACATTTGATGCCCATGCTGGTGCAGTAGGTGCAAAAATTGAAAAACACACCTTGGTTCGCGTGATGGGAACTTCTACCTGTGATATTATGGTGGCTGATAAGGACGTACTCCAAGAACGTATGGTCAAAGGAATTTGTGGCCAAGTTGATGGTTCTGTTATACCTGATATGATTGGACTTGAGGCTGGTCAGTCTGCCTTTGGAGATGTACTAGCTTGGTTTAAAGATGTATTGAATTGGCCTTTACAAAATTTGGTTTATACGGCTAAAAGTCTTGATGAGAAGCAGATTGAAATCCTTAAAAAAGAAGTGGAAGAGGCATTTATTCTTAAATTGTCTGAAGCTGCACAAGGTATTCCAATGGAAGAGAGTATTCCTACAGCCTTGGATTGGGTTAATGGAAGACGAACTCCAGATGCAAACCAAGAACTGAAGGCCGCAGTGATGGGACTTAACTTGGGTAGTAAAGCCCCTCATATTTTTAAAGCTTTAGTAAATGCTATTTGCTTTGGGGCTAAAAAGATAGTGGAGCGTTTTGAAGAGCAGGGTGTTAGGATTGATACTGTTATAGGAATAGGTGGGGTGGCAAGAAAATCTCCACTGATTATGCAAACCTTAGCTAATGTATTAAATAAACCCATTAAAATAGCGGCATCCGATCAGGCGCCGGCCTTGGGTGCGGCAATTTACGCTGCTGTGGCAGCAGGAATATATCCAGATGTTATTAGTGCTAGTAAAGAATTGGGAAGTCCCTTTGAAGCCGAATATCATCCTGAGCCAAATCAAATTCAGTATTATCAAGCACATATGGAATCCTATTCCCAGCTTGCTGAATTTATAGAACATAAAGTTACAACGAAATAAACTAGATCTTATGGATTCTAAATATCGAGATTTAAAACAAGAATGTTACCAGGCCAATATGGAATTAAACGCATTGAATCTGGTGATCTATACCTTCGGAAATGTGAGTGCCGTGGACAGGGGAAATGGTGTTTTTGCGATCAAACCTAGTGGTGTCCCTTATGAGACTCTTAAACCAGAGGATATTGTTATTGTAGATTTTGACAATACTATAGTTGAAGGAAACATGAGGCCTTCTTCTGATACCAAAACCCACGCGTATCTATACAAACACTGGACAGATATAGGAGGAATTGCGCATACCCATGCAACCTATTCTGTGGCTTGGGCGCAAGCCCAAAAGGATATTCCGATTTTTGGAACGACTCATGCGGACCACTTGGTAGCAGATATTCCTTGTGCAGCTCCAATGCACGATGATTTAATTCAAGGAAATTACGAGCACAACACCGGTATTCAGATATTAGATTGTTTCAAGGAAAAGGGTTTGAGCCACCAGGAAGTTCAAATGGTTTTATTAGGAAATCACGGTCCGTTTAGTTGGGGGCCAACGGCAGCAAAGGCTGTGTACAATAGTAAAGTATTGGAAGAGATTGCTAGAATGGCCTTTTTAACCTTGCAAATCAACCCCAATGCACCTAGATTAAAAAATTCATTGATTAAAAAACACTACCAACGTAAGCATGGAAAGGATGCTTATTATGGACAAGAATAAAATAATATATATAATGATTTTAACTGAAAAAGAAATTTGGTTTGTTACAGGAAGTCAACACTTATACGGCCCTGAAACTTTAAAACAAGTAGCGAATAACGCCAAAACTATTGCCACTGAGCTGGGTGCATCTGCACGTATAAATGTTCGGATTGTCTATAAAGACATTGTTACTACATCTGAAGAAATTACGGCACTGTGTATAGCGGCTAATAGTTCTAGAAACTGTATTGGAATCCTTAGCTGGATGCATACTTTTTCACCAGCCAAAATGTGGATTGCCGGCTTAAATCTTTTAAAGAAGCCACTTTGCCATTTACACACACAATTTAACGCTGAAATTCCTTGGAATGCTATTGATATGGATTTTATGAATCTCAATCAATCTGCCCATGGAGATCGTGAATTTGGTTTCATGATGTCCAGGATGCGCAAAAAGAGAAAGGTAGTTGTAGGACACTGGAGATCACAACATGTGCAATCTCAGATAGGCGTATGGTCGCGGGTTGTTCTGGGATGGGACGAACTACAGCACTTGCGTGTTGCCAGGATTGGAGATAATATGAGACAGGTGGCCGTTACCGATGGAGACAAGGTAGAAGCTCAAATCCGTTTTGGTTTCGAAGTGAATGGTTATGACTCCTCTGATGTTGTACAACACATAGAGGCTGTTAGCGATGCAGACCTGAATGAACTCCTTGAAGTCTACGAGCACTCCTATAACCTCACAGAGTCGCTTAGATCCGGAGGAGAACAGCGACAATCGCTTGTTGATGCTGCAAAGATAGAATTGGGACTTCGTCAGTTTTTAGACCAGGGCGGATTCAAAGCATTTACAGACACCTTTGAAAATTTAGGTGCTCTTAAACAACTTCCTGGTCTAGCTGTTCAAAGGTTGATGGCTGACGGTTATGGCTTTGGTGGTGAAGGAGATTGGAAAACCGCTGCCATGCTACGCAGCATGAAAGTGATGGCTTCAGGGCTTGAAGGTGGAACCTCATTTATGGAAGATTACACCTATCACTTCACGGAACAAAAATCCTATGTTTTAGGCTCACATATGCTTGAAATATGTCCATCGATTGCACAAGGAAAACCTTCTTGTGAGGTGCATCCACTTGGAATTGGGGGTAAAGAGGATCCTGTGCGATTGGTTTTTAATTCTCCCGCTGGACCAGCGATTAACGCCTCCTTAGTGGATATGGGAAATCGTTTCCGTTTGGTGGTCAATGAAGTTGAGGCGATTAAGCCTATGGCGGATTTACCTAAGCTTCCGGTAGCAAGAGTACTTTGGGATTGTAAGCCTAATCTGGAAACCGCAACAACAGCATGGATATTAGCCGGTGGTGCACATCATACCGTATATTCTCAGGCATTGCATACAGAATATATGGAGGACTTTGCCGATATTGCGGGTATTGAACTACTGGTAATCGACTCAGATACTCGAATCAGAAGCTTTAAAGACACCTTGAATGCAAATGAGGCTTATTACCATATTTTTCAACATGGAATGTAACCGACAAAACTTAACATTATGAAAACATTAAAAAGCAGCATGAAATTTTTACTGGTTTTTTCAGTGGTATTCTTAACCGTTCAGTGTAAGAATAAAGCCGGAAAAGAAGATGCAAAACAAACAGACAATGCAATGGAAAGTCAAAAAGATAGTCTTGCAATTTTGCAAGAAGATTTCGGACAATTACCCAGTGGTGAATCCATTCAAAAATACACTATGACTAATGCCAACGGAATGGCGATCTCTGTGATCAATTATGGTGGAATTATTACCAACCTTGAAGTTCCGGATAAAGACGGTAAGATTGCCGATGTGGTTTTAGGGTTTAATTCTTTAGAGGGTTATCTGACACCGCCACCGTATTTTGGTGCTATAATTGGTCGATTTGGCAACAGAATCGCCAAAGGAAAATTCAGTCTTGATGGTACAGAATATACACTGGCACAGAATGATGGTCAAAATCACCTGCACGGAGGAAATAAAGGTTTTGACAAAGTGGTTTGGGAGGTTACAAAAATAACCAATGCAGAGAGTGTTGCACTACAATTGCATTATTTGAGTAAGGATATGGAAGAAGGCTATCCTGGAAATTTGAATACTACGGTGACCTACACCTTAACCAATGATAACACCTTAAAGGTTAATTATAAGGCTAATACAGATAAAAAGACTGTTGTGAACCTTACCCAACACTCTTACTTTAATTTGTCCGGTGATTTTTCTAAAGATATATTGGGCCAACAAATCGCAATTAACGCGGATACCTTTTTACCGGTAGATGCAACTTTAATTCCAACAGGAGAATTTAAACCTGTAGCAGGAACACCTTTTGATTTTAAACAGTCCAAAACTATTGGAAAGGAAATCAATCAAGACACGGAGCAGTTGAAACGTGGCCTAGGCTATGATCACTGTTGGGTACTCAATAGAAACTCAGATGGTTTAAGCCTTGCAGCAACTGCTTATGATCCAGGTAGTGGGCGTTTTATGGAAGTGTATACTACAGAACCTGGCATTCAATTTTACTCCGGTAACTTCCTTGACGGCACCCTGAAATCAAAATCAGGAGGTACCTATGCAAAGCGTTCAGGTTTTTGTCTTGAAACTCAACACTATCCAGATTCTCCAAATCAAGAGAATTTTCCATCGGTGGTTCTAAATCCAGAACAGACCTATACAAGCGAAACGACCTTTAAGTTTTCAGTGAAATAAAGCAAACAAAAACAACCTAACAGAATATTTTTATAAGATGAAGACATTAGATACACTGGATTGGATTTGTATCGGACTATACTTTTTGGTATTAGCGGGTATAGCCATATGGATTATTAGAAAAAAACAAAACAACACTGAAGATTACTTTTTGGCTGGACGTAACATCGGCTGGTTTGTAGTAGGTACTTCCATATTTGCATCCAATATCGGTTCTGAGCATGTGGTCGGACTGGCCGGGGCAGGTGCTGGAGATAAACTACCAATGTTAATATATGAAATACAGGCATGGGTAGTCCTAATGCTTGGTTGGATCTTTTTACCGTTTTATGCGCGAAGTGGTGTTTTTACCATGCCGGAATTCCTAGAAAAACGATTTGATTCCCGTTCAAGGTGGGTCTTATCTATATTTTCAATCATCGCTTATGTGCTTACAAAAATCTCCGTGACCATTTACGCTGGAGGAATTGTGGTATCGGCACTTTTAGGAATTGATTTTTGGACAGGCGCATTGTCCACTGTAATTCTGACTGGTATTTATACTGTGATTGGAGGAATGCGGGCCGTGATATATACGGAAGCTCTCCAGGCCATTGTATTGGTATTGGGTGCGGCAGTATTGACTTTTCTTGGACTACAGGAAGTGGGAGGATGGGAAAGTATGAAGGAAACGGTGACTCCGGAATACCTTAATATGTGGCGTTCTGCCTCTGATCCTGAATTTCCGTGGCCTACCTTATTGATAACAAGTACTATTGTTGGTATATGGTATTGGTGTACGGATCAGTATATCGTTCAACGTACCCTTACAGCTAGAAACATAAAAGAAGGTAGAAGAGGAACCATTTTTGGTGCGCTCTTGAAATTATTACCGGTTTTCCTATTCCTAATTCCAGGAGTTATTGCACTTACTTTGAAAATGCGAGGAGAGTTACATTGGGATTCACCAGATGAAGCCTTCCCTGTATTAATGAGTAACTTATTACCATCCGGTTTAAGAGGTTTGGTTGCTGCTGGATTATTAGCAGCGCTTATGAGTTCATTGGCCTCTGTATTTAATTCATGTTCTACATTATTTACTGTAGATATCTACAAGAAACTCAGACCAAATACTCCTGAGAAGAAACTAGTAAGAACAGGTCAGATGGCAACCGTTATAGTTGTTATTATCGGTATCATTTGGATTCCAATTATGGCTAATATCTCTGGTGTATTGTATGAATACCTACAAAAAGTTCAATCCTATATTTCACCTCCAATTACTGCGGTTTTTCTCTTGGGAATTTTCCACAAGCGAATCAATGCCCATGGTGCGTTTGTGACGTTGGTTACCGGGTTTGTGGTAGGAGCCTTTAGAATTATTCTTGAATTGGTTAAAGATAGTCTGGATCCTGACGGATTTTTGTTCGCCCTTGGTGATATGAACTTCTTAACCTTTGGAGCTTGGTTCTTCCTGTTCTGTATCTTACTAGCGATTGTAGTGAGTTTACTTACTAAAAACCCATCAGAAGAAAAGGTTAAAAACCTTACTTTTAGTACGATTACGGAAGAAGAAAAAGAAAAAAATAAAAGTAGTTATAGCTGGGTAGATGTTGCTGTTTCGATCCTAATTATAGTGATCGTAATTGGTGTGATGATACTGTTTAACGGTAAATAAGTCACCACTAATTATTGTTTATAATTTTGAAATCACAAATGGGGCTTGGATAATTAAATTCAGGCCTTGTTTGATTCAAATTGGTTGGGATTGTAGTAACAATTCGTCATAGAGTAACAACAATTTAAAAAAGGGGATGGTATAAAATGTTAACTTTTTTTATAATTTAGCCCCTCCCAAAGAAATAACTCCCTATATTTCATGGCATTCGTAATTACTGATAGCTTAATAATGAGAAAAAAAAGAGTATCTATAAAAGATATTGCAGCGGATTTAAACATCTCTGTGACTACTGTTTCTTTTGTCTTGAATGGTAAAGCAGAAGAAAAGCATATTTCAAAGCAGCTTACAAAGAAGGTGCTTGAATATGTAGAAAAGGTCAATTATAAACCTAACCAGGTGGCACAAAGTCTGCGGACAGGTGAGTCCAAAATCCTTGTATTTATGGTGGAGGATATTGCCAACTCTTTTTTCGCCAAACTTGCCCGACTTATTGAAGATCTAGCGTATAAGAAGGGATATAAGGTGTTGTTTTGTAGTAATGATAACGATGATAATAAGTCAATGGAATTGATTCATTTATTTAAGAATCGACAGGTTGATGGTTTTATTATCGTGCCGTCTCCAAATATTCAAAGCACCATAAAGAATTTGATAGAGGAGCATATCCCTGTGTTATTATTCGACCGCTATTATCCTGATTTGGATACCAACTATGTGGTGACTAATAATGCCGAGGCAACTCAAAAAGCCATTGAGCACCTTGTGGGTAATGGTTTTGAAAACATAGCCTATATTACTCTTGACACCCAACAGTCCCAGATGGCGGATCGGTTAAATGGGTATCTGGATACCATTTCTAAACATGGCCTTAAAGAAATTTCTCTGAGACTACCATTCTCAAAAACAATTAGTGATCAGGGCGATAAGGAAATCAAGGCTTTTTTAAAAAAGCATCCAGAAATTGATGCCATACTTTTTGCTACGAACTACCTCACAGAAACTGGTCTGGAAGTTATTAAACGCGAATTCCCCGGCTTAATTGATCGAATAGGGTTTATCACCTTTGATGATAGTCATTTATTTAAAACCTACAGTCCTAGCATTACAGCGGTAGCCCAGCCAACTGCAAACATGGCTAAGCAGGCTATGGACACTCTATTGAAATTAATCAAATCTGATAAAGATATTCCCAATAAACAAGTCGTATTGGAATCCTCATTGATTGTTAGAGACTCTTCTAGAAAGCGCTTTTAAGATATAAAATCTGTGAATAACACCATTTAATAAAAGAAAAAGAATAATATATTTGCTAAAACGATTTAGTAATGTATATTTGAAATTATAATTAAATTAATGGACGAACAACCAGAACAGCAATTATTATGAAACGAAGAACTTTTATTCAAAACGCTACTATGGCTTCAAGCCTTGCATTTATAAACCCAATGGAGCTTACGGCTTCTACTAGACTTGATTTCCCAACAGTAAGAACTCCCGAAGGCGAGCGGAATTTCAAAAGTAAAGTAATTGAAAAGGCCATAAAGGAATTCTCCAAAAAGGTCAAAGACCCAAAATTGGTATGGTTGTTTAATAATTGTTTTCCAAATACACTGGACACTACTGTTACATATAAGGAGATAGACGGCAAGCCTGATACCTACGTAATTACTGGAGATATCGATGCCATGTGGCTGCGCGATAGCTCGGCTCAGGTCTGGCCTTATATGGCATTTACAGATCAGGATAAGGATTTAAAAAACTTAATTGCCGGGGTTATCAATCGACAAACGAAATATATAATTAAGGATCCTTATGCTAATGCATTTTATGACGATCCTACTAAAGAAGGGGAGTGGGCTAGTGATTTGACTCAAATGCAACCTGGAGTCCATGAACGAAAATATGAAATAGATTCACTTTGTTACCCGATTCGATTGGCGTATCACTATTGGAAAAATACAGGAGATACCTCGCCTTTTGATCAACAATGGAAAAGTGCTATAGCTTTAATTTTACAGACCTTTATAGACCAACAACAAAAGGATGGTCCAGGTCCATATTCCTTTATGAGGACAACGCCTCATGCTACTGATACAAGGGCGTTAAAAGGTTATGGCTACCCAGTTAAACCAGTCGGACTAATCAGTTCCGCTTTTCGACCAAGCGATGATGCTACGGTGTTTTCATTTTTAATTCCTTCTAATTTCTTTGCAGTTATAAGCCTTAAACAGGCGGCGGAGATGGTTGAAGAGTTACACAATGATACCGCCTTGGCAAAACAACTTTTGGATCTTAGTAAAGAGGTGGCTCTAGCTTTAGAAAAACATGCTATCGTTGAGCACCCTAATTATGGTCCTATATACGCATTTGAAATCGATGGCTATGGAAATCATCTTCTGATGGACGATGCCAATGTGCCAAGTTTGTTATCCTTACCATACCTTGGTGCTGTAGAAGCTGAAGATCCTATTTATAAAAATACCCGAAATTTTGTGTGGTCACTTGATAATCCATTCTTCTTTAAAGGAAAAGCAGGTCAAGGGATCGGTGGACCTCATGTGGGAATGGATATGATATGGCCGATGTCTTTAAGTATTAAGGCACTCACTAGTTCAGATCCAGAAGAAATAAAAGCCTGCATAACAAGTCTTAAAAACACGGATGGTAATACAGGATTTATGCACGAATCTTTTCATAAGGATGATCCTACACAATTTAGTAGATCATGGTTTGCTTGGGCAAACACCTTATTTGGGGAATTGCTTTGGAAAACCTATAACGAAAACCCAAAATTACTATAATGAAATTAGCCTTTACTGCCTTTACGTCAACTACCGTTGTCAACTATTTGTCCAAAATATGTGGAACAATCGGTTTATTTAGTGTGCTCTTAGGTCAATTTAGCTGTCAAGAGCAGCCTAAGTCAGTTACACAAACACCCGAAACAAATGTTTCATACACCGAGTATGTGAATCCATTCATAGGGACGGCTCCCTTAACGGATCCTGAGCAAATAGGATATACACCTCCAAAGGACTGGCGCGTATGGGCAGGTCTAGTTTATCCTGGTTCATCCTTGCCAAATGCAATGGTACAACTGAGTCCAATAACAGCCTATAGTACAGGAGCAGGGTATCAATATGAGGATACTGAAATTCTTGGATTTACACACACTAACAAAGGGCACTGGAATTTTTGTAATATTCCTATACTTCCCATTTCTGGTGAAAAGGCTTCTTATCCCTATAAGTCCTCTTTTAAGCATTCCAATGAAAAGGCTTCAGCGGCATATTATCAAGTTTATCTTGAGGATTATAAGGTGAATGTGGAACTCAGTTCTACACTCAGAGCAGGAATTCATAAATATACCTTTGAAGCTCAAGACAAGCCTAAGATCCTATTTGATTTAGGAACTGCCAACAATCATGTTGATCGTTGGGAACTTGAAAAAATTGGAGATAGTGCTGTGGCTGGTTTTCAGCAAATGGGAAGAGAGCGCATTTATTTTTATGCGAATTTGAATACTCCTATTACAAGCCTTCAGAAAAATAATGAAGGCAAAAGTAAAGGCTATACCCTATTAAATATAGGGGAGTCTACCACCACTGTTGTACTTCGTATCGGCTTATCTTTTGTGAGTATTGAAAATGCTAAAGAAAACTTAGCCAAGGAAATTGGGACACGCACCCTAGAAGAGGTTCGAGAAAGCGGGGAATCCGTATGGAACGATCTACTATCTAAAATCGCCGTTAAGGGAGGATCTAAAAAAGAGAAAACACTTTTTTATACCTCACTTTACAGAACCTTTTTATGGCCTGCATTACGTAGCGATTCTAACGGAGATTTCCGTAATGAAAAAGATTCCATTGTCAATAAAGGACATCGGTATTATACCAATCCTTCCTTTTGGGATACCTATCGCAACAAATTAGTGTTGTTAGAGATTTTGGATCCTGAACTTTGTAACGATATTATCAAGTCTCTGGTGGATCGAGGTAGTCATAGTGGGTTCATACCAACGTTTTTCCACGGAGATCATGCGGCGCCATTTATCAGTGGATCCTATCTTAGGGGAATCAAGGATTTTGATGTTGACAAGGCCTATCAACTATTGCTTAACAATGCCTATAAAGAGGGGGGAACAAGACCATTTATTGAAGAATATATCAGTGAAGGATTTATTGCTGACCCAGATATTGAAAACCCTCATGTAGAGACCAAAGGAAAAGCCGGTGTTTCTAAAACCTTGGAATACGCTTATGATGATTACGCATTGGCTCTACTTGCAAAAGAATTAAAGGACACTACACATTACCAGGATCTAATGAAAAGGTCAAAAAACTATAAAAATGTTTTTGATACAAAGACCAATTTTATGCGAGGGAAATTGGAAGATGGTTCTTGGATAACACCTTTTAATCCTCAATATCCATATTATGAATATATGTACAGGGAGGCCAATGCTTGGCAGTTATCCTTTTATGTTCCACATGATATGGAAGGTTTGAAATCGTTGTATGGTAGTGATCAGAGCTTTGAGGCCAAATTGGACTCCTTGTTTAGTTTGAAATGGAATCCTGACCACATCGCCAGAAATGTATCCAGCTTCATAGGCCAATACTGCCATGGAAATCAGCCGGATCACGAGGCTCCATTTGCCTATTACTTTGTGGATAAGCCTGAAAAGTCTCAAAAAATTATAGATACTATTCTAAGTGATTTTTATGGTATAGGCACTGAAGGATTGGCACTTAGTGGAATGGATGATGCAGGTGAAATGTCAAGCTGGTATGTTTGTAGTGCCATGGGATTGTATCCATTCTCACCGGCGGATACGGAGTATTTAGTAAGCGTTCCAATTTTCGATCAAATTATAGTGCATAAAGGGCAAGAACAAGAGTTGAAGATTTCTAATGATATGAAGTCTAGATCCTTAAAGGGCATACTGGTAAACGATGCGCCCATTGATGGGTACTTTATCCCACATAGCTTGTTTGTAGAAGGCGGTTCAATTTCTATAGAAACAAAATAGATAAAGCAGAAATTAAATCAAACAATAAGCTGTTGTAATACTACAGCAATTCTAAAATTAAGAATAGCATGCCAATAGCCATTGGAGTAGATATAGGAGGAAGTCACATTTCGTGTGCGGCAGTTGAATTAACCACTAGCGAGATTATAGAACAAACGTATTGTCAACAAAGCGTCAATTCTAAAGCAGAAAAGCAGGTCATACTTCAGTGTTGGGCAGACTGTATTAACAAGACACTAAGTCTACTAGAAGACAAAGAGCCTGTTGGGATCGGATTTGCCATGCCAGGACCATTTCGTTACAAAGAGGGGATCGCAATGTTCGAGGTAAACGATAAGTTTGAATCCTTGTATGGTATATCAGTTGTAGCCGAATTACCAAAGTATTTACATGATAAGAATTTACAATTGCGATTCTTCAATGATGCTTCGTCATTTGGAATCGGCAGTATGTTAACTGGAGGATTTGACACCAAAAGCAAGGTTTTAGCACTTACTCTAGGAACAGGTTTTGGTGCCGCATTTTTTGAGGATGAATACCCTTTAATCCACGCGAATCATGTTCCTGAGAACGGTTGTTTATGGGATAAAAAATTTAAAGACAGCATTGCTGATGATTACTTTTCTACACGCTGGTTTATTCAAGAATTTGAAAATGAATTTGGTCAAAGCATCTCGGGCGGCGTCAAAGACTTAGTAGAACTCAACGGACCAGAGGTACAGTGGTTGTTTGACAAATTTACAGAGAATTTTGTAGCCTTTACAACTCCATATTTAAAAGCATTTGATCCCGATCTTTTAATAATTGGTGGAAGTATCGCAAAATCCTCGCAATTGTTTTTGGAAAATCTTGAACATAAATTAGTCGACAATGGTTTGCACATACAGATTAAAATTATAGATCATACGGATCAAGCGAACATTATTGGTGCCAGCCATACTTTTAACCCCAATTTTTGGAATAAGATCAAAGATAAATTACCTAATATTTAATGCATACAATAGATGAACACCAACTTTAAAATACCAGTAGTCGAGAAGAAATTAATAGTCCCCTTTATCTTGATTACATCTTTATTTGCGCTTTGGGGCTTTGCCAATGCTGTGACTGACCCTATGGTTCAGGCTTTTAAAAAAGTTTTGGAACTCACCAATTCACAGGCAGCCTGGGTACAAATGGCCTTCTATGGAGGGTATTTTTGTATGGCCTTACCAGCGGCCTTATTCGTTCGAAAATACAACTATAAATATGGAATCATAGTTGGACTTTCACTTTATGCCTTCGGAGCTTTATTATTTTATCCGGCGACTGTGACTGAAGAATTTTGGTTTTTCTGTTTGGGACTTTATGTGTTGACCTTTGGGTTGGCTTTTCTTGAAACCACGGCTAATCCCTATATTTTGGCTATGGGTCATCCTAAGACTGCAATACGCCGCCTAAATTTGGCCCAAGCTTTTAATCCAGTAGGATTAGTTGTAGGATTGTTAGTTGCTAAGTTCTTTGTCCTAGATCAGCTACAATCGGATGATTACGAGAATTTCGGTGCCTTGGATGAGGCCAAAAAAGTACTAATCCGTACTTCGGATTTGATGGTTATCAGGGATCCTTATGTGATCCTTGGGTTAGTAGTATTGGCAGTGCTTGTGGTTATCTTCATTAGCAAAATGCCCCAAGCAAGAGATCAAGATGGTATTGTGAGTTTGAAAAGTACCTTTGCCTCATTGATAAAAAATAAACGTTATGCCTATGGCGTACTTTCTTTAGTGATGTATATGGGAGCTCAGATCATGAGCTGGACCTATATTTATCAGTATGCGGAAGGTATAGGGATTTCTGCTAGTATCGCTGCAAATTATCAACTATTGGCCTTTATACTTTTCACCATTGGAAGAATTATAGGAACTTATTTATTAAAATTTATGAGCTCTACGAAATTGCTGATGTATTTTGCAATTGCAGGGATGTTATGTGCTTTGGTTACCGTCTTTGTTGCAGGAGTACCAGGATTGTATGCCTTGGTGTGTATTTCATTATTCCTGTCCATTATGTTCCCAACCATTTATGGTATTGCCCTTGATGGATTAAAGGAGGAGGAAGCTAAAATTGGTGCAGCAGGACTTGTCATGGCTATTGTTGGAGGAGCATTACTTCCTCAATTTCAAGGTATGATTATAGATTTGGGGGGTGTCGGCGTTGCTGATATAAAAATTCTTGGTGTTTCTGAGGTGAACTTTTCGTTTGTATTACCTGCGCTGTGCTTCTTAGTGGTGGTCATTTATGCGTGGAATATGGCTAAAGGAATTACTTTGGTTGAAAATCATTCCGAATAATTTTAAAACTTAAGTAAGGCTAAGATTAATTCCTTCAAAAAATCTAACCTTTGGGTATAATGTGATCAAAATTGTTCATAATGGCTGTAAAGGCTGTGTATATTGTGATTTTGAATGATAAAATCGAAACATTGAAACAAAAGGATTGCTACTCTTTAATGTTATTTATTCTCTTTGGAGTTGATATTTGAAAAGGGGCGTCGGTTTTAAGGATAGAATTTGTCATTAATTGATTTCCCGATTTACTAAAATTTAATGCTTTAAATATGATACAGCACACACACCTAAAGAAGTTTGGTGTCATTGTCACAATGCTTCTTACAACCTTGAGTTTTAACGCCCAAAATTGGAAACCTGTAGGGGATAAAATTAAAACCAAATGGGCGGAACAAATTGATGTTAATTCTGTTTTACCAGAGTATCCCAGACCAATCATAGAAAGGGAGCAGTGGAAGAATTTGAACGGGCTTTGGGACTATTCAATACAAGCAGTTGGGCAACAAAAGCCTTCAAAATCGGATGGAAAAATATTAGTGCCTTTTGCTGTGGAATCAAGCTTGTCCGGAGTAGGCAAACGCGTTGGACATGAAAATGAACTTTGGTATGAAACTAATTTTGAGGTACCGGCAGATTGGGATGGAAAGCAAATCATACTGCATTTTGGTGCGGTAGATTGGAAGTCCGAAATTTGGATCAATGATATTAAGGTAGGTTCTCATACCGGGGGATATACACCATTTTCATTTGACATCACTCCTTTCCTGGGAGAGTCCAATCAAAATCTTGTAGTAAAAGTTTGGGATCCAACTAGCGAAGGACCGCAACCTAGAGGAAAACAAGTTAAAAATCCTGAAGGTATTTGGTATACGCCCGTTACTGGCATATGGCAAACTGTTTGGCTAGAACCAGTAAGTGAAAAGCATATCCAAAATCTTAGAACAACTCCAAATATAGATAAGAACTTGGTAACCGTTGATCCTATCTTGGAAAATACCACCTATGGTGATATCGTTGAGGTTACTGTTAAGGATGGTGACAAGGTTATTTCTGTTTCAAAATCAAATGCAACACAGGCATTGGAAATTCCAATAGCTAACCAGAAGCTATGGAGTCCTGAATCACCATTCTTATATCGTATGACTGTTAAACTGATAAGTGAAGGCGTAACGGTAGATCAGGTGGAAAGTTATTTTGCAATGCGTAAAATATCAAAGAAACGTGATGAGCATGGAATCGTTAGAATGCAGTTAAACAATAAAGATTACTTTCAATTTGGTCCTTTAGATCAAGGATGGTGGCCTGATGGCTTATATACAGCTCCAACGGATGAAGCTTTGAAATATGATATTGTAAAAACTAAAGAACTTGGATTTAATATGATCCGTAAACACGTAAAAGTTGAACCTGCTAGATGGTATACTCATTGTGATGAGCTCGGAATTTTAGTATGGCAGGATATGCCTAATGGTGATGATGCTCCAATCTGGCAGATGAGAAAATATTTTGATGCTAACGAGTTAAAAAGATCCGCTGAGTCAGAGGCCATTTATAGAAAGGAATGGAAGGATATTATGGATTATTTATATTCCTATCCTAGTATTGTAGTTTGGGTGCCGTTTAACGAAGCTTGGGGTCAATTTAAGACTGTAGAAATCACCGAGTGGACTCAGAATTACGATCCGTCCAGACTGATCAACTCAGCCAGTGGTGGGAATCATTTCCAGACCGGTGATATTTTAGATCTTCATAATTATCCAGGACCTGAATTGTATTTGTACGATGCCAATCGCGTGAACGTCCTAGGAGAATATGGTGGAATAGGATTACCATTAAAGGGGCATCTTTGGAATACAGAAAATAACTGGGGATATGTGAAGTTCAAAAATTCCAAACAGACCACAGATCAATACATTGCTTATGCCAAAGAATTAATAGAACTTGTAAAATCTGGTTTCTCTGGAGCTATTTACACTCAAACTACCGATGTTGAAGGAGAGGTTAATGGATTTATGACCTATGACAGAAAGGTTGACAAAATGGATATAGAAAAAGTTAGAAGTATTAATCAAAAGGTAATAAATACCATTCAAGATTAATTGACAATTAAAAATATAGATTATAAAAGAGCTCTCAGTTTTGGGAGCTTTTTTTTGGTTCTAGAAGTATTTCTCTTAAAGATATAAGTAGTGATTATTTAAGTGTAGTTAAAGTTTGCCCTTTCATCTCAGCCCTTGAAATCGGACTTTAATTTTTAATCTATACGGGGTAATTACGTTAAATACCTTTAACTTCGGTATAAAAAAAGACATGAAAACATACGTTATTTTGGGAGGTACCGGTAAAACTGGAAAATCCCTTGGTTTGAAATTATTAGAAAGCGGTAATAAAGTTAGAATTGTTTGCCGTGAAGCAGAGAAAGCAGAGGAATTAAAACAAAAAGGTGGAGACATTTTTATAGGGGATAACCTTGATGAGAATTTCTTAAAAGGCGTATTTTCGGGAGCCGATGCGGCCTATGTACTTTTGCCTATAGATTTACAAGCTGAGGATTATACGGCCACTCAAGTTGCCCATGCCACTGCGATCAGGAATGCTATTGTAAGCCAAGGTATTAAATATGCCGTTACACTAAGTAGCGTTGGGGCACATTTAGACAAAGGAACAGGCGTTGTTTTAGGGTTGCATAAAATGGAGGCGCTTTTTAATGCAGTTCCAAATATTAATGTAAGACACCTTAGAGCCACCTATTTCATGGAAAATACCTTGACTCAAATACATTCTATAAAGAACAATGGCTTCATGGCAGGCCCTGAAAATGGTGAAATAAAGTTCGCCATTATAGCAGCCCGAGATATTATAGCTGCTGCATTTAAAAATTTGACATCACTGGATTTTGAAGGAAAAAGCGTGGAATATGTTCTAGGGCAAAGGGATCTATCCTATAATGAGATCGCTGAGGTGTACGGCCAAGCTCTTGAGATTTCTAATTTGAAATACCTACAAATTTCGGAAGATGATTTTATTTCTGGGATGACTCAAACGGGAGTAAGCCCTAGTGCAGCGGGAAAACTCTATGATTTTACTAAATTGATTAACCAAGGAGAAGTTTCGAGCTTCTACACTCGAAACCATGAAAACACCACGCCAACTTCTATAGAAGAATTTGCTGGTGTTTTCAAAAGGATTTATGAGGCACAGTAATTTGTTCTCATGATTCACATAAAAACATTACAAAATTTTATTTCGATTACATTAACTGTGGAGTTGTTCCCAATCCTTCCAAACGGGTTCAATTCCATTGTTTCTGAGCATTTGGGCAATAGTTTCGGTATTGCGCTCATCAGAAATTTCAAATTGTTCAAGAGACTGTGGGTCTACAGCATATCCACCTGGATTTGTTTTAGATTCAGCACTCATCGAGGTGATACCCAAATGTGTGATATGATCTCTAAATCTTGCGTGTTCTCTGGTGGATATTGACAGTTCGACATCCTCAAATACTATTCTATAAGCACAGATCAGTTGTAGAAGATCAGCATCAGTCATCTCAACTTTTGGCTCTAAGCCACCACTAAAAGGCCGTAACCTTGGAAAGGAGATGGAATACCTGGTTTTCCAATAAGTTTTTTGGAGATAATTCAGATGTAGCGCAGTGAAAAAACTGTCGGCTCTCCAATCTTCCAAACCTAACAATGCGCCAATGCCTATCTTATGAATACCTGCTTTTGCAAGTCGATCTGGTGTTTCAAGACGGTAGTCAAAATTTGATTTCTTTCCTTTGGGATGATGTACTTTATAGGTTTCTCGATGGTAGGTTTCCTGATAAACTAGCGTAGCATACAATCCTTTTTGTATCAGCAACTCATAAGCGTCTTGATCCAAGGGCTGAACTTCCATGGAAATGTTTGCAAAGTGGGGTTGAAGTAGCCCAATGGCGTTTTCTAAGTAATTTACACCTACTGTTTGGTTTGCTTCACCAGTTACTAGTAAGATGTGTTGATAACCCTTTCTCTTTAAAAATGCTGCCTCCTTAAGTATTTCTTGATCAATTAATGTTCTCCTTGGTATATTATTGGTTAGACTAAAACCGCAGTAGGTACAGATGTTCTGGCATTCATTGCTGAGGTACAAGGGGGCGTACATCTGCATGGTATTACCAAAGCGATTTCGAGTGAGTACTCTACTTTTTTGAGCCATGGGTTCTAAGTATGCTTTTGCCTTTGGAGAGATTAAGGCTTTAAAATCTTCAAGATCCGGATGTTTTGCATCAAGAGCAGTTTCCACATCTAAAGTGGTCTTTTGCTGAATGCTGTTCCATTGATCATCCCAATGATAAGTATCGAGTACTTTTTTGAAATTACTCATAAAGAAATTGTGTTAGAGGACTACTTCCTTGCGGTGTGTCCGTTATTTTTGCTAGTCTAGCCTGATAAGCCATACGACCCGCCGCTACAGCGATTCTAAAGGCCTTAGCCATTTGTACAGGGTTTTTTGAAACCGCAATAGCGGTATTAACTAAGACGGCATCTGCACCAATTTCCATAGCCCAACAGGCATGTGAAGGGCTGCCAATTCCAGCATCTACAATGACAGGCACCTTACTTTGTTGGATGATGATTTCAAGAAAGTCAAGTGTCTTTAATCCTTTGTTCGTCCCAATTGGAGCTCCCAAAGGCATGACACATTGCGCGCCGACATCTTCTAATCGTTTACAAAGAACTGGATCAGCATGGATATATGGCATTACAACAAAACCTAGTTTGACAAGAGCCTCACATGCCTTTAGGGTTTCAATAGGATCGGGTAATAAGTATTTTGGATCTGGATGTATTTCTACTTTTACCCAATTGGTTCCTAATGCCTCTCGAGCCATTTGTGCTGCGAAGACGGCTTCTTCAGCATCTCGAACCCCGGAGGTGTTTGGTAATAGTGAAATTTGGTCGTGTTGTAAACTTCGTAAAATTGAATCCTGGTCATTATGAATATCAACCCTTTTCAGAGCAACGGTCACGAGTTCACTTTTGCTGGCTAGAATAGCTTCTTCCATTATTTTCGTTGAGGAAAATTTGCCGGTACCCGTTAATAAGCGTGAACCGAAAGTTTTTCCTGCAATGGTCAATTCAGTATTCATATGATTGAGCTGATTTAAAAGTTTCTTGAATGGTTTGAATGGCGTGATGGATGTTGTTCTGTCGGTGTAGACAACCCGAAAGGGCGATACCCCAAACCCCTGCATCTCGCAAATGGACAATATCTTTAAGGGTGACACCGCCAATGGCAACGATCGGAATAGGGTTGGCCTGTTGTTGCATTTTTTCCACTATGGTGTAATAGGACTCAAGACCAAGGACAGGACTTAAGTTTTTCTTAGTTGTGGTGTATCGAAACGGACCAAGTCCAATATAATCTACCTTTTTATCAATGAGCGCTTTGCAGTCCTCCCAAGTGTTTGCTGTTCCACCAATTACCATTGTCGGGTTTAGAATTTTTCTGGCAACAATTGGACTTTGGTCATCTTTGCCTAAATGGACTCCCGCTGCATTCACTGCTTTTGCGATTTCTGCATCGTCATTGATAATTAACTTGACTTGGCTTTTTCGACAATACTCACTGGCGTTAAGGGCTACTTGAATCCATAGGTTTTTTGGTGTATTTTTTAGTCGCAGTTGTACCCAGTCTGCACCTGCATCCACCATTTTTTTTATATGCTCTAGGTGCTGCTCAGCTGTGGATCCTTGGCTAATGTAATATACAACAGGTTGTTTCATTTTATTTTATTTGAATGTTTCCCTAAAAGGGTGTTGTTAGAAGCTAAAAACTTTTCTGTATAAAGCTTTGCCAAACGGCAACTCTCTTCCCAATCTTCACTAAAGGCATAATAGGCGGCAATAGCAGAAGACAGGACACAACCGCTTCCGTGTTTTTCACTACAATTATCATAAGTAGGGTAGTACACTTTTTTTTGTTTATTAGGCTGATACAATTCATCCATGCCCAATTCTTTTCTGTGTCCACCCTTTAAGTAGACGCTACAATGTTTACTTAGATAAGTTAAGGCCTCGTTAAGATCATGGGTTGCTGAAAAGTGTTTAACCTCAAGAAAGTTTGGAGTGATTAAATCGATCATTTTTAGCATAGGTACAGTTGTTTCAAAAAAATGATTTTGATCGTGAAAGTCAAAGCCGCTTGAGGATCGGACTACTGGATCCCAAATAATTTTTGCCATAGGTAGCTTTGTTTTTAAAACGCCCAAAAGAGTTCCTAAAAAAGCATTGCTTTTAATCACTCCAATTTTAATAGTTTTGGGTGTAAAACTGTGGAGTAAAACTTCAAGTTGTTCCCAAAAGACAGTCTCCTCAGTCCAATAGCATTTTTGAAATGCTGTAGTGCTTTGGACGGTATTACAACTTTGTACAAAAACACTTTGTACACCTATAGTTTCTATGGTTTTGGCGTCTGCAATAATACCTGCCCCACCACTGGGGTCAAAACCTGCTATTACTAAAACTGTTGGATTATCCATATACATTTTGGTACGTTTTTTCAATGGTTCTAAATGCATCAATAGGGTTCTCATTATGCCATATACTTCCCAAAACAGCTACTCCTTGAAAACCAAGGTTACGGGCTATCTTCATGTTTTCCGCATCCACTCCTCCCAAAGCTATAATTGGCTTTTTCGAATTTTGAACATTAAATTTTTTACCCTTTACGTTTGCTTTGGAAATCGAATCAAAAACTGGACTTAGTACACTATAATCATAGCAACTTTGTCGCTGAGCCTCAACTGCATTATGATAAGCTGCAGACAAAGTTATTTTAGGCTCCTTAGGCAGGCTTATATCACTATTCTTATGAGACTCCTTAAGATGAATTCCTCTTATGGGAAAATCTGCATGCAATTGGTGATGTTGGTGCAACATCATTTTTTGCGTGGTTTTAATTGAAAATTGATCCAACCATTTCTTCATTCGGCTCAAGGAGTAATGCGGCTTTCGCACATGAATAATGCAAGAATCAAATGATGCAATTTGTTGAATGATTTTCGCTTCATCTTTTACATTGTATTGATTTGTGATTAGCAACAACAAAGGTGACTTAAATTATATTTGGTGTTTAATGATTTTATCTTTTTCCATTAGAGATAAACCTCACCACCTTGTGCTTTGAATTCTTCTGATTTTTCTTGCATACCTTGGATAATTGCCTGCTCACTATCCATACCATTTTCTTTTGCATACTGTCGTACATCCTGTGTGATTTTCATCGAACAGAAATTGGGACCGCACATCGAACAGAAGTGCGCTACCTTGGCGTTTTCAGAAGGCAAAGTTTCATCGTGATATGCTCTTGCGGTATCAGGATCTAAAGCTAAATTGAATTGGTCATTCCATCGAAACTCAAATCGAGCTTTACTCATGGCATTATCCCTATGTTGTGCTCCTGGATGACCTTTGGCTAAATCAGCAGCATGTGCTGCAATTTTATATGTAATTACACCTTGTTTTACATCCTCTCTGTTGGGTAAGCCTAGGTGTTCTTTGGGTGTTACATAGCACAACATAGCACAGCCATACCAGCCTATCATCGCAGCACCGATACCACTAGTAATATGATCGTAACCGGGGGCTATATCCGTAGTGAGTGGTCCCAAGGTATAAAAGGGAGCCTCATCACACTCCTTAAGCTGCTTTTCCATATTTTCTTTAATCATGTGCATAGGGATGTGACCTGGTCCTTCAATGATGCATTGTACATCGTGTTTTGAAGCAATTTTAGTGAGCTCTCCTAGAGTTTCTAGTTCGGCAAACTGAGCATAATCATTAGCATCAGCAATACTCCCGGGTCGTAATCCGTCCCCTAGAGAGAATGCTACATCATATGCTTTCATGATTTCACAAATGTCTTCAAAATGGGTATATAAAAAGTTTTCTTGATGATGAGCCAAGCACCATTTTGCCATAATAGAACCACCTCTGGAGACTATTCCAGTGAGTCTTTGGGCGGTATGAGGAACATATTTTAAACGAACACCCGCATGTATGGTGAAGTAATCAACACCCTGTTCAGCTTGTTCAATTAAAGTATCTCTAAATATTTCCCAACTCAGGTTTTCTGCTTTGCCATTAACTTTTTCTAAGGCTTGGTAAATAGGCACGGTACCAATTGGAACTGGAGCGTTTCTAAGAATCCATTCACGTGTTTCATGAATATTCTTACCCGTAGAGAGATCCATTATAGTATCTGCACCCCAACGACAGGCCCACACCGCTTTTTCAACTTCTTCTTCAATAGAGGAACTCACAGCAGAATTTCCGATGTTGGCATTGATTTTTACCAGGAAATTTCTTCCGATAATCATGGGTTCACTCTCAGGATGGTTGATATTACTTGGAATCACTGCACGACCCCTTGCAACTTCATCTCTAACGAATTCGGGAGTGATCTGCTTAGGGATGCTTGCACCAAAATCCTCACCAGGGTGTTGTTTGCGAATTTCTTGTAAGTCTTGAATTTTTTGATTTTCACGAATAGCAATAAATTCCATTTCAGCGGTTATAATCCCTTTTCGGGCATAATGTAGTTGGGTAACATTTTCACCAGGCTTAGCCTTTAATGGTTTGCGAATGTTTTGGAATCTAAGGTTGTCCAATTTTTCATTTTCTGCGCGCTCTCTACCATATTCAGATGATAAGCTGCCCAATAGTTGGACATCTTCCCGAGCCGAAATCCAGGATTGGCGGATCGGGTCTAATCCTCGATGAATATCGATTTCATGCGTTGGATCTGTGTAAGGACCACTGGTATCATACACTAGTACTGGCTCATTGGGTGTACGTGAGTTGTTAAAATGATCAACGCTGTCATCTAAACTTATTTCTCGCATAGGCACTCTGATTCCTTTATGAAGTTGTCCTTGGATGTAAACCTTTTGTGAGTTCGGAAATGGTTCTCTGCTGATTCCTTGCGAAGAGGGTGTTAGTTGTTCTTTCATAATAATGATTATTTTGAATTAGTTTTTAGTTGTGAAACCAACAAAAGGTATCATCCTCCTTGTGCAGCCTGAATGATTAAGACATTATTTCCATTTATAAGTGGAGTTGTGGCCCATAGGGTTTTGGAAATAACTTGATTGTCTATAGCTACAGCAATCCCAGAATTCTTTATGCCGAGTTGCTCAAGTAGTTCTAGCAGCTTTACAGGTTCACTAAAGGAGTGATTTTGATTGTTTACATTCACAGTTATCATATCGTTTTGATTTTAATAGCTGTAAACACAAGGGATGAATCCCGAAGAAAAGTTTATCATATTGGATTTAGCGATAGTTTTACACTAAATCCAAATATGAATTATCGAACTTTTTCCTTCGCAGGTACTAGCCTGAATCAGGTTCAAAGGGTAATTTCTCAGCCAAATTGGATTGGCACCCCTAAAGTCTACGGGTCAAATGTAGTTTTAAATTAATCGATAACCAAATCCTCTGGCCATTGGAGTTGTGATTTTGCCTTCAAAAGTTGAAAATAATTCAAGTGCCTGGTATTCAATTTGTTTCATGTGTATACAAAATGTACTAAAACGTATTAGTATTTAACGAAACTTTAGAATTTGCAACGTTTGGATGAAATATTGAAACAAAATGTACGCCAATAAAAGTATTTAATTGACCTAATTTGATAATAGCAAATCATCATTTTTCACGGGGTATTTTTTTTGATTTTACATTGCTTGTCTTAAAGCGTTGATAAAGTCATAAATCAACCTCTCTTTTTTGCAAAATTTAATTAAAGTGGTTTTTACTTTTATTTAATCACTGGCAAGTATTCATAAGATGATTTGTTGCTATTTAACACTAACTAAACTTTAAAACTTTCAAAAATGAGATTCGATGAAAACAAAATTTAAAAAATGTTTGAGACAAATGACCCTTACAGCAGTATGCTTTCTCATGGGTATGGTCTATGGTTTTGGCCAAGATCCGCATGTTATTAGTGGTACTGTTAAGGGAAAAAAGGACGGTGTTCCTATTCCTTATGTAACCGTTTTGGTTAAAGGGACACAACAAGGAGCTACTACTGATTTTGATGGGAAGTACACCATTGAAGCCACCTCTGATGCCATTCTGGTTTTTAGTTCTATAGGATTCAAATCCGAAGAGGTTGCAACCAATGGGCGTGTCGTACTAGATGTTGAGCTTCTTGAAGATGTCGCCGCCTTGGATGAAGTAATTGTAGTAGGGTATTCTTCTATTGAAAAAAAGGATTTAACTGCTGCAATTTCCACTATTACCAGTAGTGATTTAGAAAAAGTCCATGGAGGTAGTACGGTAAGTACTGGACTTGCAGGTAAACTACCTGGTGTTAGTTTTAGAATGCCGGATGGTCGTCCTGGTGCCTCTGCAAATATTGAGATCAGGAATATGGGTAATCCATTATATGTTATCGACGGTGTACAACAGGATGCCGGACAGTTTAACAACCTTTCACCTAATGATATAGAAAGTATTAGTGTTCTAAAGGATGGTTCAGCTGCGATCTATGGTTCTCGCGCCGCTAACGGTGTTGTGGTGGTTACCACCAAGAAGGGGAGGAAAGGTGCACGTAGTACAGTGAATATTGACGCCTATACGGGTTGGCAAAATTGGACTCGTTTTCCTGAAGCGGTAAATGATTCCTATCAGTGGATGCTTGGTAAGGCGGAGGCTGAGGTAAATGAATTTGGATCAACATCGATAACGCCTGAAGAATTAGAAAAATATAAAATCGGCGAAGAGTATGGTTATCAGTCTTTTAATTGGAGAGATTTCATTGTGAAGAAAAATGCTCCGGTGTCAAATGTTAACATTAACGCAACAGGGGGATCTGAAAAGATCAATTATTATTTGTCGTTTACCAAATTGAATCAAGAAGCTGTGTTTGGCGATGAATTTACCTTTGATAGAACAAACATTCAGAGTAATGTCGATGCTCAGATTACGGATAACCTTAAAGTAGGAGTTCAATTAAATGGTAGAATCGAGAAACGTAAAAACCCTGGTATCCCTGGTGCTGATGACTATTGGTTGCCAAGGTTTGCCATCTTGAGAAACCGACCATTTGAGCGTCCCTATGCAAATGATAATCCAGAATATTTGAACGATATAGGCCATAATGAAACCAACTGGGGACTTCATAATTTTAAAATAGGAGGGTACAGTGAGGACATATGGAGAGTGTTACAGTCAAATTTTAATGCTGAATACGATTTAGGATTCATACCAGGTTTAAAGTTAAAAGGGATGTATTCTTATTATATTGCTGACCAAGTGATGAATGGTCACGAGTACACCTATGAAGCCTACACATATCGTCCGGAGGAGGATACTTATACCGTTACAGGTGGTAGTACAAACCCTTGGAGAGAACGAAGAACACATAAGAAAATTCAAAATGTTTTCCAAGGTTCAGCCAACTATCAAACAACGATTGATGAGGATCACAAGATAACCGCAATGTTCTTAATTGAACGTATGGAAATCAATGAACAAACCCAATGGGTACATTCTGTTCCTAAAACTAATGTACTCCCTCTTATCTATTTTCCTGATATGGATACCTATGATGATAGTAATTATGAAGAGGCACGTATTGGGTATGTCGGAAACTTCACTTATAATTATAAAGATAAATATTACCTAAACTCTTCTGTTCGAAGGGATGCATCTTGGAAATTTGCACCCAATAAACGTATAGGTATATTCCCTTCAATATCAGGTGGATGGCGTATTACCGAGGAGCCTTTTATGCAAAATTGGCTCGGTGATAATTTTGTACTGAATGATTTTAAAATTAGAGCCTCTTATGGTGTTTTAGGTGATGACAATGTGGGGATCGGTCCCTTTGATTATATTCCGGGTTACCTCTATGATCCAAACGGCGGAACTCCTGTTATTATAGACGGAGAAGCCATTATTCCAAGTAGGGATAAAGGACAGCCTATCAATAATATCAGTTGGTTTGAAAGTGCTATTACCGATATTGGATTTGATTTTGGACTGTTTGACAATAGACTAACGGGGTCTTTCGATTATTTCTATAGAAAACGAACCGGACTCAGAGGGCGAAAATATGATATTTTGGTACCCAATGAGCTGGGATATTCACTTCCTGATGAAAATGTGAATAGTGATGCGGTGTACGGCTCAGAATTCATGTTGTCTTACTATGGGAACATAGGCGAATTGAGCATTATGGTTTCAGGAAATGCTTCCTATACCAAAACAAAATTCTTGGAAAGTTATAAACCTCGTTTTGGAAACTCTTATGATCAGTACAGGAGCTCTTCAGAAGGAAGATATAATAATATATTTTGGGGATACACTCAAATCGGGCAATTTGAATCCCGAGAACAAATTGATAATTACCCTGTGGATATCGACGGGCGTGGTAACGAGACAATGAACCCTGGAGATCTCATTTACCAAGATATTAATGGTGATGGAAAAATTGATGGATATGATGTAACTCCAATAGGTTATAACAATAGGCAACCATTAATAAATTATGGATTGAGTCTTTCTTTAGGATATAAGAACTTTGATTTCACGGCTGACTTTTCTGGTTCATCCGGTTATTCTTGGAATCAGAATTGGGAAGGTAGGAAACCTTATCAAAATGAAGGTGCACTCAATGAAATATTCTTAGACCGTTGGCATAGGGTTGATCCATTTGACGCCAACAGTCAATGGGTTCCTGGAAAATACCCAGGATTGCGTTATAACAATGGAAGTCATCCAAATAATTGGAATTCAACATTCTGGTTACACAATATTACTTCCTTCAGAATTCGAACTCTAGAGCTCGGATATTCTTTGCCACAGGTTGTATTGGATAAGATTAAACTTCAAAAGGTTCGGTTTTATATCAATGCTTATAATTACTTCTCATTTGATAATCTAAAAGATTATGGGGTGGACCCAGAGGTGGTTGATGACAATACGCTGCAATATCCGCAGAATAAGGTATTGAATATTGGTATTAATCTTTCGATTTAATTTTAAAACTAACAACGATGAAAAAGTATATTATAGTAGCAATTACCACAACTTTATTGTTTGTGAGTTGTGCTAAAGATGAAGATTATCTAAATCGAACCCCCACAGATATATTAACCGAGGAACAGGTTTTTTCAGATCCTCAGGTTGTACTCTCTGTGATTGCGGATTTATATGATCGTTATTATGATTTCGCATGGATACAGGATTGGTCATCTATGTCTCAGTTTAATATTGCATTTTGGTCTGAACAAGGACGTTATGGATCATTCCAAAATAGCGATTATGGTTACGGTGATTGGGGAACTTGGGATTATGGTTATGTACGTGATATCAATTTATTTATAGAGCGTTGCGAGGCCGCAACACAACTAAGCGACCAGGATAAGCAGCGATTTTTGGCTGAAGCTAGATTTTTAAGAGCTTCTTACTATTTTGAATTGGTTAAACGTATGGGAGGAGTACCTCTTATACTAGAGGCAGAGGAATATGATTTTAGTGGAGATGCTACCTATTTAAGACACCCAAGAGAAACAGAAGCCGGGATATATGATTTTGTAATTAGTGAGGCTGAGGCTATAAAGGATTTGCTTCCTTCAGATGTAGAAACCAAATCTCGAGCTACTAAGGCAGCGGTACTTGCAATGGAGAGCCGTGCAGCATTGTATGCGGCTTCAATAGCCAAATATGGTGCTACTACGCCTCAGGTGTCACTTCCTGCAGGAGAAGTAGGTATTGCCTCTTCCAAGGCAAATGCATACTATCATAAGGCCTTAACAGCGGCTCAAGAGATCATTGACGGTGAGGCGGGTAATTATTCATTGTATGAGAAAAAACCAGACTTGGCCGATAATTTTGCAAGTATCTTCTATGATAAGATCGGTAATAATGAAGTCATTTTTGTTGAAGATTACAAACTTCAGAGTGGGAAGGTTCATGGGTTTACCATATCCAACCAGCCACGATATGGTGCTGAAGAAGAAGAAGGCGGTCGTACCAATCCATCTCTTAATTTTGTACAATCCTTCGAAACCTTGGCAGGGGAATTTAAACCTTTACCAACCACAGATGCCTCAGGAGCCCCTATCTATTACGATAACATAGGTGATATTTTTGAAAACAGAGATGCACGCCTTGCGGGTAGTGTAATATTACCAGGCTCGTCTTTTAAAGGAAGAGAAGTAGATATCTGGGCCGGTTATCAACTGGGAGATGGTTCGATTATCAGTGGAGATTCTAGAGGGCAGCAAAAAGAAGTTGGAGATATGGGTACAGTTCAGGTAGTTGGTTTTGATGGACCAATTGATGGATTGGAATTTACTGCTCAGACTGGATTTTATATTCGGAAATTTCAAGATCCAAAGGCCGCATCTGGACAAAGGGGAGTTCAAAGTGACATTTGGCAGATACGCTACCGTTATGCAGAAGTATTATTGAATGCTGCGGAAGCTGCGTTCGAACTTTCTCAGAACGATTTGGCGGCGAACTACTTGAACCAAGTAAGGAACAGGGCGGGACTTTTGACACCTCTAACTGCAGGAGATGTTACCTTTGACAGGATTGTACATGAACGCTATGTCGAACTTGCCTTTGAAGGCCATTTCTTCTTTGATATGAAACGCTGGAGAATTGCTCATAAAGTGCTAGACGGTGTTAATATTTCTGCCGATGATTTTACAGAAAATATTGGCAATGCTCTTAAGCGCAAAACCCAACCCTATGGACTCTGGCCATACAAAGTTTATGATCCAGGTAGTGTTGACAATGGAAAATTTCTATTTAAAATTGTAAAACCAAGTAGGGTTACTGCAGCTGATCGATTTAGATTTGGTAATTATTATTCTAAAATCGGAGATGATGTGATTAATAATAATCCAAAAATCACTAGAAATCCTAATCAGTAACCAACAAAAATTAGAAACGATGAATTTTAATATAAGATACAGCATAGCTTTACTTGGAATTGCAGCATTACTGCATTCTTGTAACGAAATAGACAATTTTGATGAGCCGGACACCTTGTTGACAGGCCATGTAGGTTATCAGGGTGATTCCATTTATTTGGGAAATAATGAAGTGGAATTTCAATTGTGGCAATCTGGTTTCGGAAAATTAACGCCATTGGGAGTGCGATTAGATCAAGATGGTTCTTTTAGTGCACGCTTGTTTAATGGCCATTACAAATTAGTCTTTGTCAAAGGACAGGGGCCATTTAGAACTAATAGTGTCAACGACCAACAATTGGATACAATCTCCTTTGATTTAAAAGGCGATCAACAAATGGCCATTGAAGTTTCACCTTATTTTATGGTAAGAAACACTAGTTTTCAAAAGACAACAAATAGTATTGGTGGAAGCTGTTCACTAGAACAAATCATAACTGATGCAGATGCCAAAGCTGTTGAAAGAGTTACCATGTATGTCAACGAAACTCAATTTGTATCAGATAATGGGAATTTTAATGATGCACGAGCAGATGCCGATATTAGTGATTTAAACAGTCTTAATATGACGGTAGAGCTTCCCGAACATTTGATTTCAAAACCTTATGTGTTTGCTAGAATTGGAGTAAAAATTTCCGGGATTGAAGATATGATATATTCAAGAGTAGAAAAGATCAATTTTTAATGATATTAATGCACACTATAAATAAGTTCATAGTTGTTGTTTGTTAATTGTTAGCTGAGAGTGCTTGCTGTAATTGGCGAGCACTTCTTTTTAATATAATCAAATTTAAACGTAGTTTCATGTTAAAAAAATCTTGTTTGGCATTGGTTGTTTTGTATGTATTAAGTGCATGCAACAGTGCAGAAAAAAAAGAAATTAGTCAGTCACCAACGCCATCGCTTAATGAACAGCGTCAGGCTCCTGCATATCCATTGATAACTCACGATCCATACTTCAGTATTTGGTCGTTTTCAGATCAAATTAATGACACCCCAACCACTCACTGGACCGGAATAAACCAATCTTTAATTGGTTTAGTGAAGGTTGACGGGCAGCTCTATCGGTTTTTAGGAGGCGAAGTTCCAATTTATGATGAGATTCTTCCAACAGCAGAAGATAAAACTTATAATGCAAAAATCGTATTGGAGCAGCCCTCAGATGGTTGGGAAACTTCTAACTTTGATGACTCAAAATGGGAAATTTCTAAAGCACCATATGGTGACGCAAGTGATGCCAAAACATCATGGACGACTAATGATTTGTGGCTAAGACGTCAATTTGATGTAAATCGATTGAATTTTAATGAACTTTTCTTAAAAATGCGTCATGATGACAATGTGGTAGTATATATCAATGGGATAGAAATATACAGCTGTGAATGCTGGAATAATGAATATCAATACTATAAAATATCTGAACAAGCCGTAAAAAGCCTAAAAGAATCAGGCAATATTTTGGCAATTCATATCAAAAACACTGGTGGAGGTCAACAGCTGGATGCTGGGATTGTCGATAAATTAAAACCAACCACCGCTGTAAAATTAGCTAAACAAACGGCATTAAATTTTACAGCAACACAAACCAGCTACACACTTGAATGTGGTAATGTGGAGCTTGATTTGAGTTTTACCTCACCGCTGTTATTAGATGATTTGGATCTTTTAGCCAGACCGGTTTCTTATGTTTCTATGCAAACGAAGTCCACTGATGGGGAGGCTCACAAAGTACAATTGTACTTTGGTGCCAGTTCTGCGATTGCCTCCAATGTACCTAGTCAACTCATGGAGGCTAACAGTGGCAGCACCCAAGAGCTCAATTTTCTCAAAGCGGGTACAACACAACAACCCATTTTAGAAAAAAAAGGAGATAACCTGAGAATTGATTGGGGGTATATGTATGTAGCGGTGCCAAAAGTTGCTCAGGTAAATCAATACGTAAGCTCCTATACCCAGGCAAAAGAAAATTTTGTTAAAGGAACCATAGGTACCTCTATTGAAAAAGGAAAAGAGCTCATGCTTAATACTATTTTTCCAGAAGAAATAGTAGGGGAGCAAGCAGTGAACCACACCGTGCTATTGGCTTATGATGATTTGTATTCTATACAATATTTCAACGAAAATCTCCGACCATGGTGGAATAAAGATAATACCAATAGTATTGAAAGGGAACTGGATAAAGCTATGCTTTCTTACCAAGATGTAATTAGCAGGTGTGAAGCCTTTGATAAAGCGTTATACAATAAAGCCGAGGCTGCAGGAGGTGTTGGTTATGCGAACCTTTGCGAGATTAGTTATCGACAGAGCATAGCTGCACATAAACTTGTACAAAGTCCACAGGGTGAACTTTTATTTTTATCCAAAGAGAACTTTAGTAATGGATGTATCAATACCGTTGATTTGACCTATCCTTCATCGCCACTTTATTTACTTTATAATCCTGAGCTACTTAAAGGGATGCTCAATGGCATATTTTATTACTCGGAGAGCGGAAAACATTCAGAACCTTTCGCCGCACACGATTTAGGAACTTATCCTATTGCCAATGGACAGGTCTATGGTGAGCCCATGCCTGTAGAGGAATCTGGAAATATGATTATTTCTACAGCGGCTATTACTATGGCAGAAAATGACGCTTCCTATGCTCAAAAACACTGGGAAACATTGACAACTTGGGCTGAGTATTTGGCAAATAATGGATTTGATCCAGGAAACCAATTGTGCACCGATGACTTTGCAGGACATCTTGCAAGAAATGCAAATCTTTCCGTTAAAGCAATTGTAGCCATTAGGAGTTATGGTTATATGGCTGAAAAATTGGGTAAAAAAGATGTGGCTGAAAAGTACATTACTATGGCCGAGGATATGGCTGTAAAATGGCAAGAATTGGCCGATGCCGGTGATCATTATGCATTGACATTTGATGACATGAATACCTGGAGCCAGAAATACAATCTTGTTTGGGATAAGGTGATGCGATTTAATGTTTTTCCGAAATCTGTGTACGATAAAGAAATTGACTTTTATCTTGGAAAACAAAACACTTACGGGCTGCCATTAGACAGTAGGGCGGATTATACAAAATCTGATTGGATAATATGGACTGCCACCTTAGGTGATACTGATAGTACATTTGAAAAACTGAGCATGCCTGTTTATAAATTCGCTCTTGATACTAAAGATCGTGTTCCCTTAAGTGATTGGTATTTCACATCTAGTGGCGATCAGCGAGGGTTCCAGGCTCGTAGCGTTATTGGTGGCCATTTCATGAAAATTTTAAAGGAGCAATGGAATCCTGATAATTAACACACTTTTTTTGGTTTACTTAAAAAGAAAGGGATTTGCTTTGCAAGTCCCTTTTTTAACTAAAAATCGCGAAATTCTCCCTCTATAATCTATAATTTAGAGGGAGTAGTTCGCCTTGCAATTATCAGAAGTAAACGCAATACTATGTTGCTTAACTCACCTTTGTATTGAGATATTCCGTTGGAGTCATGTGAAATTGTTTTTGAAAGTTTCTTCCAAAACTAGTTTGAGAATTATAACCAACCATTTCGGATACCTCATAGATTTTATAATCCCCGGTAGAGAGTAGTTCTGCTGCTTTTTTCAATCTTGTGATATTGATAAGTTCATTGGGACTAAGATCTGAAATATCCTTTATTTTTCGATATAGGGTAGAGCGGCTCATATGCATGATCTCAGCCAATATCTCTACACTTAAGTGATGGTCTGATATATTTTGATCAATTACATTATCCAGTGTTTTTATAAAATTCTCATCGGTTTTAGAGTGTGCTATACTTCGTATATGAGCCAGAGGAGAACTGGAATAATGTTTCATGATATGCTTGCGATTTTCTAGTAAATTTTTAACCTGGACATGGAGGTATTCCATTGAAAAAGGCTTTTCAATATAGGCATCTGCCCCGGATTCTAATCCTTCTACTTTTGCCGTTATCGCAGTTTTGGATGTTAGCATAATCACCGGAATGTGACTGGTTTTAAGGGTTGTTTTAATGTGTTTACATAATTCAAAACCACTGATCCCAGGCATCATTACATCACTAATGACCACTCCTATTTTTTCTGATTCTAAGATCTCTAAAGCATATTCAGCAGAAGTAGCAGTTAGGACGTTGTAACTTTCACTTAAGTCCTTTGCAATGAAGTCCAGTAGGTCTACATTATCTTCTACTAGTAAAACTTGTGTACTTTGAACGGTTGGATCTGTACCGGTCTCTGTTTTATTTGGTTCACTTTTTATATCCGGAATAATTTCCTTTTCCTCATTGTGGTATAATGTAAATACGGTTTCTTGATATAACGGAATCTCAAGAATAAAGCAATTCATAGCTGGATCCGAAAAGCTCAATTCAAGAGTACCTTTATGAAGTTCGGTTAACGAATGCGCCAGGGATAATCCAATGCCTGTTCCTGTTTTGTGCTCAGCTTCAGGTAGCCTATAAAAGGGCTCAAAGATCTTATCTTTTAATTGTACAGGGATGAGGTCTCCATCATTTTTTATTATAAGCTGGAAGTTTTCCTGATTATTTTTAAGTGTTATACTGATGTTTTTATGAGCATATTTGATGGCATTATTGATCAAATTACTCATAATTTTTTTAAACGCCTCTGCATCGATATTCGCATAGAGTTCCTCTTTTGGATGCTGCAGGCAAACCTCCAGGGATCGCTCTTGAATGGCCTGTGAGAATCGTGAGAGGGTATGATTTAATAAGGGTATTAAATCAGTCTTTACAAAGCTTAGTTTTATTTCTTCAATTTCTGTTCTTCTGAAATCAAGGAGCTGATTAACAAGATCCAGTAGTCTGGAGGTGTTTTTAGACATGATAGCCAGGTTCTCCTTTATTAAATTCGATTGATCATTAGATTTTAATATCTTTTCCAAAGGACTTTTAATCAAGGTAAGTGGTGTCCTGATTTCGTGTGCCACATTGGTAAAGAATTCTATTTTGGCCTGATATACTTCTTTTTCTTTTTTATTGTTGAGCTGTCGAATTTTTTGACGGTTCTTCTCAGCGGTTTGCCTGTGGTAATTCCTGATACTAAAAAAGAGTAGTGCAGCACCAACTATGAAATAAAGAATATAAGCCGTGGTGCTTGCCCAATAGGGAGGTGTGATTTTAATTTTCAGATCTTTACCGTAGCTCCAGGTTCCATTGTTGTTAAGCGCCTTGTATTTTAATGTATAATCTCCAGGAGCTAGTTTGGTAAAATAAGCTGTTTGACTATTGCTGAGTTCTAACCAAGTGTCGCCTAATCCTTCAAGCTTGTACCAATAGGTGGTCATTTGAGGAGCATAATAGCTTAGTGCAGCAAATGAAATACTAAATGACGACTGTTTATAATCCATCTTTAGCTGATCCGAATAGGAAATGGAGGTACTTAAAGGGCTGTTTTTTTGACTTACCTCTACGGTTTTATTATTCATTTTTAACTCGGTAAGAACTAAAGGCGGTGTGTAAATGTTATTCACAAAGTCATTTGGATTGAAGGAGATCATTCCATCGACGCAACCAAAGTACATCGTACCGTTGGTATCTTTGTAAGCAGACTTGTAGTTAAATTGATCCGTGGATAATCCGTTGGCCTGAGTAAAGACCTTTGTTTTTAGTGTGCTTGGATTAAATCGAATTAATCCATTGGAGGAACTAATCCATAAGTTCCCTTTTTCATCCTCTAAGATAGAATATACCACATTGCAGGGGAAAGCGTTTTTTAAATTAAACCGCTTGAAATCATTGCTCTCTGGTCTGTATAAATTCAGTCCATTTTCAGTAGTTATCCAAATACGCCCTTTGCTATCCTTAAAGATGTCATTGATCGCATTACTACTTATGCTCTGTGGATCCTTACTATCGTATTTAAAATTGTGCTTCTCATTTTTGGCGGTATTGTAATAAAACACCCCATTTCGGTAACTTCCAACCCAAAATTGTTCTTTGGTTAACTCTAAAACTGAATTGTAGAAGAGGTGATCCGCTACCTTAGGATATGGAACGAATTGATCTTTTTCCTTGTTGTACATTTGAATACCGTCTGTTGTTACAGCAAGGATATCACCATCGATATTTTTGTGTATGTCAAATACAAAATTACTATTTAAACCACCATTGTTACCTGTTCCAAAATGTTTGATCAGTTTGCCACTATTGATATCAATGACATCTAGACCATGTTCAAATGTACCCACCCACAACTGTTCACCATCGGGAAGTAGTCCATGAATATTATGATAGGATAATTCACAGGATTTGTTTTTTAATGGGTTAAAATTGGTGATTTCTCCGGTTTTTAGGTTTAGCTTGTTTAGACCTGCATCTTCCGTACCTATCCAAAGATTGCCATTTTGATCTTTAGCTAATTCTCTAACAATGTTACCACTAATAGAGTTCACGTTGAATTTTGGGACGTATTTCTTAAAGGGAGTATATTGTTTTGGGTAGTAATTTATGCCCCTAAAGTAGGTGCCCATCCAAACTCCTTGTTCGTTATCCACGGTAATTGTATACACCGCATTGTCAGAAAGGGAATAATGGTTTGAATATTGCTTTTGGAGGTGGTCGTATTGCCCTGTTTGTAGATTGTAAACATAGACTCCGTTTTCCGATGCGATCCAAAGTTCATGAGCGCCTTTGAGAGCAAAATTACGGACATAAATTGGCGCTTTTTCTTTAGTGAGTAGTTGTTTTTGTTCACCATTAGCACTATTAAAGGATAGCACTCCATGGTTTTGCGTTCCTAGTAGAATTTTATGCTGATTCAATGAAAATATGGTAGAAATGACAAAAGGAAATCCATCGTCCACGGCCTGAATATTCATAGGGGTAAATGAATGTGAATTTGGCTGATATTTATAGATCTGATTAAATGAGGCAACCCATAGATCTCCATTTTCGTCTTTTGTAATACTGACAGCTTGAAAAAAATCTGCAGTATCAAAAACGGTATACTTATTTTGTACGCTATTATAGCTGTATAATGTTCCACCTGCAATAAACCATAAATTCCCATTATGATCTGTTTCGATATCCCGAATCGATTTGTTTAGGGTAATATCCATGAGGGTGAAAGTTTCTCGAACCTGGTCAAAATGGTACAGTCCATTATCAGTTCCAACCCATAGGGCTTGTTTATCTTGAATAATAGCTTGAATATAATTACTCCCGATACTTGTGGTGTCCATCGGGTCATTATGGTATAGTTTAAAAGTATAACCATCGAATCGGTTCAATCCGTTTTTGGTTCCAAACCACAGAAATCCATTAGTATCTTGAATCGAAGTGATCACGGAGTTATGCGATAAGCCCTTGTCAACCTGATAATGTTTTAGATAATATTCTTGAGTAAAACCGAGGTAGCTTAATGCAAATGTAACGGCTATGAGTAATTTTGTTTTCAAGGTTTTTTAATTTTGGTAAAAAATACTAATATTCCTTATACATTTTGTTTCAGTGCTAATCAATTTGGTTCAGTATCCATAAAAATACGGACAGATTTCAAAGTTTGGATAATTATTACGAATAATTGACACGAACACCCGTCAAATTTTAATCAGAAATGATCTAATTTGAAGAGAGTTATCGAAGCGTTATAGTAACGTTTTATTTTTAGATATTCATAAATTGCTATTGTCTATTTTAAGGCAAATTTTGAAAAATGACATAGCTTAAGTTACCAAACGATGAAGTACACCCTATTTACAAACAGAGGTAATGTATTCTTATTAGTGTATATCTGCACTACTTTAATGCAGGTTAAGGCTCAGACTTTTACCAATCCAATACTTCCCTCCGGAGCAGACCCATATAGTGTTTTTGTTGATGGTTATTATTATTATACGCATACTCGAGGTAATCGAATTGATCTTTGGAAAACAAAAGAGTTGTCCTTGCTCGCAACAGCTGAGCATAGAACCATATGGACCCCTCCAAAAAACGGGATGTACTCAAAAAATATTTGGGCTCCGGAGATTCATTATCTGGAAGGCAAGTGGTATATCTACTTCGCAGCCGATGACGGGAATAACAAAAACCACCGCATGTATGTTATTGAAAATAGTGATTCAAATCCTTTTTCTGACCATTGGGAATTTAAAACCAAACTAACAACACCCTCAGATAAATGGGCAATTGATGGTAACGTTTTTCAATTTAAAGAACAGTATTTTATGGTTTGGTCAGGTTGGGAGGGGGATACAAATGGAATGCAAAATATTTATATCGCTAGGATGAAGAGCCCTACGGAACTCAAAGGTAAACGATATAAAATTGCTTCTCCAACGTATCAGTGGGAACGTAATGGTAAATTAAATGATGCAAATAACCCTTCTGAGGTGTTTGTCAATGAGGGCCCCCAATTTTTGCAGCACCAAGGACGCATATTTATTGTATTCTCTGCCAGTGGCTGTTGGACAGATCAGTATAATCTTGGAGTGTTAGAATTTACAGCTGAAGATGATTTATTAAATCCTTTACATTGGAAAAAACATAAAAAGCCACTATTGACTCAATCTATAAAAAACCAAGTTTATGGTACAGGACATAATTCATTTTTCAAATCTCCTGATGGAAAAGAAGATTGGATTCTATATCATGCAAATTCTGAGCCCGGCCAGGGCTGTGGAGGTTTTCGCTCTCCCCGAATGCAACCCTTACACTGGGATGAAAACGGATTTCCGGTTGTAGGTGAAGCGGTATCTCAGTCTACTATTTTAAACACACCATCCCGATGAATATTTCTAAAACGCAGTTAAAGGCTATTCTTTATTTAAATGTTGTCCTTTTATGTTACTCCTGTAGTCAAGAGCCACCAAAATCAGATAAAAACCCCATTATTGACACTCCGTTTACGGAGAGAATATATAAAGAGGTACCTCTAGGAGAAATCCAACCTAAGGGTTGGCTAGGGAACCAATTAGAAATTATGCGTGATCATTCCACAGGACATTTGGATGAGGTTTACGACAAGATTAGAATTGATAATGGCTGGTTAGGTGGACAAGGAGACGCATGGGAAGAGACACCGTATTGGCTTGATGGAGCTGTACCCTTAGCCTATCTTTTGGATGATGAAGTTCTTAAAGAGAAAGTCCAAAAATATATCGATTGGAGTATCGAGAATCAAAGACCCTCCGGCTATTTTGGCCCAATCACCAATTGGGAAAGAGAGAGTGGTCTGCAGGTGGATGTGGAACATTGTGAGCAGGGTGCCGACTGGTGGCCGAGAATGTTAATGTTAAAGGTCATCCAACAATATTATACTGCAACCCAAGACAAACGAGTGTTACCGTTTATGCAACGCTACTTTGATTATCAGCTTGCGACTTTGGATAGGTGTCCAATAGGGAAGTGGACAGAGTGGGCGGCCTCTAGAGGGGTAGAGAATATGCGCGTTGTACAATGGTTGTACACTATTACGGGAGATGACCAATTGCTTAAACTGTCACAGAAAATTAAAGACCAATCTTTTGATTGGAGTAATTGGTTAGGAAATCGTGATTGGGTGATTGATGCCGCTTCACATCCAAATGGCGAAAATTGGATGCGTCGTCATGGCGTAAATGTTGCCATGGCGATTAAGGAACCTGGGATTAATTTTCAAAGGACTGGAGACAGTAGTTATCTAAAAACAGCAAAGACGGGGTTTAAGGATCTTATGCTTTTGCATGGTCTACCCAATGGAATCTTTTCCGCAGATGAGGATTTACATGGTAATGCACCAATTCAAGGCACAGAGCTCTGCGCCATAGTGGAAACTATGTTTTCCATGGAAGAGCTCATAGGGATCAGCGGAGATCCATTTTATATGGATGCCTTGGAGCGGATGACTTTTAACGCCTTACCGACACAGACCACGGATGATTTTAACGCGAAGCAATACTTTCAAATGGCTAATCAGATTGTCATAGACAGGGGAGTGTTTGCCTTTACACTGCCTTTTAATCATCAAATGAATAATGTTTTAGGAGCAAAAAGTGGGTATAGTTGTTGTTATGCCAATATGCATCAAGGATGGACAAAATATGCCCAACATTTATGGTATAAAACTCAAACCGGGGGGCTTGCGGCACTAGTTTATGGACCTAACACGCTATTGACTACAATAAACGATTTGCCTGTAACCATTGAAGAACATACGAATTATCCTTTTGAAGATGAGATTCGTTTTGAAGTTTTTATGGAACAATCCTCTAGGTTTACTATGGATTTTAGAATTCCCGTATGGTGTGATTCAGCAGCTATTACCGTTAATGGAACTCCTGTCGAATTTAATGTTGATCAAAGATTGGTGCATCTTGACAGAGTATGGAAGGATGGTGACCAAGTTGTATTGAATTTCCCTATGGAAATCAAAGCAACGGAGTGGGCAGAAAACTCTAGAGCTGTGGAACGGGGGCCTTTGGTATACGGCTTAAAACTCAATGAAATTTGGGATCAAGATACCCATAAGCAAGAAGGAAAGTATTTTACAGTACATACTGATAGTCCATGGAATTATGGCTTGTTGCAACAACAGCTGCCACAACTCAACAAACATACTAAGCTTACGATTTCTCCTGTGGCGGAGGATTTTGTATGGAATTTGGCAAATGCTCCTCTGGAAATTAAAATTCAAGCCAAGCAAATTCCAGACTGGAAGGCCATTAACGGTCTGGCTTATTTGCCAGTTACCGGCAGGGAAGGGTTTTATAAAGGAGAGGTATCCAAAAATATAGATAACGTTAGTTTGGTTCCGGTAGGATTTACAAAACTGCGTATTATAGCTTTCCCGATAGTGCGCTAATATTTTTAATTAATTAAAGAATACGACTTCATGAAAAAATTATGTTTACTCGTTGTTTTACTAGGCTTTAGTAATTCAATAATGGCTCAGCAGGTCATCTTGAAAGAAAATAAATGGTCTGTTGAAAAGGCCACAAAGTGGTATGAATCCCATCAGTGGATCAGTGGTGCAAATTTCATACCAAGCACCGCGATAAATCAATTGGAAATGTGGCAAGAGAAAACTTTTGATCCTAAAACTATCGACAGGGAACTAAGTTATGCTCAGGGCATTGGTTTTAATACCATGCGAGTTTACTTGCATAGCTTAGCCTATAAATCGGATCCCAACGGATTTAAAAAAAGAATTCATCATTATCTTAAGATTGCAGATAGCCATGGCATCAAGACCATATTTGTATTTTTTGACGATGTTTGGGACGCCAATCCTAAAATAGGAAAACAACCAAAGCCAAAACCAGGAACTCACAATTCAGGTTGGGTTCAAGATCCCGGATATCCAGCATCTAAAAATCCTTCCACATTTGCTGCCTTAGAAGTTTACGTCAAGGATATCTTATCAAGCTTTAAAGAAGATGAACGTATATTATTATGGGATCTTTATAATGAGCCAGGGAATAATGGCAAGAGCACGTCTTCCTTAGCTCTGCTAACCCAAATATTTACGTGGGCCAGAGAAATTAACCCATCACAGCCTTTGAGTGTTGGACTATGGAAGTGGGATGAGATTGAACTAAACAGATTTCAGTTGGCAAATTCCGATATAATTACCTATCATGATTACGAGGCCCCAGAGTGGCACTTGAGAGTAGTTCAGCTCCTTGAGGCTAGCGGAAGGCCGATGATTTGTACCGAGTATATGGCGCGAACAAGAAACAGTACTTTTACAAATACACTAGCGATGTTAAAAGAGCATCATGTAGGTGCCATTAATTGGGGCTTAGTTCGTGGGAAAACCAATACCATTTATGCTTGGGATACTCCAATTAAATCCGGCGCAGAACCTGAATTGTGGTTTCATGATGTTTTTAGAGAAGACGGGACACCTTATCGCTTAGAAGAAGTAGAATTAATTAAAAAGCTAAATCGTAACTGATGAAATACTTTAAACTTATTGGAGTGACTTTAATGGTAGGGTTTCTCACTTTTTCTTGTAAAAAAGACAATAAAAAAAACCTAACTTCAACAAAAGAGACGGTAGAGATTATTAATAAAGATACGATTTCTACACTTTTAAATTCTAAAGATTTCGATACCTTAATAAACGGTAAACAGGTGAAATTATACTGGATACAAAACAAGCATATAAAAGTAGCCTTTACAAATTATGGTGGGCGTATAATCGGTTTATGGGTTCCAGATAAAAATGGAAGAATGACGGATGTTGTTGTAGGAATGGATAATGTTCAGGCGTTTATATCTTCTACCGAACCCTATTTTGGAGCTACTATTGGTAGGGTTGGAAATCGCATCGCAAAAGGGAAATTTACCCTTAACGGTAAATCATATCAAATTCCAACCAATAATGGAATTAATGCATTGCATGGCGGTAAAAGCGGATTTCAAGATAAAGTTTGGGAAGCTGAAAAATTAAATGCATCTACACTAGAATTACGCTATCATTCTCTTGATGGAGAACAGGGTTTTCCAGGGAATTTAGATGTCAAGGTGACCTATAGCGTTACAGAAAACAACAGTCTAAGAATAGAATATAATGCGGTGACCGATGCGCCAACCGTGGTCAATTTAACCAATCATGCTTTTTTTAATTTAAATGGAGAGGGGAGTGGAAGTATACTTGATCACAGGGTACAAATCTATGCTGAACAGTTTACTCCGGTGGATCAAACGCTCATTCCAACCGGAGAAATAAGGGCAGTTAAAAACACACCATTTGATTTCACGACTCCGCATACTATAGGGGAACGTATAGAGGTCAAGAATATACAACTTAAAAATGGAAGCGGATATGATCACAATTTTATCCTTTCCGGGAGTCAAAAATCAGGGATGAATCATGTTGCAACCATTGTTGGTGATAAGTCAAAAATAGTAATGGATGTTACCAGTCAAGAACCAGGTGTACAATTTTATAGTGGAAATTTTATGGAGGGTAAAAATCAATTTAAATCAGCAGTAGTGGATAGTTTCAGAACTGCTTTTGCATTGGAAACTCAACATTTCCCGGATGCACCAAACCAACCTAATTTTCCATCGATTGAATTGAATCCAGGGGAGGAATACCACACTATCTCTGTTTACACTTTTTCTATCAAACAGTAATAAGGATGGTAATAGATTAGTGGGCCTCACCAGGATCTAAACCCTAGTGAGGTCCCTCTATAGACCTTAAGTTTTAACGCATAACTTTCTTTAAAATCCCCATAACTCCTCTGATAAAAGTCGCTGAGGTAAGCACCTTGACCACCGGGTTCATTCGAGTGCTACTTCTTGTGGAAGACCTTCTTTGCTTGCTTTGTTCTTCTCTAGCTTGCTGTTGAACTTCCTCGTGTTGCGAGATTTCAATTTTCTTATTTAAAATTTCATAAGCACTTTCACGATCAACGGTCTGATTGTATTTTGAACTCAGTTGTGATTTGGCTAATAGTTCTTTTAGTTCTTGATCACTGAGAATATCCATTCTACTCATTGGAGCGCGTAACATCGTGGCTGCCAGGGGTGTGGGGCGTCCTTTTTCATCCAGAGCAGTGATTAGTGCTTCACCTATTCCTAAGGATGTTAGCACCTTAGCAGTATCGTAGTAATCTGATAATGGGTAATTCTCCGCTGTCAACTTTATGGCTTTTCTATCCTTGGCTGTAAAGGCACGAAGGGCATGTTGGATTTTTAAACCCAACTGCGAAAGTACTGCATTTGGAATGTCTGTTGGATTTTGAGTTACAAAATAAACCCCAATACCTTTTGAACGAATTAATTTGATAATACTTTCGATTTGATCTAACAAAGCGTCAGTTGCTTCATTAAAAATCAAATGTGCCTCATCAATAAAAAGGACAAGTTCCGGTCGATCACTATCTCCTTGTTCCGGGAAGGTATCATAGACTTCCGCCAACAAACTCATCATAAATGTAGAGAATAGCTTTGGTCTGTCCTGAATATCGGTTAGACGTATAACGTTTATGATTCCTTTGCCATCTTTGTCAATTCTAGTGAGATCATTCACATCAAATGATGTTTCTCCAAAAAACAGATCAGCTCCTTGCTGTTCCAGTTGAATTATTTTGCGCAAGATTGCTCCGGTAGAGGCTGTTGAAACTCTGCCATAGGATTCCTGAAACTCGTCTTTTCCTTCATTAGTTGCGTATTGAAGAATTTTTTTGAAGTCTTTTAAATCCAATAAAGGGAGTTGGTTGTCATCACAGTATTTGAAAATGACTGCAACGATTCCTTGCTGTGTATCTGTTAAATCCAAAATACGCGATAGCAGTATAGGGCCAAACTCCGAAACGGTAGCTCTAAGTCGGACTCCTTCTTGTTCTGAAAGAGTAAGTATTTCTATAGGAAATTTTTTAGCCTGATATGGAAAACCAATTTTGGCATGACGCTCATCAATTCCAGCATTTTGTTCCCCTGGTTGAGCCAAGCCACTTAAATCCCCCTTAAGGTCCATCAATAGAACTGGAATTCCTTTGTCAGAAAGGTTTTCTGCTACTATCTGAAGTGTTTTAGTTTTCCCTGTTCCGGTTGCCCCGGCGATTAGACCATGTCGGTTTAAGGTTTTGAGTGGGATTTTTACATGTGCATTGGGAAGCGTTTCTCCGTTGAGCATGGCACTACCCATTGTAATATAATCTCCTTTTGTCTTGTATCCGGTTTCTATAGAATTGAAAAAATCGTCTTTCTCAGCCATTGTATTTATAAGTTTACACTAAAATAGCTGAAAAACTCTAAGTAATAAAGAATTTACATTTTTAATATTTTATAGCCGTTTGCCAAGCAAGCCATTATACTATACTCTGTAATAGATACTCTCTTGATCCAAGTTTGATTTTAGATCGAATTTGGTTGGAGATTTTTAGGGATATTATAGAATTCTATGCGTTGTGCTTTGGAATTTAATTAAATATTCAAATAGAGGATCTAAAATGTAGTGTAATGACCGTATCAAATTAAAAATGGAAAACGTATCTTTGCAACATGATAGAAGAAGGGATATTAGCCAAGGTAAATGCAGGGGAAATGCTTCCATTAATGGAAGAGTTTTACACCATTCAAGGAGAGGGATTCCATAAAGGTACAGCCGCTTACTTTATACGAGTAGGTGGTTGTGATGTAGGTTGTCACTGGTGTGATGTTAAGGAAAGCTGGAACGCAGCGACGCATCCGCCTACGGATGTCATGCAGATTGCAGATAATGCCGCTAAATATTCGGATACTATCGTTATTACAGGTGGTGAACCATTAACCTGGGATATGACTTTTATTACCTCTGAATTGAAAAAGAGAGGGCTGAAAATACATATAGAGACCTCAGGGGCTTACCCGTTAACAGGACAGTGGGATTGGATTTGTTTATCTCCTAAAAAGCTAAAGCTTCCTACTGAAGAGATCTATAATAAAGCACACGAATTAAAAGTGATTGTATTCAATCAACACGATCTAAAATTTGCAGAAGAGCAGGCCGCAAAGGTCAATGATGATTGTATATTATATCTACAGCCTGAATGGAGTAAACGTGATAAAGTAATTCCGATGATTGTAGACTATGTTATGGAACATCCACAATGGAAGGTGTCACTTCAAACGCATAAATACCTTAACATCCCTTAGGGTATCATTGGACAAGTGGATTGCGTTTAAGTTCTTAGCCACTACGGTACAGTAGAGCTATGACTCCTTATTGCCCCTTTCAATGTTCCCCTTTTTGAATATATATCCATTTAAAGGGAATAGGAATATTAAAAAGAATATAACTCCGAATGCAAGTTCATAGACTTCCCATTTTCTACTTGGAGGTATCACAGCAACGATCAAAGTTGATATTATAAAAGCAGCAGTTTGATGCCATTTTACAACGGGTACTGCAAAGGTTTGCATCAATTTTTTGATACTGTCCATCTTACGATATAAGATTGGAATGACAATTAAGTATATCACCATAGCCACCATCAGCAGCTGACTGAAAACAATTTTGTTCACCTTTTTACCGCTGACAACTAAGTTGTGTAGGTTGGTTTCTTGTTGTGCATTATTCTCCAAAAAGAAGGCGCTGGATTCAATATTAAAAAGGCGCTGCCCCCAAGATATTTCTTCACCCGCACCAAAAAAGAAAATTATGGCAAATACGAAAGCACCTAACTTCCAAGTGATGGATTTACCTTTAGAGATGGTAAATAATCGTGCAAAGCATAGGATGCTTATACATAGTAACATAATCGCTGTAATCCATTCTACAGCGTTATCTTCTGCAGCAAATACATCGTCGAAAAAGGCTGGATCTGTAAATCCAAAATAAAGGCTTATAGCGAAAACAACCGCTAAGAATAAATATCCTAATTTTTCAGTTTTGTTGATAGTCATGGTTACTTTGTTTTTTTATCCAGAATAAAATAATTAGTCATTAAACGATCTTTATGTCCTGACTTTTCAGGGCTTGCCGTATAATTTAAATCAAAGATGTCTAACTGCTCTATGTGATACTCACCAGCAAATATACGTTTAAATTCAGAGGTATTATCAGGGGTGGTTAAAATTCCAAATCTATCTTCTTTGGGAATCACAAGTTGTTTTCCAAAGTTAACATCTGGTGCGGATTGCCCTAAATGCCACACAGCCTCAGGTGAAATTTCACCGAAGGAATACAACTTAACATCTGTCTTTAGCGTATCAATATTGTTATAATCCGGGTTGGTATATAGAGTTTTTGCCAGGGGAAAACCGACAGCTAATATGGTCCAAGTAAATGCAATAGTAAGTAGAAATACATTTCTAATTTGCTGCTTTTTGAGGAAAATAAAAATAAATAAACCAATTAAGAACAACATCAGGGCACAAAGAATAAAGTTGCCATAGAAACCTTGTAGTTTACCTTCCAAAAATAGATAGCCGCCAATGGGAAACAGCACTCCAATTAATGCAATGAGACCAAAATTAAAATATACCGGAAGTTTTTCATTCCGTTTTAAACCTTTAAAGTTATTGATAAGGTATTCAATGTAAAATGCTGTATTAAAAGCCATAGGAATTAATACCGGGAGTAAGTATCTCGATTTTTTCTCTGGGATCACTGATAAAAGTACCACGGCCGCAATGGTCCAAACAAATGAAAAGGTATAGGCTTTTTTATCACTTACTTTATCTTTTAGATAAGGGTAGAGAAGTGCTATAAACGAGGGTATGGTCCAAATACCACTTTGGGTAAAGAAACTCCAATAGTAATAAAAAGGACGTACGTTATAACTTGTCCAGTTTCCAGTCTCTTCTTCTGCAATTTTTAAAAAACTTGCTGGATCCTCATATCTGACGTAAACATACCAAGAAAGACCAACTCCTAAGCCTACAATAAGTAATAGTACAAAGGGGATTAGCTGTCTTTTGTGAAGTTGGCTTTTATAACTTACCACCAATGCAATAATAAATGGAAGCCATAAGGCATATAAGGAAACAGGGCCTTTACTTAAAAATGCACATCCAAAAAACAAAGCACTTAATGCTGAATAAAGCCATTGCTTGCTTGGGGTATATAGCATTTTAAATAAAAAGTAAATACTGATTACCATAAAGCTGTGAGTGAATATATCCCATTGTCCATTCCTACCGGAGAAGATGATATAAAAAGAGCTAGCAAGTATTAATGCGGTGTAAAGTGAAAGTTTTTTATTTTGGAAGAATTCCGATATAAGTTTATAATAAGTCACTATTAAAACAAGAGTCATCAGGGCGGCAGGTAATCGTAGAGCAACAAGATTATGAACACCAAATAGCATTGCGCTTATAGCGGTCAGCCATGTTGGTAATGGTGGTTTCTCATAACGTGGAGCCTCGTTTAGTGTCGTCAATAGCCAGTTGCCATTTTGGATCATTTCCCGAGCAGAGATGAAGTTTCTAGCTTCCATAATATTGACGTAAATCACATCTAAATTAGCGAAGAAGATTCCTAAGCATACTAGAACTATCAGCAATACGGGATATTTTTCGATAAATTTAAGCATCTTGATTTTTTAGAATAAGTAAGTTTCTCATATAAATAATACTCCCTAAGGAGTGTCCGACAAATAGGACAGGGTCTTCACGGAAAATGGCGTAAGTTAAAATCAATATGGCACCGGCTAAACTTAACAACCAAAATCCTTTAGGAAAATAGGATTCTTTCTTGCGCTCAGAATAAATCCATTGGTATATAAACCGAAATGTAAATGTTACTTGAGCCACGATCCCCAAAATTAATAACCACCAAGGGATACTTTCGTTTTTAAATAAAGCATTTAAATCGTAGGTGTTATTATTGTATCCGTAAATAATTATGATGATGGGGAACACAATCAAAAACCAACGTAGTAATCTTGGAGAGCTCTGCCACTTTCCTTGTAATTGCAGGTTTCTAATGTATATAAAATATGTTAGGGTTTGCCCTAACATAATTGCGAAGTCATCTCTTAACCAACCGTAAATAAAAAGTAGAAAAGAGGCTACTAAACTCAGTATCCAAAATAGCGGAGGTGAGCTCACTTTTTTGACTTTCTCAGATCTTATCCACTGATGTAGTAAACGAGCAGAGAATAGGATTTGAGCCAAAAAACCTATGGAATATATAATCCAATCACTGATCATCCTTTCTTAACAATGGTATAGTTAATATATTTTCTTTTCATCCAAAGGTATGCGAAACAATCAGTAAATGGGCCGACAAGACGATTCCACAATCCAAAATTAGCTTTACCAGCTATTCTTGGGTAATGGCGAACTGGTACTTGGATAATCTTTCCTTCTTGAAGCAATATCATTGCTGGTAAAAACCGATGCAGGCCTTTAAACATTGGAATTCTTTTGGCGTAATCAGTGTGTATTACTTTTAAAGGACAACCTGTATCTTCCATACCATCATGTGTGAAAGAGCGGCGTATGCCATTGGCGACCTTTGACATTAGGTTTTTGAAAAACGAATCTTTTCGATCTGATCTAACTCCAGTAATAAGATGGAACTCATCCCTATACTCCAATAATTTATTAAAATCTTCCGGATTGGTTTGTAAGTCAGCATCTATATAACCCAAAAGAGGTGTTTCCACGGTATCAAATCCTGCTTTTATGGCTGCGCTTAAACCCTTGTTTTCTTTAAATGAAATAAATCCAAAACGAGGAGATCTATTACAGATCTCTTCTATGATTTTCTGGCTATTATCTTTTGAACCATCATTGACAAATAATACTTTAGTAGAAAGCGCTGTGGTTTCAAAATACGTTGCAAATGTCGATTCTATACGCTCCAGGTTGTCTTGTTCGTTGTATACTGGAACGATAATCGTAAACTCAAAATCCATATTGAACTGTAGTTGTCATTCTTAAAAGATACCATTATTGATACCTATTTAAGCGGTTTAGTGTCGCGCAAAAGTAATGAAATTAAATATTGTGCAGCTGCAAAAGGTGTGATTTTATGATCTTCAACAGCCTTTAATTGTGCCTGTAATTCGGCCTGGATCTCAGGTCTCTGATAAAAACTATCCTTTAAATGCTCGTCAATCGACTGAAATAGCCAAAATTTATTTTGTTGCTGGCGCTTTTGTTCAAAATTCGAGTTTTCTTTTGAACTTTTGATGTAATAATCAATTAAATCCCGCACCTCTACAATGCCTTTGTTTTCTATAGCCGAGGTAAGTAATACTTTAGGTCTCCAACCCATTTCTTTGGGCGGGTAAAGTTTCAAGGCTCTACTGAAATCAGCCTTGGCAATTTTTGCCCTTTGCAAGTTATCACCATCAGCCTTGTTGATGACAATAGAATCCGCAAGTTCTATGATACCTCTTTTGATACCTTGTAGTTCATCTCCGGCTCCAGAGAGTTTTAGGACTAGGAAAAAGTCAACCATGCTATGTACTACAGTTTCACTTTGTCCCACACCTACGGTTTCAATAATGATGGTTTGGAATCCGAATGCTTCACAAAGCAGAATGGTTTCCCGTGTTTTTCGAGCAACACCTCCCAGGGTACTTCCTGCAGCTGATGGGCGAATATAAACATCTGGATGTTTAGACAATTCTTGCATTCGAGTTTTATCTCCTAAAACACTACCCATTGATATGGAGCTACTTGGGTCAACAGCCAAGACCGCAACCTTATTAGTTTTACTTGCCATTAAACATCCTAAGGCTTCAATAAAGCTGCTTTTTCCAACACCAGGCACTCCTGTGATCCCAATCCTAACAGATTTATTGCTGTAAGGTAGACACTTTTGCAATACCTGATGAGCCAACGGCCGATGTTCTGCTTTGGTACTTTCGATCAGGGTAATGGCTTTACTAAGGGCAGTAATATTTCCGGCTAAAAGAGAATCACATAATGCATCCACATCAAATTCAGATTTTCGCCTGGACTTAAATTGTGCTACCACCGATGATTTTGTCCTTGAGGTTAAGGGTTTTTCTGGTGTATTGTCTTTAAATGAATCCTGTGAATTGTTTGTTGCCAAAGCAAATATTTATTACAAATTTAATATTTAATAGCATACATTTTGAAGGAATAAAGGTAACTTACATGAAATAATCAAATACAATTTAAAAATGAAGGCATTATATCAAGCAGTAGCCACGACAACTGGTGGTAGAGCTGGACACGTGAAAAGCGATGACGGGATCATCGATATGAAACTGGAACTCCCTAAGGGCCTAGGTGGAAAGGGCGGGGAATTTACCAATCCAGAACAATTGTTTGCTGCGGGTTATTCCGCTTGTTTTGGCAGCGCACTGCAATTTGTCGCTAAGGAGAACAATGTTGAACTCAGTGATGACTTCCAAGTTCAAGCAACCGTTGGTATTGGAAAACACCCAGATCTAGGAGGGTTTCTTTTAGAAGTGACACTCGACGTTACCTTGCCAGGGGTGGATGATGACATGGGAGAGAAGCTCATCAATGAGGCTCATGAAGTATGTCCTTATTCCAGAGCAACTTCGGAAAATATAGACGTTACTTTAAATTTAATGGTTTAACCAAAGTTTAAAAGTCAACATAATATAATAAACAAAACCTTATGGTAATCTAACGCATAAGGTTTTGTTTATTATTACTTAAAGACTATTTTTTTATTATTTGATGCTGAATTCAAAAACACTTTCGTTAGAATACAAATCACCACTTTTTAGTAACGCAGAAGGAAATTGAGCGTGATTTGGTGCATCAGGGAAATTTTGAGTTTCAAAACATATGGCTGGATACTCAGAAACCGGTTGATTGAGTAGTAACTGCTCATCCAATGTAGGCGGGGTATAAATCACTACTGCAGGTTGATTGGAGCTTATTTTCATCTGTATTCCAGTTTTCGGTGCATACAATACAGCTAGAGGCTTATTCTGATTTACGACATAAGTATCATCAATTCCGGCAATCTCTAATTGCTTTTTAATAATGGTAGTGGCCCTAAAATCGTAATGAGTCTGCTTGACCTCCTTAAAACTTCCGGAGGGAACTGCTGTTAGGCTTTTCTCTAATATTCTATCGGCATGTAAACGCAGCTCATGATCCATGATACTACCATTACCGTTTAAATTGTAGTAATTATGATTGGTTAGATTAACCACGGTGTCTTTGTCAGATTTAGCCGTATAAGAGATTAACAGCTGGTTATCCTTTAAAGTGTATGTGCAAAAAACCTCTAAGGCTCCAGGATAGCCTTCCTCCATATCTTCGCTAAAATAGGAGTATGTGATATGAGGGTTTTCTCCTTGAGTAATTTCTTCAAGTTTCCAGGTTTTAAAAGAAAAGCCTTCTCTTCCTCCATGCAAGTGTGCCTGATTATCGGTATAAAGAGCATAGTGCTGCCCATTTATAGAAAAGCCATTTGGATTAAGACGTCCAGCATAGCGTCCAACAGAGGCGCCTAGGTATGGTGCATTATGGATATAGCTATCTAAGTCCTTATAGCTTTGAACCACATTGATATCATTTCCATTTTGATCCTTGAAAATTAATTGATGGACGGTTGCTCCATAATCTATAGTGGTAAGTTTTAGATATTTATTTGAAATCGAATGTGTCTCCATTGTTTAATGTACTTGTTGAAAATTTACAAACAACGAAAATACAAAATACCTGTAGAGAAAATTTCAAATGGGCTTATAAAGTTCAAATTCAAAGGAGTTATCCATCCATTGAATTTGAACTTTCTTCCCATTGATTTGTCTTAATAAGAGTGGTTGTGGCTTAGCATCAATCCTTTAATTTCTTAGAGATATTGAATCCTGTTAGTAATCCAATTCCAGAGATGAGAAATATACTGCCAGGGTAGGCAATGGAGCGATCAATATTTAATATCCTGTCCATGATTCCAGCCATAAAAACACCGAGTCCAATTCCAATTAACACTAGTGATAAGTTCACTAGAATTATTTTCCAAATTGGAACACTTCTTTTGTGAGGTGAATAGAATATGGAGGCATCTGCTCCTTTTTCTATCAGTGATAAACGTTCTTTGTTCCGTGCTGATATGCACAAATACACTATCCCTAAAATTGTTCCAAAAATAATTGCTACTACAATAACGGCTTCCATAATTGTGTTTTTTAATTGATTGTTTGCACATATGACGTCAATGTTTCAAAATGGGTTACAAAAATTTTATAAAATTATAATTGAATAGTCACTGTAATATCTAACTTCACATGTAACCTTTCACAAAAGATTGGCGTCTTACAATAGAATGACTAACCAGAAAGAACATATTTATCTCAATAGGATATTAAGTGGAGATGTTGAAGCATTCTCGTATTTTGTGGATACCTACCAGCATATGGCATATACCATAGCGGTGCGTATTGTACAAAATAGGGAAGACGCTGAGGATATTGTGCAGGAGGCATTCATCAAGTGCTATGATCGTCTGCCCACTTTTAAAGGTGATTCGAAGTTCTCCACCTGGCTGTATCGCATTGTATATCACAGTGCTCTGGATGCTATTAGAAGTCAAAAGAGATCTCTGGATACCCAAACTATGGAGGTTCGAGATTTTAAAGGAATATCAGATATAACTGGTATTTTGGATCAGTTAATGGAAGAGGATACAAGTAAATTGATAAAAAGAGCGATTCAAACTCTAAATCCGAAGCAACAGACAATTATAACGTTGTATTATTATGAGAGTCAATCTTTAAAGGAGATCGCTGAGATCGTAGCAATAAATATAAGTGCAGTTAAGGTAAACCTATTTCGAGCACGAAAAAGTCTTTACCTATTATTAAAAGATCATGTTGAATTTGAAAATAGAAAAGGATGAGTGAACACCAGGAACATGAGTTGGATAAACTCAGTGATATAGTCATTCGTAAAGCTGGATTGGAAACCCCACCAGAGCGTTTGAAGCAAAATATAATGCATGCCATTTTGGCTAAGAATACCTACAGGCCAGTGAAAGGACTTTTAACCAAAAAATCAAAACTAGCCATTGGAGTGTTTGTATTAGGTTTTTGCATAGCAATTGGACTGTTACCGCTGGCAAAAGGAGTATGGGAGTTTTCAGGAGTACTAGCTGATTTTACAGGCTACATGGATCATATTTCCAGTCGTATACCCAAGACATTTTTATATGGGATTATGGCCTTTGGATTGCTAGTCCTAGTGCAGGTTGCTTATTTGAAACACCAAATCAATCGTCTTTAAATTTCTTTGAACTTCACTAAAAAAGTAGTGCCATTTTTGCTATCTGCTAATTTTAAAGTTCCTCGGAGTTGCCGCGCTAATTTCTCAATAAGTTTTACGCCCATGGTTTGCGATTCACTTTGAATAGTGGCTGTATCCATTCCTATTCCGGTGTCAGAGTAGGTGAGCAAGAAATAAACAGGGTCAGTCTTTTCTATACTTATTTTGATGATACCCTTATCGGTATTTGGAAATGCATGTTTTAGGGAATTGGTAATCAATTCGCTAATCAATAGACTCAGCGGAACAGCAGTCTCGATATTGAGCTTAATACTTTTGATGTTGATGTTGTATTGTATATCCTCATCGGATTTTTTGAAAGATCCAATCTGGAAATTACAGAGTTGTTCTACATAATTCTGGTAATCGATCTTCGAGAGGTCCTCATGAGCATATAGCATTTCATGAACCATCGCCATGGAAAAGACACGGTTGTGATTACTGTGTAAGATCGATTTTATTTCCTGGTTATCTGTAGCTCTAGCCTGCATGTTCAGTAAACTAGAAATGGTTTGAAGATTGTTTTTTACCCTGTGATGAATCTCTTTGAGCAACAATTCTTTTTCATGATTTTTCTTTTCTATCTCACGTTTGGAGTGGTATAGTTTATTATAATTTCCAAGTAACATGCGTCCAAAAATGTCTCCGGATATATAAAGACAAAACAGGATGACTAATAAACTGAATTCTGACCTTGAGTCTTTTGGAACCATGACAGGAAAATCTATGCCGATATATGGACTGATGTAAATTGCAAGAATCACCACTAAAATTAAATACAAATGAAACTTGCCATAGTTCCTTGTGGATACATATCCTGAAAAAACAATAAGTACCAAGATAAAGATAAACGGACTTCGAATTCCTCCACTATATAAGCTTACTAGAATGGCTCCGATAATACCTAGAGTTGTACTGATCAGATAAGAGGCATGTAAGTTTTTGTGCTTGGCAAATAGAAGACTATTAGCCACGTTCAAGATACCGTAAGTAATAAGTATGTGAGGTATTACTTTTTTGATGTCTAAGAAAAAATAAAACACCAAAGCAAAACTAATCATTGTCACTGAGGCGAAATAATTCATTTTTACGATAAGATCGATTTTCTCTTTATGTCTTTCAGAATAAAATTGAGGTCTTTTGTTCATAAATATACTGCGGAAACCCATTCATCTTTGGTGGATGGGAGGGAAGCAGCGTTCCCTTTGTTAATAGCTTTCTTTTTTTGTTCTGTAATCATAAATCAACCTTTTGCCTACCGATCAGCAGTCCACATTGTACTTTCAAACCAAGATGGAAGCTAGCCACTTTGATGATTCATGCTATAGCTAATCTTGGACGCGCTGTAAGGCGCGTCAGAAAATCGAATGCTGTGTGTTGCACAATTGCTTATGTTTATTCAGTTTTAATACCCATTCCATCGCTAAGTATGGTTGGGTAGTTTATCAGATTACCGAGCAGACTACAGTGAAGTGTATCTTAACTTGTAATTTGATGCTAACTAAGGTTTGGGAGGGAGGGGAATTTTGAGATAATTATTCAAAAACAAAGTTGGTTAACTTCAAGATCTACTATTATATATGGTTGATGTATTCATAAGTTAAAGTTATCCATTTTTTTCAAAAAAAAAAGCAGTAGACGTTAATTTATCTACTGCTTCTGCTGATATTCTTAATTTGTGGATTAATCTTCAACCAACACCCATTCTCCTTTAGTGAGTAGGGGTTCTGCTTGTTTGAATTTCATGCTTTTATTTTCACCGGTAACTACGTTTTTAAGTGTAACCCGATCATTTCTATTGATTTTTGGACGCTCTCTTACGATGGTCTCAGTAATTTGAGCTCGCTGTTGATTTTGTCCAGCTGCTCTGTTTTGAGCTGCCAATTCGTCGCTGTTGGGAATTTCTTCCTTAGAGGTTTGGTAATTTTCTTTTTTCTTAACCTCTTGAGCTTCTTGGATATTTTCAGTGTCCTCAGTTGGCAATTCTCCCTTGTATAAGAAAGAGATAACTTCTCTGTTGACATTGTCTATCATTGTTTTGAAAAGCTCAAAGGCCTCAAATTTATAGATTAGTAATGGATCCTTTTGTTCGTGAACAGCAAGCTGAACTGACTGTTTCAATTCATCCATTTTTCTCAGGTGCGTTTTCCAAGCCTCATCAATGATTGCAAGGGTAATGTTTTTCTCAAAATCAGCTACCAATTTTTTACCTTCAGACTCATAAGCATCTTTAAGGTTGGTCACAACTTTTAAGGTCTTAATACCATCGGTAAAAGGAACTACAATTCTCTCGAAACGATTATTTTGATTTTCATAAACATTTTTGATTACCGGAAAGGCAGTTTTTGCATTGCGTTCTACCTTATTCTGGTAGTATTCTAGTGCTGCTTTATATACGATGTCTGTAATGTCCTTGGCAGATTTATTTTTAAAATCATCCTCTGAAACCGGAGAGGTTATTGAGAAGAATTTGATAAGTTCAAATTCAAAGTTTTTATAATCACCTGCTAACTTATTGGTCTCAACGATGGCCTCAGTGGTATCATAAACCATATTGGCAATATCAACTTTAAGTCTTTCACCTTGTAGGGCGTGCCTTCTTCGCTTGTAAACAACCTCCCTTTGTGCATTCATGACATCATCGTATTCTAACAGACGCTTACGAACACCAAAGTTATTTTCTTCTACTTTTTTCTGAGCACGCTCGATGGACTTGGTCATCATAGAATGTTGGATAACCTCTCCATCTTCAAGTCCCATACGGTCCATCATTTTAGCTACTCTATCAGAGCCGAACAAACGCATAAGGTTATCTTCCAAGGAAACATAGAACTGAGAGCTTCCCGGATCCCCTTGACGACCGGAACGACCTCTTAACTGCCTGTCCACACGTCTAGAATCGTGTCTTTCTGTTCCGATAATAGCCAATCCGCCGGCATCTTTAACGGCCTTAATCAACTTAATGTCAGTACCCCTACCAGCCATATTGGTAGCAATGGTAACCACACCTGGATTTCCAGCCTCTGCCACAACATCTGCCTCTTTCTTGTGCATTTTAGCATTGAGGACATTGTGTGGGATTTTGTTAAAGGTGAGCATTTTGGAAAGTAGCTCAGAAATTTCAACGGAAGTTGTACCAACTAGGACAGGCCTTCCTTCTCCAACGAGTTTAACGACATCCGCTATAACCGCATTGTATTTTTCTCTCTTAGTTTTGTAAATAAGATCTTGTTTGTCATCACGAGCAATAGGTCTGTTTGTTGGAATTTCAACAACATCTAATTTATAGATTTCCCAAAACTCTCCAGCCTCTGTAATTGCAGTACCAGTCATACCAGAAAGCTTTTTGTACATTCTGAAGTAATTCTGAAGGGTTACCGATGCAAAGGTTTGTGTGGCAGCTTCAATCTTAACGTTTTCCTTAGCTTCAATAGCCTGGTGTAATCCGTCAGAGTAACGACGACCATCCATGATACGGCCTGTCTGCTCATCAACAATCATTACTTTGTTTTCCATGACCACGTACTCTACATCTTTTTCAAAAAGAGTATAAGCCTTGAGCAATTGATTCATGGTGTGAATACGCTCGCTCTTTATAGAGAAGTCTTTGAATAGTACTTCTTTAAGTTCAGCTTCTTCTTCTACCGGTAGTCCTTTTTTCTCAATCTGTGCAATTTCTGTTCCGATATCAGGCATTACAAAGAATTCTGGATCTGCGTCTCCTGAAAGGTATTCAATACCTCTGTCGGTTAATTCAATCTGATTGTTTTTTTCGTCGATAACAAACCATAATTCGTGGTCAATAACTGGCATCTCACGATTGTTATCTTGCATATAATGATTTTCAGTTTTCTGGAGAAGTTGTTTGATTCCTTCCTCACTTAAAAACTTAATCAATGCTTTATTTTTAGGTAATCCTCTGTGTACACGTAGTAGTTGGATTCCCCCCTCTTTGGTGTTGCCTTCAGCAATGAGCTTTTTGGCCTCTGCCAAAACACCATTAAGATAGTGTCTTTGTTTGGCAACTATATCGCTGACCTTAGGTTTTAGCTCATTAAATTCATGACGATCTCCTTGTGGAACCGGACCAGAAATAATAAGTGGAGTACGAGCGTCATCCACAAGTACGGAATCCACCTCATCCACGATAGCGTAGTTATGTTCGCGTTGTACTAAGTCGTCTGGAGTGTGTGACATATTATCTCTAAGGTAGTCAAATCCATACTCGTTATTAGTACCGTAAGTGATGTCTGCTTGATAGGCCTTACTTCTGCCTACAGATCCTGGTTTGTGATTATCGATACAATCGATAGACAAACCGTGGAATTCAAATAGAGGCCCCATCCAAGCACTATCACGACGTGCAAGATAGTCGTTCACCGTTACAAGGTGAACACCATTACCAGTTAAGGCGTTAAGGTATACAGGTAAGGTTGCAACCAATGTTTTACCTTCACCTGTATGCATCTCTGCAATTTTACCTTGGTGAAGTGCGATACCTCCTACGAGCTGAACATCGTAATGGACCATGTCCCATGTTACTTCTTTACCAGCGGCATCCCAAGAATTTTTCCATACTGCATTGTCGCCTTCTAAAGTCACATAATCTTTAGATGCAGATAAGGTTCTGTCGAATTCGCTTGCCGTTACCGTTATAGTCGTATTATTTGTAAAGCGTTTTGCTGTTTCTTTTACTACCGCAAAGGCTTCAGGCAGAATTTCCGAGAGTATTTTTTCAGTAACCTCGTATCCTTTTACCTTAAGGCTGTCTACCTCGGTATAAATATCTTCATTTCTGTCGATATCGTTAGAAGCTTCTGCTTCTGCTTTTAATTCTGTAATTCTCTGGTCAATATCTGCTCTTGAAGCTTTTATTTTGTCTTTGAATTCTAGTGTTTTATTACGCAGTTCGTCGTGTGATAAGGTAGAAAGTGCGGCTTCGAAGGTGTGAATTTCATCCACTAGGGGACGTAACTCTTTCACATCCTTCTTCGCTTTATCACCGACAAAAGCTTTTAATACGGAATTGAGTAAACTCATTTTTATCTGATTTGTATTATCAAAATTAAGCAAAAAAAAAGCCCCTGAAGAGACTTTTTTACTTTATAATGTTAATGTGTTTGTTAATATTCATCCTCATTCCAGAGATAATCCTCTTCAGTGGGATAATCTGGCCAAATTTCTTCAATAGATTCATACATATCTCCCTCGTCCTCCATGGCTTGTAGATTCTCCACAACCTCTAATGGGGCTCCGGTTCTAATAGCATAATCAATTAACTCATCTTTTGTGGCTGGCCAAGGTGCATCGTCTAAATAAGATGCGAGTTCTAATGTCCAATACATTTGCTATTGATTTTAGTTTTGTGCAAAAATAAATTTTTAAAGTAAAAAGTCAAGTAAAATTTGTGTTATTTACATATTATTTCTAAGAACGTACTAATTCTGATGTTTTGATGAATTATTAGTAACGAAAACTAGTAATAATTCATCTTTCCTTATCAGGAGCCCATAATATTTGATCGGCTTCAAGCTCAAAAGACAACTTCCGTGCCAATACAAACAAATAATCGGACAAACGATTCAAATACTGCAACACAAATGGATCAATAGCTTCATTTTCATTTAAATGGCTCACATTTCGTTCAGCACGACGGCATACAGTTCTTGCAATATGACAATATGACACGGTGGTATGACCACCTGGCAATACAAAATGTGTCATTGGCGGAAGGCCTTGGTCCATGAGATCTATATCATGTTCTAGAAATTCGATATGTTGTTGCTCAATCCATTGTATATTCAAGCGTTTTTTGCCGTTTTTCAAGAATAATTTCTCTTTAGGGGTTGCCAAAATAGAACCAAGAGTGAACAGGTGTTCTTGAATTTTGATAAGGTTGCTCTTGTAGCGTTGATCAATGTTTTGATCCCGTATCAAACCCAGCCATGAATTTAATTCATCCGTAGTGCCATAAGCATCAATACGGATATGGTGTTTGGCAACTCTATTTCCTCCGAATAAGGAGGTACTCCCTTTGTCTCCGGTTTTAGTATATATTTTCAAAATAGCTTAGTTGTTTCTTTTGTTGCGATATCCTTTGTGAAAATCGTGTTTGCTCCGACGTCTTAGTTTTTTCATGTTCCGTTTATGGTTTAACCACACCAAAACAAAAAGAACGGCTATGACAATAATCCATATGACGCTTGTTTCCATAATTCTTGACTTTAGTAAAAGATACAGTATTATATTCTAATTTTAAAATTTTCTTTATGCTGTCCTGGTTTATAAAACAAAAATCCAATAGTGTAGAAATCTATACTCAACGTTACATTGGGGCTGTGACATATTTTCTGCCATTTCTCATGCTGCTTGTCTATATGATCCACTATGACAAACGGATGGCTGATCAGCTTATGCAGAATCTCTACATGAGATTGCTCCATTAAGTTTATATATAAGGTTCGATCTGCGGTGTAACCTCCAGTATGCGCATTGCTAAAAGAAGCATCATTTAAATAGGCCAGCGCGCGATTTATGATTTTTATTTTTCTTGGATTGCGAATATTGTGTTTCCTCTGCCATTGTAGGAACAACTCAGACTCAGGACTCTTTGTATTTCGGTATAGCGCATTTGTCAGTAATTGATAGACAAAAGGGGAGTGCACGCCATGTTGGTTGCTTGATGTCCACAAATAATTAAGATATGAAAGGCTAAACCGCATTTAAAAAAACTGAAATTCATTCTTCCATTTTCATGGACAATTCAAACCAACTTGCCGTATTCTTATCAATATCATTGATGACCTGCTGCAATTTGATGGAATATTCATCCACTTGTTCCCCAGTAAGTTGTTCATTAGCAAAAACAGCTTCAATCTCTTTTTTCTCCTCTTCTAATTTAGCAATTGATCTCTCTAGACGTTTATACTCTTTTTGCTCATCGTAACTTAGGGTGCTATTGGCTTCTTTTTTCCACGATTTTTTGCTGTTTTCACCAGTATTAGTTTTAGGTTCTTTATCTGAAACTATACTGTTGTCATAACTCCTGTAATCTGAATAGTTTCCTGGGAAATCTTCAATTTCCGCATCCCCTTTAAAAATAAATAGGTGATCTACAATTTTATCCATGAAATAACGGTCGTGTGATACCACAATTAAACAACCTGGGAAGTCTAATAAAAAAGACTCCAATACGTTCAAGGTGACAATATCAAGGTCGTTTGTAGGTTCATCCAGAATTAAAAAGTTTGGATTCTTGATCAAGACGGTACATAAGTATAAGCGCTTAAGTTCACCACCACTTAATTTTTCTACAAAATCATATTGCTTCTTACGATCAAATAGAAAACGTTCAAGTAGTTGTGCAGCTGAGATCTGTCTCCCTTTTGTTAGGGGGATGAATTCTCCATAATCCTTTATAACGTCGATCACCTTTTGACCTTCCTTGGATTGAATGCCATTTTGTGTATAGTAACCGAACTTGACGGTTTCACCTATGACAACCTTTCCGCCATCTGGTTTTAATTTGGAGGTTAGAACATTTAAAAAACTTGATTTTCCTGATCCGTTCTTTCCAATAATACCAACGCGTTCACCTCTTTTAAACGAATAATCAAACTTGTTTAAAATAGGTTTGTCACCAAAGGATAAGGAAACATTATGGAACTCAACAATCTTGCTCCCTAAACGTTCCATGTTTATTTCCAATTGTACCTTGTGTTCTTGTCTTCGCTGGTTTGCCTTCTCCTTGATGACGAAAAAGTCATCAATTCGAGACTTGGATTTGGTGGTACGTGCTTTGGGTTGCCTTCGCATCCAATCCAATTCCTTTGAATATAAATTCTTTGCCTTGTCTACGGAGGCTTGCTCTGCCTGAACTCGGGCTTCTTTCTTTTCTAAATAATAAGAGTAGCTACCTTTGTATTGGTAGATCTGGCCATTTTCAAGTTCTACGATCTCGTTGCAGACTCGTTCTAAAAAGTAACGGTCGTGGGTGACCATGAACAGTGTTATGTTTTCCTTTGCAAAGTACTGTTCCAACCATTCTATCATTTCTAAATCAAGGTGGTTGGTCGGCTCATCGAGAACCAACAGGTCAGGGGTATTTAACAATATGGTGGCCAAGGCCAAACGTTTCTTTTGTCCCCCGGATAGGTTTTTAACCCTTTGATGAAGGTCGTCTAACTTTAATTGCGATAATATGAGCTTGTATTGTGTTTCAAAATCCCAAGCATTTTTAATTTCCATCTGCTCAAAAGCCTTTTGATATGCATCGGCATCTTCAGGGTTTTCAAGTGCATGCTCGTATTGTTGTATCGTTTTTAAGATATTGTTATCCGAAGCAAAGATGGTTTCTTCTACGCTTAGATTCTCATTAAGATCAGGTACCTGCGGAAGGTATGATATACGGATACCGTTTCGAGAAACTACCTGTCCACTGTCAGGAGTGTCTCCGCCGGTAATGATATTCAATAGTGATGTTTTGCCAGTTCCATTTTTGGCAATAAAAGCAATTTTTTGATCTTTATTGATCCCGAATGATATGTCGGAAAATAAAATGCGCTCGCCATAGGATTTGGCGACATTCTCAACGGATAAATAATTCACAGACTTTAGTTTTTGCAAAGTAAAGCAATTTATAGCTCACTATGCATATACCGTTGGCGAATTAAAAGTTTACTTTTCTTCCTTATTGTGATACTCTTTTTTTAGTTTTTCGAGTAGTTTATGATTGAAATCATCCTCAAGTTTTTTGAGATATAATATTTTTGTTGAAGGCATGAAGTTAGAAAGGTCATCAAAGAGTCTTTTCTCCAACTCTAGACTGTTTTTTTTAATGGTGATCAATCTATCGAGGGTCTTGGAGGCTTGCGCATTCGATACTTCTCCAAATTCTTTATCTCTTAACAAGTGTTTTATTTCTTTGTACTCTTTGTACACTTGTGTGTATCTGTTATCCTCGTAATTGTTATATACGGGCCAGAACTTTTGAGCCTCATCTGTGGTTAGATTGAGGTTGTCAGTTATAAAGGCAATCTTGAGAGATTTAATATAATCTCTTTTATTTTTCTTTTGAGCCAAACCATGCCCAAAAGCAAAAATGAATAATAGCAGTATAAGGATATATTTTTTCATGGTGTATTGTGTTCTTTTTATCGAGCTATATTTTTTATGAATTGGCGTTTCCTAATTGAGTCTATCGCCTGTAGTTAGTTTAATTTTATTCAACTGTCAGGGTGTAATTATCAATATTATTTTGATTTAAATACTCAATAATTTCTTCCCTAGGGATAGGATCCGTCATCTCGATGTCCTCTAAAGAAACGCCTTCGAAAGTCTCGATGAGATCATAGGTGTTTAGATTTATAAATCCTTCCTCAATATAGGAGTTGATATCAAAAGTGGATAGTTCTTCCCCTTGGTCAGTGGGAAATGAATTCTTCGGCTTCATAAGAATAAAACCTAGGATTAGCATTGCTGCAATAGAACTCATGGCGTAGAGTAATCGAACTTTGGCGGTTCTATCGGACGATTTCTTTTGTTTGATTTTGTCCCACAAACGGTTTTCAAATTCATCCAAATATCCATCAGGAATCGTAAATCCAGTGGCTTTTGGAATGGCCTCCGAAATGCCTATTCTATTTTCTAATCGCTTATTCAAGTTAGCAAAATAGTTATCAGGTACCGAAAAATCCTTTTCGTTTTTTGATGCTTTCCTTTCCATTATTAGCTTACAATTTTGTTAATTGCATTTCTATTTTCTTTACCGCATGGTGATATGATGCCTTTAAAGCGCCTACAGAGGTCTCTAATATTGAGGACATATCTTCGTATTTCAATTCTTCAAAGTATTTCATATTAAATACTAACCGTTGTTTTTCAGGTAGTGTTGCTATAGCTTCTTGTAATTTCATTTGAATCTCATCCCCATCAAAATAGGCGTCTGCTTTCAAATTTTCTATCATTTTCATCTGTAACTCATCGCTGGTAGCATCGTAAAACTTCGCTCTTTTTTGCAAAAAGCTAAGCGCCTCATTAGTAGCAATGCGATACATCCAAGTGTAAATCGCACTATCCTCCTTAAAGGATTGTATATTCCTATAGACCTTTATGAACGTATTTTGCAACACATCATCGGCATCATCATGATCAAGCACCATTCTACGAATATGCCAATACAACCGTTCCTTGTATTTTTCCACAAGGTCCCTAAAAGCTTTTTCTTGAGTTGTACTACTCTTCAGCTCTTTTATGACGATATTATCCTGCAATTGCGTTGATTTGTAAATTAGACTCTAATTTAAGCAAAAGGTTTAATACATAGTAGATTGATAAGAGAATATTCCCAAATGACAGAAATTGATCTAAACTAAAATCCACAAAACTGATTTGTTCTTGTGTGTTGAAAGGACGTCCTAATTGTTTTTTGGAATACAAAATGCTGGAAAATCGAAAAGTTTAGCTCTGACTACTACGCTATCACAAAGGAGGCTAGGGTTGTTTTTTATGTAAATAAATTATGTTTTTGTAATTGCTCTAGGTAACTTTGGCAGCACAAAATAAAATTATCAAAAATTGAACTTGATGAATATACTGATTATTGGTTCCGGAGGACGGGAACACACGCTTGCCTGGAAGATGGCCCAAAGTGAATTGTTGAGTACTCTATATGTTGCTCCTGGAAATGCAGGGACTGCTAGTTTTGCAGTTAATGTTCCAATCTCGGTAAATGATTTTCAAAACATCAAGGAACTTGTAACTACTAAGGATATTTCTCTGGTGGTAGTTGGACCAGAAGATCCGCTTGTCAATGGCATCCATGATTTCTTCTTACAGGATGAGGCCTTAAAAGATATTCCCGTTATTGGCCCTCAGAAAGCAGGTGCGATTTTGGAAGGAAGCAAGGAGTTTGCCAAAGACTTCATGGATCGTCATCAGATTCCTACTGCCGCGTACAAGAGTTTTACCGCTAATGAGCTCGAGCAAGGTTATGCCTTTTTAGAGACTTTACAACCGCCTTATGTTTTGAAAGCTGACGGATTGGCTGCAGGTAAAGGTGTGCTTATCCTCCCAGACTTAGAGGAGGCCAAAACTGAATTAAAAAATATGTTGGTAGATGCCAAATTTGGCCAAGCTAGCAACAAGGTTGTGATTGAGGAGTTTTTAAGTGGTATTGAGTTGAGCGTATTCGTATTAACTGATGGGAAAAACTACTTAACTCTGCCAACGGCAAAGGATTACAAGCGCATCGGAGAAGGGGATACTGGTTTAAATACCGGAGGTATGGGCGCTATTTCACCAGTGCCATTTGCCGATGACGTTTTTATGCAAAAGGTAGAAGACCGAATTATAAAACCAACCATTGATGGATTTGTGAAAGATAACATTCCTTATAAAGGATTCGTTTTTATAGGATTGATTAAGGTATCGGAGGAGCCCTTTGTTATAGAATACAATGTACGTATGGGTGACCCGGAAACCGAGGTTGTTATTCCTAGAATAAAAAATGACTTGGTAAGCTTATTTAAAGCCGTTGGAAATGGTACCCTAGACACTGTCACCTTGGAACTGGATGAGCGCTCTGCTACTACAGTGGTAGGTGTTTCAGGAGGATACCCTGAGGCTTACGAAAATGGTAAAGTCATCACAGGCTTGGATACTATTGAAGGTTCAGTAGTATTTCACGCCGGAACACAGCTACGCGATCAGGAGGTGGTAAGTGCAGGAGGTAGGGTGCTAGCAGTTACATCTTATGGAGAGGACTTCAGAGAAGCACTGAAAACGACATACAAAAATCTTGAGAAAATTAGCTTTCAGGGAATGTATTACAGAAAAGATATAGGATTTGATTTAGAAAATCAATAGGATGCATAACATTGAATCAAATACAAGAAAAGGAGGAGTCTTAAGATTAGGATGCCTCTTTTTTTTGTTGTTTTTGTATGTGCCTTCCCTCTGGGCATCTTATATTTTAATTCCGATGGATTCGGAAGGACAGAAGGATCATTTGAAGGCCTATGGCATCACCTATTGGGTTTTATCAAAAAACGAAAAGGTCAAATGGCTTCTTAACTACAGGGGTGGATCTTTCTTAATCCAAGACAATGAACAAATCCAAAAGGAATGTAAAATACGTGGTGTATCCTTTGAATTGTTGAGTGATTCAGCAGCAGAGGAGCTTCTTCAAGGAATTAGTAGTCCGTCCAAAAATCAAGATGCAGTTATCCTGGAAAAGGCGCCAAAGATTGCTGTCTACTCACCAAAAAGTAATCGTCCTTGGGATGATGCCGTTACCATGGTATTGACCTATGCAGAGATTCCGTATGAGGTAGTGTACGACAGAGAAGTATTAGGGGACCAACTGCTTCAGTATGATTGGTTACACCTGCATCACGAAGATTTTACCGGTCAATATGGTAAGTTTTATGGAGCTTACCGTGCCACTCCTTGGTACATTGAAGAAAAAAAAGAAGCAGAAGCACTGGCAAAGGAGCTGGGTTACCAGAAGGTATCAGAGGAAAAGTTAGCTGTAGCTTTAAAGATTAGGGATTATGTTGTCGGTGGAGGGTTTATGTTTGCTATGTGCTCTGCTACCGATAGTTTTGATATCGCGCTGGCAGCAGAAGGGGTGGATATCTGTGAGGCCATGTTTGACGGGGATCCCTCTGAACCAAATTATCAAGCCAAACTAGACTATAATAATACCTTTGCTTTTAAAGACTTTGTGCTGAGTAGGGATCCATTAGAATATGAGTTTTCTACTATCGATATGACATCTAAAAGAAGAACAGTTAGAAGGGATACTGATTATTTTACATTGATGGAGTTCTCTGCTAAATGGGACCCTGTTCCTACCATGTTATGTCAAAACCATACCGTATTAGTCAAAGGGTTTATGGGGCAGACAACATCTTATGATCCGTCCACCATTAAACCAACGGTTCTGGTTATGGCGGAAAATCAGGTTAATGGTGAAGCTCGATATATCCACGGAGTAAAGGGAAGTGGTTTTTTTACCTTCTATGGTGGGCATGACCCGGAGGATTACCAACATAGAGTAGGGGATCCCAAGACAGCTTTAGAATTACATCCTAATTCACCGGGGTACCGATTGATATTAAACAATGTTTTATTTCCAGCTGCCAGGAAGAAAAAACAAAAAACCTAAATTTAAACCGAGATTCTTTGTGAAAATAGTACAGAAAGAAATACAGCTTAAGCCACGAAAACGAGGGTTCCATATCATCACCGAGGAAATTATGAACAATTGCACGGAGCTTAGAACAATTAATATTGGTCAATTACAGGTGTTCATTAAGCATACTTCGGCAAGTCTAACTATAAACGAAAATGCGGATCCAAGCGTAAGGGTGGATTTTGAAAGTCATTTCAATAAAATGATACCCGAGAATGCGCCTTATTATATACACACCTACGAAGGTCCAGACGATATGCCAGCACATATCAAAAGCTCTGTTTTAGGAAGTTCAGTTAACGTTCCAATTACTAATGGAAAATTAAACCTCGGAATATGGCAGGGTATTTATCTGTGTGAGCATCGCGATTACGGTGGTTCCCGATCAGTCGTGCTTACAGCTTTTGGTATTTAGTAGTTTCTAAGGCTTCAACCAGTTGTTCTAATATATGCTCAACCCCATTTTCATCGTTGCTTTTTGTAGTGTAGTTTGCAACTTTCTTTACATTGGGATGCGCGTTCTCCATAGCAAAGCTAAAATCCGCCAAACCTAGCATTTCTAGATCGTTATTATAGTCTCCGAAAACCATGGTTTGACTTGGTGTAAGTCCGAGTTTGTTCTGTAGCAATTGTAAGGCATATCCCTTGTTAGCGTTTGGATGAGAAATATCCAACCAATTTTGACCGGATACCTTTACTTGAAGTTTATCCTCGAGGTGTTTTACTGAAGGGTATATGGAATCCTCTGAGCTCTCGAAATGGTACACCGCAATTTTTATAAAATCATCATCACCTACCTTTGTCAAATCATCTACTTGTTGATATGTTGCATAGTATTCATTGAATAGTTCAATGAAAGCTTCATTTTTGGTTTCTATATAAGATGATTTCTTACCGCAAAGAACGATATAGGTATCTTTAATTGTCCTAAGTAAGTTGATGAGTTTTAGAATACTTTGGTTATCCATGTGGGTTACAAGTAACTCCTTTGCTCCTCGTCTAGCAATACCACCATTTTCTGCGACGATAGTAATGTCCTCCACTATAGGTGATAACTTTTTAACAATGCTGTAATACTGTCTGCCGCTGGCAGCTACGAAGTGAATATCATTGGCTTTAAGTTGTTCAAATAAGGAATAGAACTGGTTGCTCACCTCACCTTGGCTGTTAAGTAAAGTACCATCCATATCCGTAACCACTAGTTTAACTTGTGCTAAATTCATATTCATCTATTTTTTGACTTGCAAAAGTAATAAATCTTTAATTAAAATTAGTTAAGCCTATGTTATGATTACAAGACATATATAGATTATTTAAATCTCTTTGAAAAGAATTGATTTATAAGAAGAACAGGGGGACGGAACTGGTAGCAAACCTGAATGTCCAAAGGAGTAAAAAGGGCATTGTTATGGATGCAAATTAACAAAAAAAATCCAGCTGTTAAGCTGGATTTTAATAAGCGGATATATTGTTAAACGTTTATTTTACTTTATTGACAATTGCCTTAAAAGCTTCTGGGTTATTCATCGCTAAATCGGCTAATACCTTACGGTTTAGTTCGATGTTATTAGCTCTTACTTTTCCCATAAACTGTGAATAAGACAATCCGTGTAAGCGGGCACCTGCATTGATACGGGTTATCCACAAAGCGCGGAAAGTTCTTTTCTTGTTTCTACGGTCTCTGTACGAATATAACATCGCTTTTTCAACCGCATTTTTGGCAACCGTCCAAACGTTTTTACGTCTTCCGAAGAAGCCTTTTGCTTGCTTCATCACTTTTTTTCTTCGTGCTCTTGAAGCTACTGAATTTACTGATCTTGGCATAATTTTAATTTTTTGTAGCAGGCGATTTTATAACGTATCTAAAAATGACTTTCATTTCTGGTTGTATAAAATTCTTTTATGGGCCTGACTCCAGGGTTAAACAATATTAATTGAACCGAAAGAACGACTACTTTAAGCGTAATTGTTCTTTAATGCTCGACTCATCTGCTTTATCAACTAAAGTAGAATGAGTAAGGGCAAGCTTACGCTTTTTAGATTTTTTCGTCAAAATGTGACTCTTAAAAGCATGCTTTCTTTTAATTTTACCTGAACCGGTAAGCTTGAAACGCTTCTTGGCACTGGATTTTGTTTTCATTTTAGGCATAATTCCTAATATTTATTTATATATATCGCGCTTATTATCTTCTGCTTGGATTCTTTTGCAAGAACCCAAGTAACTTCTTGTGTATTGCTAATTTATTTTACCTTCTTAGGGGCGATAAACATAGTCATACGTTTACCCTCTAGCTTAGGCATTTGCTCAACTTTACCGAGATCTTCTAGCTCGGAAGCCAAACGCAACAAGAGGATTTCTCCCTGATCCTTATAGACGATCGAACGACCTTTAAAGAAAACATATGCCTTTAATTTAGCTCCTTCTTTAAGGAATTTTTCAGCATGTTTCTTTTTGAACTCGTAATCATGATCATCAGTATTTGGACCGAAACGTATTTCTTTTACCACAACCTTAGAGGCTTTAGCCTTTAAAGCTTTGTCGCGCTTCTTCTGTTCATAAAGGAATTTTTTATAATCCATTATTTTACAAACAGGAGGTTTTGCATTTGGTGAAATCTCAACGAGATCAAGACCCAACTCCTCAGCCTTACTCAAGGCTGCTTTTGTCGGGTAAACATCCATCTCAACATTATCGCCAACCAATCTCACTTCTGGTATACGAATTTCGCCGTTGATTCTATGAGGGTTTTTCTCTTCTCTTCTTCGAGCGTTTCTGTTAAATCTTTTAATTGCTATGGTTACTAAATTTTAATTAAACTTAATTTTCAAACTTCTTTAATGTACGATTGATTTCTGAATTAATCAAATTCGTGAAATCTTCAATACTGATAGTACCTAAGTCGCCTTCTCCATGTTTTCTTACAGAAATAGTATTGTCTTTTTCTTCCTGCTCGCCAACAATGATCATATAAGGAACCTTATTAACTTCTGCATCACGAATTTTCTTGCCGATCGTTTCATTTCTATGATCTGCGAGGGCGCGAATTTCGTTATTTTCTAATGAATTTAAAACTTTTTCAGCATATTTTTCATATTTCTCGCTGATTGACAATATTATAGCCTGTTCCGGCATTAGCCACAATGGGAAATTTCCTGCTGTATGTTCTAATAGGATAGCCACGAACCTTTCGATAGAACCAAAAGGTGCACGGTGTATCATAACCGGGCGATGTAATTTATCATCACTTCCTTTATAGGTTAACTCAAAACGCTCAGGAAGATTATAGTCCACCTGAATGGTTCCTAACTGCCACTTTCTCCCTAAAGCATCCTTAACCATGAAGTCTAATTTTGGACCGTAAAAAGCTGCCTCGCCGGTCTCGACTACATAATTGAGATTTTTCTCTTTTGCAGCATTTAATATCGCTTGCTCAGCTTTTTTCCAATTCTCGTCACTTCCAATATACTTCTCAGGTTTTTCAGGATCTCTTAAAGAAACCTGGGCAGTGAAGTTTTCGAATCCTAAAGTTCCGAAAACATACAATACCAAATCAATCACCTTTTTGAATTCCTCATCTAACTGATCTGGAGTACAGAAGATATGTGCGTCATCTTGTGTAAATCCACGTACTCGAGTTAAACCGTGTAGTTCACCGCTTTGTTCGTAACGGTATACTGTTCCGAACTCAGCAAAACGCTTTGGAAGGTCTTTGTAGCTCCAAGGTTTCGAATTGTATATTTCACAGTGATGAGGACAGTTCATTGGTTTCAATAAAAATTCTTCATCCTGCTTAGGAGTGTGTATAGGCTGAAAGCTATCTTCTCCATATTTAGCATAGTGGCCGGAGGTTACATAAAGCTCTTTCTGGCCGATATGAGGAGTGACAACTTGTTCATAACCCGCTTTCTGTTGTGCTTTCTTTAAGAATTCTTCAAGACGTGCTCTTAAAGCTGCGCCTTTAGGAAGCCATAATGGTAAGCCTTGACCTACCTTACTGGAAAAGGTGAACAGTTCTAATTCCTTTCCAAGTTTTCTGTGGTCCCGCTTTTTAGCTTCTTCAAGTAACTCTAGGTATTCTTTTAATTCCTTCTGTTTTGGGAAGGAGATCCCATATATACGAGTTAGCTGTGGTTTGTTCTCATCACCTCTCCAGTATGCACCTGCTACAGATAGTAATTTAATGGCTTTGACAATTCCAGTATTTGGAATATGTCCGCCACGACATAAATCTGTAAAGGTATCATGATCACAGAATGTAATAGTTCCGTCCTCGAGATTCTCTATAAGTTCAACCTTGAATGGGTTGTTTTGTTTCTTGTAAAATTCCAATGCTTCAGCTTTGCTTGCTGATCTCATCTTGAATTCATGTTTTCCACGAGCGATTTCCATCATTTTGGCTTCAATCGCTGGAAAATCTTTATCTGAGAGTACGCGATCTCCTAAATCGATGTCATAGTAGAAACCATTTTCAATAGATGGTCCGATGGTTAACTTTACTCCAGGATATAGCTCTTCAAGAGCCTGAGCCATGATGTGCGAGCTGGAATGCCAGAAGGCTTGTTTACCTTGGTCATCATTCCATGTATATAAAATAAGATCCCCATCGGTGGTTAGTGGAGTGGTCGTCTCTACTTTTTGACCATTAAAGCTCGCAGAAATTACGTTGCGCGCTAATCCCTCACTAATGCTTCGTGCCACATCCATCGGAGTGCTGTTGTTTTCGAACTCCTTAACCGATCCGTCGGGTAAAGTAATCTTAATCATATTCGTATAATCATTTAATTTCAGGGGGCAAAGATAAGTCGAAGACTTTACGCATACAACTATTAATATAGGTTAAGGGAGTAAATACATAAACTTTTTTTAATATAACGTACTTGGATTAAGAAATACCACATTGGTCTGGACTTTAATCTTTGGCTCTGATTGCTTTTTGATGTGATCTTCTTGTGTTATATAATATGATTCAGGAGAGCTGGTTTTGGTTAATTGTTGAGTTTTAGTTGTTATTCTCTCTTTATATTAAAGAGCAGGCAAAGTTGGATTGTGTGAGTGCTAATGATCTAGTATAAGGTTTGGTGTTATTCGACTCCAGTATATCGAGATGTATATGTACAGTGGCAAAGACTCTTTAATGTTTCGGTTACTTGTTCTATCATCAATATAGTATGTAAACCAGTTATAGTTCAGTGGCGTGGTTAGTAGTGTGGGAAATGAATCACTCTTCTTATTATATATAAAGATAGAATTGGGTAGTCTATATATAGAACGGAGTAGTGTATAGCGTTAAGGAGGTTTGAAACTGGTGGTATACGGAGTAGTGAGTTGGTGAGCCAGGCTATTTTCATCTTTTTTCGAATTATTTTGAGTTGTAATAGATTGGTTTACAAGCGTATTAAAAATACTTTAAAAATAAAGGCAAAAAAGATTTGGAATAGAGTAGAAATAGTTTCTATATTTGCACCCGCTTTAAGGGACAACATTGGTTGTTAAGAGGAGCGGGAAGTTCTTTAAGATAGGGTGATTTGGGAAGTTTTGATCGGATGAAAATCGGTTCAAAAATTTTTTTAAAAAAAAGCTTGCCGAATAGAAAAAGAAGTTTTACTTTTGCACCCGCTTTGAAAACGTAAGTTGATCAAAGCAATTAAGAAAAGAAGACAAGTTCATTGACATATTGTTGACAGCATGATTTTTGAAATGGGAATTGGGATTTCGGTTTCATTTTCAGGACAAGAATCAACCTAGTAAGAAATTAAGTAAAATCATTTTGAGTAAAATTTTTCGGTATTGTAGATTAAGGCACAACGTCATAAAGACACAACAATGAAGAGTTTGATCCTGGCTCAGGATGAACGCTAGCGGCAGGCCTAACACATGCAAGTCGAGGGGTATAGAGTAGCTTGCTACTTTAGAGACCGGCGCACGGGTGAGTAACGCGTATGCAACCTACCTTTCACAAAGGGATAGCCCGGAGAAATTCGGATTAATACCTTATAGTATTACGATATAGCATTGTATTGTAATTAAAGTTTTAATGGTGAAAGATGGGCATGCGTCTTATTAGTTAGATGGTGTGGTAACGGCACACCATGACTACGATAAGTAGGGGTCCTGAGAGGGAGATCCCCCACACTGGAACTGAGACACGGACCAGACTCCTACGGGAGGCAGCAGTGAGGAATATTGGACAATGGTCGCAAGACTGATCCAGCCATGCCGCGTGCAGGAAGACTGCCCTATGGGTTGTAAACTGCTTTTATATGGGAAGAATAAGAGCTACGTGTAGTTTGATGACGGTACCATATGAATAAGCATCGGCTAACTCCGTGCCAGCAGCCGCGGTAATACGGAGGATGCAAGCGTTATCCGGAATCATTGGGTTTAAAGGGTCCGTAGGCGGACCAATAAGTCAGGGGTGAAAGTCTGCGGCTCAACCGTAGAATTGCCTTTGATACTGTTGGTCTTGAATGTGTAGGAAGTGGCTGGAATGAGTAGTGTAGCGGTGAAATGCATAGATATTACTCAGAACACCAATTGCGAAGGCAGGTCACTACTACACCATTGACGCTGATGGACGAAAGCGTGGGGAGCGAACAGGATTAGATACCCTGGTAGTCCACGCCGTAAACGATGGATACTAGCTGTCCGGCCTGCATTGGTAGGCTGGGTGGCCAAGCGAAAGTGATAAGTATCCCACCTGGGGAGTACGTTCGCAAGAATGAAACTCAAAGGAATTGACGGGGGCCCGCACAAGCGGTGGAGCATGTGGTTTAATTCGATGATACGCGAGGAACCTTACCAGGGCTTAAATGGGAGTCGACAGGGGTGGAAACACCTTTTCCTTCGGGCGACTTTCAAGGTGCTGCATGGTTGTCGTCAGCTCGTGCCGTGAGGTGTCAGGTTAAGTCCTATAACGAGCGCAACCCCTGCCGTTAGTTACCAGCATGTTATGATGGGGACTCTAACGGGACTGCCGGTGCAAACCGAGAGGAAGGTGGGGATGACGTCAAATCATCACGGCCCTTACGTCCTGGGCCACACACGTGCTACAATGGCCGGTACAGAGAGCAGCCAGTGGGTGACCACGAGCGAATCTATAAAACCGGTCACAGTTCGGATCGGAGTCTGCAACTCGACTCCGTGAAGCTGGAATCGCTAGTAATCGGATATCAGCCATGATCCG